>JABHRC010000011.1 GCA_018670435.1 Gammaproteobacteria bacterium
CCCATTACCTATTATAGGTTTACTATTTATTGATATGGTCTCTATCAATATGCGTTCTATTAGCTCGATTGCTTTAATGACCATATTGTTTGCAGTTATTTTATATTTAGCTGATTCTAAAAAGAAAGATGAAATAACTAAACTGACGAATATTAGTATTTTCACCATTATCTTTATTGGTTTAATGCAGACATTAGCTATAATACCGGGCGTTTCTAGATCTGGTATTGTAATTACGGCAGCGTTATTAGTAAACTTCAGTAGAGAAGACTCTATTAAGATTGCCTTTTTATTGTCTATGCCTGCTATTTTTATGGCAACTGTATATCAGTCAATGCAGTTATATAAGATTGGGAATGTTGAAATTTTAAATGAACATTTATTAGGAATGTTTTTATCTTTCGTATTTTCATATATTACTATTCATTTATTTATATCAACTATAAATAAAATATCATTCACTCCCTATATTATTTATAGATTAATTTTAGGTGTGGCTTTAATTGGATTTATTTAAGAATTTTCTTATCGCATCTTGCGCAATTTCTCTATGCGCATTTTCAATAATTTTTTTAATTTCAAGACCAGGCTTTTTTTGATCTTCATCGCTTAGTTTAAAGTTATTTATGTTCTTAATTAGATCTATAAAAAAACTTATACGATTATATATATATTTATGATCGTCAGATACCTCAGTTAATTCTTTTTTGGACATTAAATCCGAATAAAAATCACTACATGTACATCGCATAAATGAATGTAACCTATCTTTTTTCCGAATATCTATTTTCTTTATAAGAGATAAAAGTTTATCATATTCCTCAGGACTATTTGGCTGATAGGTCTGAAATTCTGAAGCACAATTTGAAAATAGTAATATCAAATCTTTATATTCATTTGGAACATTGAGATTTTTACAAAAAGGTTCAATTGCTTCATGAGATTTTATCCACTCATATATAATGACTGAAATTTCTTCAATTTTTGTTGCACCCGTTGCTAAACCTACACTCTTATACTGAGCTGAATCTAGAAGCTGTGGGAATAATATATCTCGAATACCATGAGTAACTGAAAACTTAAAAAAAAGCTCTAAGTCTATACCAGTTTTATATATTTCAAGCCATTTTCTCTCAGGTGTTAGGTACTCAAGTTCTCCACTCTCAACAATCTCTTTTATTTTATCAACTGTTTCTGGAACAACTATAAAGTCACCAAATTTTGCATAGAACCTTGCAACCCTGAGAACTCTTAGAGGATCTTCAGAAAATGCATCAGAGACATGTCTTAGTTTTTTATTTTTAATATCTTCTTGTCCATTAAATGGATCAATAAGGTTCCCATCTTCATCTTGAGCTATTGCATTAATAGTTAAATCTCTTCTAGCTAAATCCTCTTCTAATGTAACATTGGAATTAGTGTCAAATTCAAAACCCGTATACCCATGACCTGATTTTCTTTCAGTTCTTGCAAGTGCATATTCTTCACCTGTTTTAGGATTTATAAATACTGGAAAATCTTTGCCAACTTGTTTAAAACCTTTCTTCTTCATTTCATCAGGAGTTGAGCCAACAACAACCCAATCACGGTCTTTAACTGGTATGCCCAGTAATTTATCTCTTACGGCGCCACCAACTAAATAAATTTTCATTCACTTCTGCCTGATTTTTTTCTAAGATTTTCAAAATGTTTTTGTTTTGATGAAAAATTCAAATAACCTGGAACTATATCTTCCAGAGATAACTTACCTTTAAAACCTTCTTTACTACAACTATCTATTTGTAAAGATAAAAAATTATCTATTGTAAATAACTTTCCAGGTAGTCGTTGAAAGATAGCAGCTTGTAGCTTTGATAATGTATAGTTCAGTGGAATAATTAGTCTTCTAATTTTTAATGCCTTTAATGTAATATCTATTAGTTGCCTAAATGTATATTCATTAGGTCCGGTGACATCAATTTTTTGACCATATGTTTTATTGTCTTTAATTGTATCCATCATAAAATCAGTCAACTCATTAACATAGATAGGCATAAATTTTGAATTTGGACATGCAAGAGGGAATACTGGCGAGTACTTAAGAATTGTTGAAAATTTATTAAAAAATGAGTCCGCTTCTCCGAATACAATAGAAGGCCTGAAGATTGTCGTATTACAAAAATTATTTGTTTCAGACTGAATATAATTTTCTGCAAGGCCTTTTGTAATTAAGTATCGGCTTGTAGCTTTGGGATCTGCGTTAAGAGAACTAATATGTAAATAGCGCTTGATTTTATTATGTTTTATAGCACTAGATATTTTTTTGGTTAATTCAAAGTGCATAATTTCGAAGGTATTGTCTTCATTAAACTCATTAAGAATACCTATAGTATTTATAACTACATCAGAGCCTGTAAATATAGTATTTAAATTTCTTTGCTCCAATATATTTGTTTGAATAATTTCAAGATTAGGTATTAACTTTAAATTTTTATTGGTGTCAGTATTTCTCGTAAGCACACAAATATGGTCGCATAGAGGAGATAATTTGGCAGATAATTGAGAACCAATGAATCCAGTACCACCTAATATTATGATTTTACCTAATTTTTGCATCAAAATTTGTATCCAGTCAGCTATTGTTAAATTTATTATACAATATTAATATAGAACAAACTATTTAAGGATATGTATGGATTCTATTAAAATTACTAAAGACATGTTTGTTGTATTAACTTATGAGCTATATGATGATAAATCTGAGCTTCTTGAAAAAGTAGATAACCCTGTCACACATATTCATGGTGAAGGAAAAAAGCTACTCCCTATCATTGAAAACTCCCTTGAAGGTAAGATTGCAGGTGATGAGATAGAGATTAAAGTCTCTTCTAGTGATGGTTTTGGTGAATATGATCCATCATTAGTCATTAAAGATAAGCTCTCAAATGTCCCCGAGGAATTCAGAAAGGTAGATGAAACTATTGCGTTTGTGAGTAAGTCAGGAGATACAAAAGATTTTAAAGTTACAGAAATTAATGATAAAGCAATCGTCTTGGACGGAAATCATTACCTTGCTGGTAAGTCGCTACTATATAAAATTAAAATTTTAGATGTTAGAGAAGCAACACAATACGATAAAGAGCAAGCTCAGCTCGATTTTCTTCGAACTAAAGCTTAAATACTTTTGAATACGAGCCTTTAGATAAGACTCATGTTAAGAACCCCTTCCATTTTTTCAGCCATTTCTGATTTACCAGTTCGACTATCACCTATTGTTGCGACAGTTACATCTACTTCTTTTAAACTCATGTCGCCATTTGCTTTACGTTTCTCGATGGCTGTATTTTTGATTAACTCAATCATGTCATGTGCAGCACGCTCTGGACCTTCATGTTCAACCATATCTCTATCATTGAAGCCACATTTTTTAAGTAAATCATCGCTACTGTCTTTGTATACACCAGCCATTAACATGCTGTGAGCTAGACCTATTTTCATTTGACCTTTATCTGAACGTGATTTGAAATTATTCCAAAATCTTTTTTCTATTTTTTCAAATCGTTGACATAAATCAACATGTTGAGGTAGATCTTTCCATTCTTTATCTTTTAGTAATGGGAATGGATTAGCCCAATAACTAATCTCAACATCTCCGCGATGAGTTTGCGTGCTACCTGCAGCTACTCTAGACCCACTTCTAAAATGTTCTAGTGCTTCATCAGGACTCATATCTGTTTTCATGCATGAATCACCAGGAGCAATTAATTCATAATTGTTAAGATATAAAATTATATCAAGTTCTGATCCTGTAGAGATTTCAGAATATTCTGTCACTGGCACAATTTGTCTCGCATTGGTTCCAGAATGTTTGTTATACCCAATCTCACGACCTTCCATTTGCATTTTTGCATGTTCACTAAAACCGTCTAAGCAAGCAAATGCACCAGTTTCTGTGCCATAAAAATAAGGGACTTCATCTTCATCATTTTTTTCTAGTTTTGCTCTTCCCATATCATCTGCTTTAATGAATGAGTCAAAGATATAAGGTTCATTTGTTTTTTCATCAAATCTAACGACATATCTTGTGGCTCCACAGTGAAGTGGTAAATCTCCATTAAGAATACATAAAACATTATGTAGTGTTAAGATTGGCTTCTTGCCATATCCAAAATATTTACAATCATCTAGGTTAGGTATCAAACCCACCAACATATTGTTTTCTTTATCATGAAAATATCCCAAATCTTCCATGTCTGAGTTAGGACAACCAAATATAAAGATTCCATCTGGTTGTTTATCTGTAATATTTTTTACATTAGAAAATGGAAATAGATTTAATAATCCAGGTTCCATCTCAACGCAACCCCTTGACTTATGTATGTAACACAGAATATTCCAAGCACCTACTTCAAAAGGAATGGCTACATAGTCTTCCGGTTTGAACTTATCGTTGTTAAATGGGTTGTGATCTAGCGCATAAAAAGGAAAAGCCCTTTTATTTGCATGAGTAGTATAATAAACACCTGTTCTCATATCAGCGGCTGTTGTCATAGGAACCTTACTCAGGCTTGAGTAATCACCTGGTAAGTTCACAAAGTGCCCCGAGATTTCACCAACAGCAACATTAGGATGACATTCCAACCCTTTTGATCTTCTTACACCATCTCCAAGACCAGCACGAATAAGAAGGATCCTTCTTGTTTCAAGAATTAGTTCAGAAAGTTTATCAGCTTTTAAAGATACATTATCTTTTATCATTTCAGCATCTGTACCTTCTTCTAATATCTCATTATGAAGTCTAACGAGTCTGGTATAAGATTTCGTTCTATAATGATGAAACGCTCCATCAATAAACTTAACCGAATCTCTATGAGATTTTAACTCGTCACCTGAGAAAGGAGTTTCTCCATCTATGATAGATATAAATGTATTTGCATCTATACCATTAATATAATCAATCTTATGCAAGACATCATCTTTAAGGTCTGTATTCTCACGATTTTTTAATTCTTTTATAAACTGTTTTTTATAAATATCCAAGTACTGTGAAAATGCTTTGCTTTTTAGTAATTGTACTGGAGTACTACATCCATCTCTTATTTCTAGAATTTGTTCCATGATTTATTCTTCCTAACTAATATGTATTTAACATATGATATTTTTAACCCACATCGTTGCTTTACAACGTTAAAAGTCCTTTGACCATTTAAGCAACGTAGATTATAGTATTAGTCTTCCTAATCATCAATGGGAATTAAATAATATAATCATGGATATTTTATGAAAAATTTGATAGCACCACATGGCTCAAGCACGTTAAACCCCTTATTTATTGAAGATTCTATTCAAAGAGAAAGTCTGATTAGTAGTTCTAACGACATGAAGAAACTTCTGTTAAACTCCGCAGCTGCTGCAAATGTAGTTATGTTGGGAGCAGGATACTTTACTCCATTATCTGGATTCATGGACAAAAAAAACGCAATTAGTGTTGCAAATGATATGTTAACAACCGACGGCTTATTTTGGCCAATACCTATAATCAATCTCACCAAGGACTCAAGCAATATAAAAATAGGTGATGAAGTAGCACTTTTAGATCCAAATATGGACGGCAATCCAGTAATGGCTACACAACAAGTTTCTGCGATTGAGAAATTTAGTGATGATGAAATCAAAGATATGGCTGAAAAAATATTTGGAACTATTGACACTGAACATCCAGGAGTTGCAAATTTTTTAAGCCTTGGCAATACCTTGGTCTCTGGCGATATTAAGGTGCTAAACTTTAGTTACTTCCCAAATGAATTTCCTGGCACATTTGCAACTGCTCCTGAGATCAGAGAAATGCTTATAAAAGCTGGTTGGTCTAAAGCTGTTGCTTTTCAAACTAGGAATCCAATGCATAGAGCTCATGAGGAACTTTGCAAAATGGCTTTAGAAAGACTTGAAGCTGACGGTGTTTTAATTCATATGACTTTAGGGAAATTAAAAAAAGGAGACATACCGGGAGATATTAGAAACTCAGCTATAGCTAAAATGGTTGAGATATATTTTCCAGAAAATACCGTCATAATTTCAGGTTTTGGGTTTGATATGCTTTATGCAGGACCTAGAGAAGCATTATTACATGCTGTTTTCAGGCAAAACTGTGGTTGTTCACATTTAATAGTAGGAAGAGATCATGCTGGAGTAGGTGATTATTATGGTCCATTCGAAGCTCAAGAAGCATTTGAACTTGATGTAGTTAAGAATTCTCTGAAATTGCAGATATTCTCTGCTGACCATACTGCATTTTCAAAGAAACTTAACAAGGTTGTGATGATGAGAGATGCTAAGGATCACTCAAAAGACGACTTTGTTCTTCTATCTGGCACCAAAGTCAGAGAAATGCTGTCAAATGGGCAGGAATTACCTCCTGAGTTTGCAAGAAAAGAGGTTGCTGAAATATTAATGAAGTACTATCAATCCATATAGTTTATATGGTTAAAAAGAATATACTTATTTGCTAATAATACATTCCAAACGGATAAAGAATATATTATAATCTTTTTCAACAAGTGATAAACAATGGAGAGATTATGTCGCAATCAGCTAAAAGTATAACTGGAAATTCTGTAACGCATAGAACTAAAATAATTACAGTAAGTGATAAGATATCTCTACCCATTCAATTGAAAGTCACTGAAGAATCAATCAAATCAACAGAAAGAAGCAAAGCTATACAAACCTAAATTAAATCCGGAGAAATTATGATAACAACTAACCCATTTGCTGAAAATGTACTGAACATACCGTCTTATGCTATTCAAGGATTTTTAATTCTTATGGTTGTATTTACTATTGGTGGTGTGATTTTGGATATGATGCATAAAAAGAATGTTAAGTTCTTTTTCCAAAATGCAAAAAAAATGAAATTAGCTGCGACAAACTCTGTAAGTACAGGCGAAAAAGTGTCAATTGTCGTGAAAACACTAGCTCATGATGTTGCAACTTCTGCAGAATTTTGTGGTGTAACAAGAAGAATCACTCATCTCTTAGGAATGTATGGGACAATTATTTTTTGGGTAGCATCGGCAGTTATGATTTTTAATACATCTACCACTTCAACAATTTATCCAATGTTATGGCATATCGGCGCAATAATGACATGCGTAGGTGGATATTGGTTTTGGTTCATACAGAGAGTAGATGTCAGAGCAGAAGGCAACAGCTGGAGCAGAATTGTTTTTGCAGATTTATTTGTACTTTCACTAGTAGGTACATCAACACTGGGTTTATTATGGTCATATTTCCAATCAGCTAATTCAATAGGCTTTGCTACATTATTTTTTGTTATGTTTATAATTTCAAATGTAATATTATTTGGTGGAGTATATTGGTCTAAGTTTGCGCATATGTTTTATAAACCAGGTGCTGCCATCCAAAAACATTTAGCTGAAGCTGATGGTTCAAGAGATGATCTACCTGCACCAGCAGATTTACCAAAACAGTTTGGTCTAGGAATTAAGCGTTCAGAACCACAGAATTATTAAAGAATTAAAAATAGAGATTAACGGAGAAATATTATGTCAACTTTTGTATATATGACCAGATGCGATGGATGCGGGCATTGCGTAGATATCTGTCCTTCAGATATTATGCATATCGATAAACTTATTCGTCGTGCTGTAAACAT
Source organism: Gammaproteobacteria bacterium (assembly GCA_018670435.1). Taxonomy (GTDB): domain Bacteria; phylum Pseudomonadota; class Gammaproteobacteria. The sequence goes on from JABHRC010000011.1 coordinate 7,655, forward strand.
TGAACCTAACTTTTGCTGGGAATGTTATTCTTGTGTAAAAGCATGTCCACAGAATGCTATTGATGTTCGAGGATATGCAGATTTTGCTCCAATGGGACATAAAGTTCGTGTTCTTCGTGAAGAAGAAAAGGGAGTAATAAGCTGGAAAATTAAATTTAGAAATGGGCATATGAAGAGCTTCGTATCTCCAATTACAACTAAACCATGGGGGAAACATATTCCTCATTTAGCTGACAAAGATGTGCCTAACAAAGATGCGCATGCCAATAATAAACTATATGGTGAGCCAACTTACTTAAAAACTGGGAAAGTTCCTGTATCAGATACAGGTATTCCTTTAATGGAAAAAATTGGTAAATTAAAACAAGGAGTGTACTACTAATGGCTAAATTTAAAACACATTATGAAGACTGCGATATTTTAGTTGTTGGCGGTGGTATGGCTGGAACAGGCGCGACATTTGAATCTAGATATTGGGGCCGTGATATGAAAATTATCTGTGCAGAAAAAGCTAATATCGATAGAAGTGGGGCTGTTGCTCAAGGTCTATATGCTATCAACTGTTACATGGGTATGCAATGGGATGAGAACCAACCTGAAGATCATGTAAGATATGCACGTAATGACTTAATGGGAATGGTACGTGAGGATTTAGCCTACGACATGGCTCGTCATGTAGATTCATGTGTCCATATGTTTGAAGAGTGGGGTTTACCACTTATGCGTAATGAAAAGACAGGGCAATATCAGAGAGAAGGTAAATGGCAGATCATGATTCATGGTGAGAGTTACAAGCCTATAGTAGCTGAAGCTGCCAAAAAATCTGCAGATAAAATTTATAACCGTGTCATGATCACTCACCTTTTAATGGATGAAACTAATGATAATAGAATTGGTGGTGCGACAGGTTTCAATATGCGCACAGGTGATCATTATGTATTCCGTGCTAAAGCAGTTATATGTGCAGCAGGCGGGGCATCTCATATTTTCAAGCCACGTTCAGTAGGTGAAGGTATGGGTCGTACTTGGTATGCGCCATGGAGTAATGGTTCTGCATATGCTTTACCAATAGCGGTTGGTGCTAAAATGACGCAAATGGAGAACCGTATTGTACTAACTAGATTTAAAGATGGTTATGGTCCAGTAGGAGCATATTTCTTACATCTGAAAACATATACGCAAAATGCTAATGGTGATAACTATGAAAAAACTTGGTATGACCAAACGAAAGAAATGGTGGGAGAGAATATAGATCATATACCAACACCAACATGTTTGCGTAATCATGCTTTTATCCAAGAGACAATGGCTGGTAGAGGGCCAATTTATATGGTGACAATGGAAGCATTCCAAGACCCACATTTAGAAACTATTGGATGGGAAAATTTTCTAGGAATGACCGTAGGTCAAGCAGTCGTATGGGCATCTCAGGACATAGATCCTAAGTATCAAAATCCAGAACTAACCACATCAGAACCATATGTAATGGGTTCTCATGCAACATGTTCAGGTGCTTGGGTCAGTGGGCCAGAAGATGTTTCTGGTGGCATACCAGAATACTTCTGGGGTTATAACAGAATGATGACTATTGATGGTCTCTTTGCAGCAGGTGATGCTGCCGGCGGAACAGCTCATGCGTTTTCATCAGGTTCATTTACTGAAGGTAGACTATGTGCTAAAGCTGCTGTGCAATATATTAATGATGGTCGTGCCAATGGTATAACCGTTACTGATGGCCAGTGTGAAAAACTAAAAGAAGTTATTTACAAGCCTCTTGAAAACTACACAGTCGGTCGTAATGAAATAACTGCTGGAACAGTTTCTCCAAGTTATTTGTTACCAATCCAAGGTCTGCAACGACTTCAAAAAATAATGGATGAGTATGTTGGTGGTATTGGTACTAACTACATGACTAACGGAGCAGGTTTAAAACGTGGAATAGAACTTCTTGGAATTTTAGAAGAAGATTTAGAACATGTTGGTGCTGAAGATTTACATCAACTAATGAGAGCGTGGGAATTAAAGCATCGCGCATTAGTTTCACAGTGTGTTGCTGAACATACAATATTTCGCGAAGAAACACGTTGGCCTGGATATTATTATAGAGGCGACTTCTTAAAGCTAGATGATGAGAATTGGCATTGCTTAACTGTTTCAAGACGTGATCCAAAAACTGGCAAATTTGAACTAGAAAAAGCTCCGCTTTATCACCTTATCGACGAAGAAGTTGATGGTGAGCAAAAAGCATAAATAATTTCATATTATTTAATAAGCGAGTTATCGTATGAATCTAGTTGAAATGACGGATGAAGAAATCTTAAAGATTGCTAATCCTATATGGAATGGGCTTGTGGAATCATCTAATAAAAAAGACTATGGTGGTTTCACAAAACATTTCTCAAAAGAAATGCTTTTTGGAGCAAATGAAGTTGAAATAGGTAAACAATGGGCTGCAAATAAGATGCTCACTAGCCTATCGCAAGAGAGAGTATTTTTTGGATGCCTGAGACGAAACGAACATGTCACTGTTTTATTTAAACAAACAAGTTCTGAGGTAGAAGGTGAATATCTGGGTAGATTGGTGTTAGGTATTGAAGACGAGTCAATTAAAGTCTTTGGTGCAACAATTTTTTAGCATCTTATTCTACTATTAAATTAACTGCTTAACTCTTGATGAAATTAAACACTCACACCATTAAAAATAATTTTTTTAGAATAATAATACTCTCGGATACTCATTCTTACTTGAACCCATTGATTTATAACCTTATAAATAAAGATGATTATGTTATACATGCAGGTGATATTTTAGATCATGAAATACTAACAAATATTAAACTCATGTCTAAAAAATTATATGCAGTAAATGGTAATAATGATGATTATACTGAACTTAATGATGTGGAAATTATAACCACCTCTATTGGTAATATCGTAGTAACACATGGGCACAAACATTACCCTGATTACCATGACTCTCTTAGAAGAGCATATCCTGAAGCGTTAATTATTGTTTATGGTCATACTCACCACCACACTCTTGATATGACTAAAAAGCCATATATAGTAAATCCTGGAGCTGCTGGTAAAACACGAACTCAAGGTGGCGCATCATGTATTATACTTTCGAATAGTAGTAATGGATTTAATTTAGAATTGAAGAAGTTTAACCTTAATCAGTAAACTTAATAATGCTTGACTTATTAGTGAAAGAGATTAATATATTAATATTCGTAGGCAAATCACAACTCAATTCAAAATATATAAATAAAATTTAGAGGAAGATTTATAATGAGTTTAGTACTTAATATTACAGATGATAGTTTTGAAACTGAAGTTTTAAAATCTGAGATTCCAGTCTTAATAGATTTTTGGGCAGAGTGGTGTGGGCCCTGTAAAGTGTTGGGACCAATCATAGATGATGTGGCTCCTGAATTTGAAGGTAAAGTAAAATTTACTAAAATTAATATTGATGAAAACCCTGCTACAGCACCAAAATATGGAATAAGAGGAATACCCACAATAATGATTTTTAAGAGTGGTGAGTTAACTGCTACATCTGTAGGAGTTTTAACTAAATCTGAGCTAACAAATTTTTTAAATGAGAATTTATAACTCATTGAGTACCAGTTATAAAGTATAAAAATAAATATTTTCAAAATAATCAATTCTAACAAACCAATAAAAATAATATGAACCTAACTGAATTAAAAGAAAAGCCAATACAAGAACTAGTTGCTATAGCAGAAAAAATGGGTGCCGAGAACGTCGGTAGGTTAAGAAAACAAGATGTAATATTTACCATCTTAAAGAATCATTCGTCTAGTGGAGAAGATATATCTGCTGGAGGAGTATTAGAGATATTACAGGATGGTTTTGGATTTTTAAGGAATGCTAGTAGTTCTTACCTAGCAGGCCCTGACGACATATATGTGTCTCCTAGTCAAATTCGTAAATTTTCACTACGTACTGGTGATACTGTTGAAGGCAAGATCAGACCTCCAAAAGAAGGTGAAAGATATTTTGCCTTACTAAAAGTTGATAATGTAAATTTTGATTCTACTGAAAATTCTAAACACAAAATATTATTTGAGAATTTAACGCCTTTGCATGCAAATGAAAGACTTAGGCTTGAATGTGGCAATGGAAGCAAAGAAGATATGTCTGGACGATTGGTTGATATTGCTGCACCTATTGGCAAAGGACAAAGGGGTTTGATTATTTCACCACCTAAAGCTGGTAAAACAATTATGCTTCAACAGATCGCACAAAGTTTGATAGCTAATAATCCTGATTCTATTTTAATAGTTTTATTAATAGATGAAAGACCTGAGGAGGTAACTGAAATGTCCCGTATGGTACGAGGTGAAGTTGTAGCAAGTACATTTGATGAGCCTGCTCATAGGCATGTACAAGTAGCAGAAATGGTAATAGAGAAAGCTAAACGTCTAGTTGAACATAAAAAAGATGTAATAATACTTCTTGACTCAATTACAAGATTAGCGAGAGCATACAATACAATTGCCCCTTCTTCAGGAAAAGTATTATCGGGTGGTGTTGATGCAAATTCATTGACTAAACCAAAAAGATTTTTTGGTGCAGCACGAAATATTGAAGAAGGCGGAAGCTTAACGATATTAGCCACTGCTCTTATTGATACAGGTTCTAAAATGGATGAAGTTATTTATGAGGAATTCAAGGGAACAGGCAATATGGAAGTGCACCTTGATAGAAGAATTGCTGAAAAAAGAATATATCCAGCTATTAATATCAATCGCTCAGGAACCAGAAGAGAAGAGTTGTTAACTACACCTGATGAATTACAAAAAATATGGATATTAAGAAAAGTTCTTCACTCAATGGACGAACTAGATGCAATGGAGTTTATGCTTAATAAACTTCAGTCAACTAAAACTAATTCTGAGTTCTTTGACTCGATGAAGAGATAGTTAGCTTCCTATATCTTCTCTAAAAAAAACTAAGCTATTATTTTCAATAGTCATATCCTTGTCTTCAAATATCTTAATTTTCTTTATGTTTGCATATGCTATGTCTATTGCCTGCTCCTTGTCTTTAGCATAAACATTTATTGTAAGAATTCTTCCACCTGTTGTGCATATTTTATTATCATCCAATATTGTTCCAGCATGAAAAATTTTAATATTTTGTGTTTGTATAATATCTTCAGTATCTAAGTAAAAACCTTTCTTATATGATTCAGGGTAACCTTTGGATGCCAGGACAATTGTGCAGCAGTAACCTTTTTTATCTTGATCAAAGTCCTGAATATTTAAATCCTGTATATTAATTACAGGTTCATTGAGAATCATATCTAAAAAATCTAGCCCTTTATTTTCTAAAGTGAGCATTAGATTTTGTGTTTCAGGATCACCCATACGGCAATTATATTCTAGAACTTTGATTTTATTAGCGCTATCTATCATTAATCCTATATAAAGAAAACCTAAATACTGTGTATTAGATTTCTTATTATATTCATTGATTCCATTTATAGTTTTAACCATAATCTTTTCAATATCTAGATACAGCTTATATATTTCATTCTTATGTTCATAGCATAATGGATGGCTTACAGCCCCCATACCACCTGTATTTGGACCAGCATTGTATTCGTCACGTGATTTATAGTCTTTTGTCCAAGGGAGGCCTATTTCATATGTACATCCCTTAAAATTACATACATAAATGGCCGATAGTTCTTGCCCACTTAAAAATTCTTCTACTACAATAAAATCTGAATGATCGGCATTTAATAATTTATCTATTGCATCATTTGACTCTTCTAGCGATGAAGATACAACAACTCCTTTTCCTGCTGCCAGCCCATCAGCTTTTATGACTATAGGATGTTTCTTAGAGCTTATATATGATTTGGCCTTATCTTTATTAGAAAATCTTTTATATTTAGATGTTGGTATACCATAATTTTCCATGAACTCTTTGGAGAAAACTTTTGAGCCTTCTAGGAGGGCATATTCTTTTGTTGGGCCAAAAACTTTCAGGCCATATTCAGAAAACTTATTAACAATTCCTTCTACCAACGGACCTTCCGGTCCAACTATTGTTAATACAATATTATTTTTTTGAACAAATTCAATTAGGCTATTTGTATCAGAAATATCAATGTAAATATTTTCTATATTATTTTCTAATGCTGTACCTGCATTACCCGGGCAAACAAAAACTTTTTGTACTTTTGGAGACTTAGAAACTTTCCATGCAATCGCATGTTCGCGTCCACCTTGACCTATCACAAGTATATTCTGTTTCATATTTTAATGTTTAAATACTCTAACGCCGCTAAGAACCATTGAAATACCATGTTTATCAGCAATAGATATTATTTCTTTATCTTTAATAGAACCGCCTGGCTGTATAATGCTGGAAACACCAATCTTTTTAGCTAAATCAATATTATCTCTGAATGGAAAAAAAGCTTCTGATGCCATTACGCAACCTTTGAGTGATAATCCATGTTTTTTTGCTTTTGTTTTGGCAATATTAGTAGAATCAATCCTACTCATCTGGCCTGCACCTATTCCAAGAGTTTTTTTGTTTTTTACAAAAACAATAGCATTCGATTTTACATATCTTGCGACTTTAAATGCAAACAATAGGTCATCAATTTCTTTTTTTGATGGTTTTTTTACTGTCACCATTTTTAATTGTTTAGAGGTCACCTTTTTATTATCATTTTCTTGAATTAAAAATTTACTTTGTAATGACTTCATATCTAGCTTAGAGATATTTTTATTAGTTTTATCAACTTTTAGTAATCTTATATTTGGTTTAGATTTAATAATTTCCATGCATTTAATATTATAGGCAGGTGCAACTATAACCTCAACAAATTGCTGATTTATAATCTTCTTTAGAATCTTTTCATCTACAGTTTTATTAAATGCAATTATCCCACCAAAAGCTGAGATTGGATCTGTAGCATATGCATTATTATATGCTGTCATGATATTTTTAGATTCAGATACTCCGCAAGGATTTGCATGTTTAACAATAACACATGAAGGTTCTTTAAATTGATTAACACATGAAAGTGCGCTCTCTGTATCAACTAAATTATTATATGACAAATCTTTCCCCGCTAATTGTTCAAAGTTAAAACCATCTTTTTCAGGGAACTTTATATCATATAGGCTAGCATTTTGATGTGGATTTTCGCCGTACCTTAAGTCGTTAATCTTTTCTAATGTAATATTAATCTTTGATGGCAGGGTAAACTCTTCACTATCTTCCTGATTAACTAGGTAATGATGAATCATCGAATCATATTCTGAAATTTTTTGGAATACTTTAATAGCTAGTTTACGCCTTGTCTTAATGGTCGTTTGATTATTTGCATCAATCTCCTTTATGACATCTTTATAGTCCTTAGGGTCCGTAACTACAGTCACTCTCGCATGATTTTTTGCTGCTGCTCTTAGCATTGTAGGTCCGCCAATATCTATATTCTCAATTGCATCTTTATATTTACAGTTAGCCTTAGATATTGTTGATTCAAAGGGGTAGAGATTAACTGCTACTAAGTCGATTAGTGAATAATTTGAATTTTTTAGTGACTCAATAGATTTTTTATCTTTTGCTAAGATCCCTGCATGGATAATAGGGTGTAAAGTTTTAACTCTTCCTTCAAGGATTTCATCAAATTTAGTAAACTTCGATATAGATATATTTGGTATTTTTTTTGATGACAAGAACTTTGCAGTACCGCCAGTGGAAAGAATTTTATAGTTATTTTTTATTAGTGATTTAGCAAACTTATCAATATTGGTTTTGTCAGAAACACTTAAAATTGCAAATTTAACTCCATCTTTCATCATTTATGCACTTATACCATAATCTTTGATTCTCTTTATTAGCGTCCCTCTATTAATGCCTAAATAACTGGCAGTTTTAGTCACATTGCCACCAAGATGAGACAGAACTGCAGATATAAGCGATTTTTCAACTTCTGTGATAAACAAATTATGTAAGTTGCTAACGCCTTGTCCATTCATTTTGCTGATATATGTAAGAGTTTCACTTTTAATAGTTTTACTCAGAGAGCTCACCGCTACCTTTTTAATTTTCTCCATTATTTAAAAACACCCCGATGCTATCAAAGTATATTTTCAATGATAGGTTTACAAGAAACGTTTTATTATATTACAGCCATAATGGTTTTTGTGAAAGAGAAAACTTGCTAATTTTTCTTGATGAAATGATTTAATGTATTGATGGTGAAGTCTCCTTTAACAAAAAAATCACTCATTAATAAGCGTTTATGTAGGGCAATATTGGTTTTGATGCCTTCGATAACAGTCTCATCTAATGCAAATAACATTTTTTCAATAGCAGTAGTCCTGTCTTCAGCATGAGTAACAATTTTTGCTATCAATGAGTCGTAATTTGGTGGCACATCATATCCAGAATAAATATGTGAATCAACCCTGACACCTGGTCCGCCAGGAGCATGAAATAAACTTATATGGCCCGGTGAAGGCATGAAAGTCTCAGGATCTTCAGCATTTATCCTACACTCTATTGAATGTCCCCTAAATGTCACATCTTTTTGAGTTAGTTTAAGTTTTTCACCGGAGGCAACTAAGATTTGCTCAGATATTAAGTCAATACCTGTTAAAAACTCACTCACAGGGTGTTCTACTTGTATCCTTGTATTCATCTCAATAAAGCTAAAAGACCCATCTTGATACAAGAATTCAAAAGTACCTGCACCAGTATAACCAAGTTTTTTACAAGCCTCAGTGCATATTTTACCAATTTTGCTAATCTCTTCCCTGGGGACGTTAACTGCAGTAGTTTCTTCTATTACTTTTTGATTTCTTCTTTGAAGAGAACAATCTCTCTCTCCTAAATGTATAGCATTTCCATGATTATCACATAGTACCTGAATTTCAATATGCCTTGGTTTATCAAAATATCTTTCAAAGTAAAGGTCGCCATTACCAAATGCATTTTCAGCTTCTGACTTGGTAATATTCATTGCATTAGGAAGTTCCTTGGGATCATTTACGATCATCATTCCACGTCCACCACCTCCATGAATAGCTTTTAACATTATGGGAAACCCAATCTCTTTGGCAAATTTCATGACTTTACTGGGATTATCAGATAAGACACCATCAAAGCCAGGTATGCAGGGAACACCAAAATCTTTCATAGCTGTTTTAGCTTTTATTTTATCGCCCATTTTTTTCAATACTTTGCTTGGAGGACCTATAAATATAAATTTATTTGATTCAACAATTTCTGCAAATTGAGCTGATTCTGATAGGAAACCATAGCCAGGATGTATTGCATCTGCATTTGTAAGTTCAGCTGCGCTTATAATTGAAGGAATATTTAGATAACTTTTTTTAGGATCAGCTGACCCTATACAAACAGATTCATCTGCCATTTTTACATGAGGTAGCTGCCTGTCAACTGTTGAGTGTACAGCCACAGTTTTTATACCTAACTTTTTACAAGCTCTTAAGATACGAAGCGCAATTTCGCCTCTATTAGCAATTAAAACTTTTTGAATCATATTATTTTATTATAAACAGTGGTTGTCCAAATTCTACAGGTTCTGAGTCTTCTACAAGGATTTTGATAATTGTACCACTTTGTTCTGCAGTAACCTGGTTCATCATTTTCATTGCTTCTAAAATACAAACTGTATCACCTTTATTGACCTTTTGTCCTTCTTCTACAAATACTTTTGAATCTGGAGATGCAGCTCTATAAAAAGTACCAACCATAGGAGATTGAATAGTATCACCATCTGGTAGTGACTGCTTTGAGCTAGTATCTGCTTGAGGAGTAATTTCTTTTGTAACTGGTTGTGGCGCCTGTATGACGGGCATCATTGTTTGATTATTAGGAGTAGGCTGCTGGTATTGCGAATTACGAGAAAGCTTTATTGATTCCTCACCCTCCTTAACCTCAATTTCTGCTAAACCAGAATCTTCGAGCAGCTCCATCAATTTTTTTATTTTTCGTAGATCCATTTTTTAATTACTCCTTAGATATTTTAAAGCTTGCATAAACGCATAACTGTAACCATTGATACCTAGGCCAACTATAACACCTACACTTAGATCGCTTAAAAATGATTTTTTTCTAAACTCTTCTCTCTTATAAATATTAGAAATATGTACTTCTATAAAAGGAATTTGTGTGCCTAAAAAAGTATCTCTTAATGCAATACTAGTATGGGTAAATGGACCAGGATTAATAATGATAAATTTTGTAGAATCATTTTTTGCAGCTTGAATAGCATCAATAATTTGATGTTCAGCATTAGATTGCATGAACTTCATCGAAATATTTTCTTTGTCTGCCAAATCTTGTAAACTATTTTCTACATCATCAAGACTTTCTTTGCCATATATCTCTGGTTCACGTGTACCAAGCAGGTTTAAGTTAGGACCGTTAATAATTAGTATATCTGTCAAAATAGTCTCTTTAGTAAATTTTAATAGAAATTAACAGATTTTTACAGAATTTACAAGAAAATTTTATTTTAAAGATATATTCAAGCTTTTATAGATTTCAATAAAATTATCTGCATCAATGAATCCTACAACTCTTGCTTGTCTTATCTCTTCCCCATCACTATTGAAAAATAACATAGCCGGAGGTCCATACAATTTATAATCTTTTAAGAATTTAGAGTTATCCTCACTTGTTTTTGTTATATCAAATTTGATCAAGTTTAAATTCTCTAACAAAGAAGACACTTTTTTTTCACTGAAAGTATATTTGTCTAATTCCTTGCAAGCTACACACCAATCAGCATAAAGATCAACCAATGTAATTTTTTTTGAATCTTTTATTTGTTTAAATAATTTTTCTGTAGTAAATATCTTCGTAAATTGAACTGACTGTGATTGTTCTATAAAACTAAATGTAGGGTTAAAGTTTTTATTTATATTTACTCCATATATTTGCAAACCTGAGTATAAAAAAAGCAAGCCTGATAAAACATTTACTATAAACTTTGTAAATGTTTTAAGTACAATTATTTTTAATAATCCTACTGCCGTGATAATCGATAATATTGCCCATAAATAAGCGGCTACCTCCACCGACACAATTCTTTCAATTAGCCAAACAGAAACAATTAAAAATAATATTCCAAAAATTTTATTTGTGATGTCTAAGTATGGCCCTATCTTTTTTGTTAATTCTGATGCCGACGTGCCTAATATCAGAAGGGGTGCGCCCATCCCCATTCCTAATGAAAATAAAGCTGCTCCTCCGATTATAAAATCATTAGTTAATGATATGTATATTAACGCTCCTATGAGCGGTGCAGTTACACATGGACCAACTATTAGTGCTGAAAGTGAACCCATTATACCTACGCCTATATAAGTACCGGAGCTGCTTGCATTTGATTTGGATATGAGCAAGGACTGAATATATGTAGGCATTTGTAATTTTATTACATTAAACATAGACAGAGCAAGGATAATAAATAATAATGCAAAACTTGATATGACATATGGATTTTGTAAATCTGCCTGAATATTTGTTCCAGATAATGCAATTAGAACACCAGCTCCTGCATATGTTAGAGACATTGATAAGACATAAGTAAGAGATAGAAGAAAAGATTTTTTAGTTGAAATATTTTCTCCCTGCCCAACTATTAATCCTGTTAATATTGGGATCATGGGAAATACACATGGCGTAAATGCCAAAAGTAAGCCAGCCAAAAAGAATAAAGAAATATTTAAAAAAACTGATTGCTGAGACAGTCTTTCGCTGAAAGAATATTGATTGTCAGCTGAACTAGTTTTTAATAGATAAGAACTATTTTCAGCATACTGTTCGAGGGAAAACTTTTTGGTAATAGGAGGGTAACATAATCCTGCATCTGCGCACCCTTGATACTTTAATATTAAATTTGTTTTACTAGTTATTTTATCAAAATATATATTTGCCTTAGCGGAGTTATAATATACATCTACATCTCCAAAAAATTCATCTTTCTTCTTTTTTCCTTCAGGCATATTTACTTTTATGATTCTCATATCTGAGTTATCAACTGAAAACTCAAACATGCCAAGGTATAGATAGTATCCTTGCTTAATATCCCAAGTAACCTCTAGATGATTATTTGTAATTATTCTAATTGAGGGCTGAAATGCTTCTTCTGGTGATAGAAACTCTACTTGATTCTTAATTATATCAGCAGTTGAGAAGCTACTAACAAACAAAAACAGCATAGTCACAAAAAGATTTTTTATATTAAATATCTTCATTATCTTAATTATCTCAATAATTACATATATAGTATATTATCTACTATAGAAATTTTGTCCATAAATGATAGTGTAAGAATTGATATTATGAACTTAAAGAAAACCATACCTATAGTTATCTTGCTCATTCCAATAATTGAAATTATTTTATTTATTGAGATCGGGTCGGTAATAGGGAGCTTTAATACTATCTTGACTATAGTTATTACTGCTATTGTTGGGGTTTATATTATTAAATATAACTCTGCTATGTATATGTCGGAAATACGCAGCAAACTAATGAAAGGCCTGAGGCCTGATAAAGAAATATTATCAGGAATCATAATATTTATATGTGGCGTATTTTTATTATTACCTGGGTTCCTCACTGATTTTATAGCTCTATTATTTCTTTATAAGCCTATACGATTATTTAGTATTAGAAAGTATGTTATAAGGCCTGAAAGACATACAAACAGGTCTAAAGGAAGGGTAATAGACGTAGATCACACGAAAGATGAGTAATTCTGTTGTAATTACACTTGAAATTTGACAAAAGGTCGCTATATTAACTATCTGAGAGCAATAACCGCTCATTTGAACAATTAATGAGGATTACATATGAATATAAGACCATTACATGACCGCGTGATTATTAGAAGAATGGAAGAAGAAAAGACTTCGCCAGGCGGTATCGTGATTCCTGACTCTGCAACTGAAAAGCCAATTAAAGGTGAGGTTGTCGCAGTTGGTAAAGGCAAAATACTTGAAAATGGTGATGTTAGACCATTAGATGTAAAAGTAGGTGACATGATTCTCTTTGGTAAATATTCTGGCACAGAAGTGAGCGTGGATAATGAGGAATTACTTGTTATGAGAGAAGACGATATAACAGCAATTATCAGTTAAATTAATAGTATTTTATAGAGGAACTAAAAAATGACAGCAAAAGAAGTAAAATTTGGTGATGACGCAAGAAAAAGACTAGTGGCGGGAGTAAATATTTTAGCTAATGCAGTTAAAACAACATTGGGGCCTAAGGGTAGAAATGTTGTTCTCGATAAGTCTTTTGGAGCTCCAACTGTAACTAAAGATGGTGTATCAGTTGCAAAAGAAATTGAATTAAAAGATAAGTTTGAAAACATGGGTGCGCAAATGGTTAAAGAAGTTGCTTCACAGACTTCTGATATAGCAGGGGATGGAACAACTACTGCAACTGTATTAGCTCAGTCAATCTTAAAAGAGGGTTTAAAATGTGTAGCTGCTGGAATGAACCCTATGGATTTAAAAAGAGGAGTCGAAAAAGCAGTAGCAGTAGCGGTTGAGAGTTTAAAAAAAATGTCTAAACCTTGTGCTGATCAAGGCGCAATTGAGCAGGTAGGAACTATTTCTGCGAACTCTGACAAAAATATCGGCTCTATTATTGCTGAAGCAATGAGCAAGGTTGGGAAAGAAGGAGTTATAACTGTTGAAGAAGGTCAATCTTTAGATAATGAGTTAGATGTTGTTGAAGGCATGCAGTTTGATAGAGGATATCTATCACCCTATTTTGCAACAAATCAGCAAAATATGACTACAGAATTAGAAGATCCATTTGTACTTTTATATGACAAAAAGATCACTAATATAAAAGATATGCTTCCAGTACTTGAGGGTGTTGCTAAATCTGGCAAACCACTGTTAATCATTGCAGAAGATGTTGAAGGAGAGGCACTTGCTACATTAGTAGTAAATAGCATAAGAGGTATTGTTAAAGTTGCAGCAGTTAAAGCCCCAGGTTTTGGTGATCGTAGAAAAGCTATGTTAGAAGACATTGCAATCCTTACGGGCGGAACTGTAATTGCAGAAGAAGTTGGTTTGAGTTTAGAAAAAGCTGACCTTACTTTATTAGGGACAGCTAAAAAAATTAATGTAACGAAAGAGAATACAATTATTATTGATGGTGGAGGAAAGAAGGCCTCGATAGAATCTAGAGTTAATCAAATTAGAGCGCAGATAGAAGAAGCAACATCAGATTATGATAAAGAAAAAATGCAAGAAAGAGTAGCTAAGCTTGCTGGTGGTGTAGCTGTGATAAAAGTTGGAGCTGCTACTGAAGTAGAGATGAAAGAGAAAAAAGCAAGAGTGGAAGATGCGCTCCATGCAACTAGAGCAGCTGTGGAAGAAGGGGTTGTACCTGGAGGCGGCGTAGCTATGATAAGAGCTAGAGCGACCCTTGAAAAAGTTAAAGGAGATAATCCTGATCAAGATCAAGGAATTCAAATTCTTAGACAAGCAATGTTAGAACCACTTAGACAAATTGTTACTAATGCAGGAGAAGAAGGTTCTGTAGTACTAGCTAAAGTTCAAGACGGAAAAGACTCATTTGGGTACAATGCAGCGACTTCTGAATTTGGTGATATGCTTAAGATGGGTATTTTAGATCCAACAAAAGTAACTAGAACTGCATTACAGAATGCATCATCTATCGCAGGATTAATGATTACGACTGAATGTATGGTCACTGAGTTAGCATCTGATGATGCACCTAGCGCTGGTGGCGCATCTGCAATGCCAGATATGGGCGGCATGGGCGGCATGGGAATGGGCGGTATGGGAATGTAATCCCCTTCCTATCTAGGAAAAATTTAAAATCCTCAGAATGAAAGTTTTGGGGATTTTTTTTATCAATTTATTCTAAAGCCTCTTTCTATGGAGGCTTTATTATTTTTTAATGCTAAGATGAAGTTATGGAGAAAATTTGGCTCAAACGTTATCCAAAAAATGTATCGTCAGATATTGGTGATTTAAGATTTAATTCAATTATAGATTTAATGAAAAATTCAACTTCTTTATTTCCAAATAAAATTGCATTTACAAATTTGAATAGTACCTTAACTTATAAAGAAATAGATAAATATTCGAAAAAATTTGGATCCTATCTTCAAACTAAATTATCTATTAAAAAAAGTTCCAAGATTGCAATAATGCTTCCAAATCTTTTAACATACCCGGTTGCTTTATTTGGATCATATCTAGCTGGAGGTATAGTGATAAATATAAACCCATTATTTAAAAGCAGAGAGATTGAAAATGCACTAAATGATTCACAATCAGAAACAATAATTGTTTTAGATAGATTTATTTCAGAATTAGAACCAATAATAAAAAATACTTGCATTAAAAATATTATTGTTTGTAGAGTAACAGATTTATTATCCCCAACTATGTCGATACTTGTCAAGGCTGTTATGTTTTTTAAGGGTCCAAAAATTAAGCATGGAAATAATTATTTATTATTTTCTGACGCGTTAAAAAAATCATATAATATAAATAATATTGCATTAGCAAATAATGATATTGCGCTATTGCAATATACTGGAGGTACTACAGGGAAGTCTAAAGCTGCAGTACTTACACATGAAAATATATTATCTAACATTGCACAACTTGATTTATGGGTTGGTTCTATAGTTACTCCTGGAAAAGAAAGCATTATAACAGCATTGCCTCTTTACCATATTTTCTCTTTCACGGTCAATCTGATGTATTTTTATAGTATTGGTGCTAATAATATATTAATTACAAATCCGAGAGATTTAAAGAGTTTTGTAAATGTGTTAAAGAAATATAGATTCACTGTTATTACTGGTGTAAATACGTTATTTAATTTATTGTTAACGAGCTCATCATTTAAAAAGATTAACTTTAACTCTCTAAAATTTACAGTCGGAGGAGGTATGTCTGTATTAAGCAGTACAGCTAGTAAATGGAAAAAAATAACTGGGGTTGATATTACTCAAGGGTATGGTCTGACTGAGACTTCTCCAATTGTATCGGTTAACATTATATCTGACCCATTTAACGGATCTATCGGGCTACCTATGCCCTCAACCGATATAACTATAAGAGATGATAAAAACAATGAGCTTGGTTTTAAAAAAGAAGGAGAGCTTTGTATAAAAGGCCCACAAGTTATGTCTGGATACTGGAATAATTCTGAAGAAACTGATAACTCATTTACGGATGATGGATTCTTTAAAACAGGAGACATTGCTACTATTAATGAGAATGGATTTTTAAATATTGTGGATAGAAAAAAAGATATGATAATTTCATCTGGTTATAATGTATACCCAAATGAAATTGAAGATTATGTATCACAACATCCAGATGTCAATGAGTGTGGAGTAGTAGGGATCAATGATGCGAACAGAGGTGAGAGCATAAGTTTGTTTGTTGTTAAAAATAGAAAAGATTTAACTCAAAGTGAAATAATCACTTATTGTAAAAAAGGGTTAACAATATATAAGATACCAAAGAAAGTTATATTTATAGACGAGATCCCTAAAAATAATGTTGGTAAAATTCTTAGAAGAAAACTAAGAGAATTATGATTATTTGCTAAATAATATTAAGTGATCCATCTCTGATTTTATCCCTATAACTTCATTGACTGCATGATCGTGATGACTAGGTGTATAACAGAAAATATTTTCACCATTACTGAGCTTCAACTTATATAAAAAATCTGAACCATGAAAAATCTTCCCTACGACTTGTGCTGATTTGGTTGAATTATCATCATGAATAACATCGTCAGGTCTAATCATAATATCTACATTTGTACCAATCTCATAAGGCGATGTTTCACCAAAATGTCTTCCAAGATCCGTTAAAACATAGTTAGCATCAACTATCTTTCCATTAATAAAACTACCAATTCCACAAAAATTAGCTATCTCTCTTGTCATAGGCTTATGATAAATATTATAGGGACTATCAATTTGTATAATTTTTTTATCATTTAAAAATGCAATCTTATCAGATAATTGAAATGCTTCTTTTATATTATGTGTTATGACAATAGTAGTTATTTTTTCTTCTTTAAGTAAAATCTTTACATCTGCCAGGAGTTTCTCTTTCAGTTCTTCATCTAATGCACTAAATGGCTCATCTAGTAAAAGAATTTCAGGTTTAGGCGCTAGAGCTCTTGCTATTGCAACTCTTTGTTGTTGACCACCTGATATCTCATGAGGAAACTTTTTGGAGATTCCAGTAATACTTAGAACTTCTTCTAGCCTTCGTAGTCTTTGTATTTGCTCTTCAGTTGGTAGCCTAGAGATACCAAAGGTTATATTCTCTGCACAACTTAAATGAGGAAATAGTGCCAGATCTTGAAAGATGATGCCTACGTTTCTTTTTTGTGGCTCAATAACAATTGAAGTATCATCGACTACTTGGCCATTTAATTTTATCTTACCAGTGGTAATATTTTCAAACCCTGCAATTACTCTCAATAAAGATGTTTTGCCAGATGCGCTGGGACCTATTATGGATAATATTTCTTCTTCATTTACAGATAAGCATAGGTTATCTAGAATTCTATCACTATCTAGATTTAGTGAAATATTTTCAATCTCTAATTTCATTCTCATAACCAACTGTTTTCCTAATCAATATTATAACAGGAATCAATCCAATGGTAATAAGCATTAAAGCTGGAGACGCAATGAATGATAGCTGTTCTGATGATGCTAACTCATATATATGTATTGCCAAAGTATCAAAATTAAATGGTCTTAATATTAGAGTTGCAGGTAGCTCTTTGACAATGTCTACAAAAACTAGAATCAAAGCAGTAATGACAGTTGTTTTCATCATCGGTATATGAATATTTTTTAAGATCATAAAATTTGAAAAACCAAAAGATTTGGCTGTTAGATCGATATTATTTTTTATTTTACTTAAACCTGATTCAGTTGCATTAAATGATATCGTAGAAAACCTAACTAGGTATGCAATAATAAGCGCAATGAATGAGCCGCTTAGATAAAATATGGGTGATCCAAATATTACAGCTTGGAGATCATCTATTAAAGTGATTGGTATAATAATTCCTACTGCAATTACAACTCCTGGTATTGAATATCCAATAGAAAATATTTTAAGTGAGAATTTTGTATACATATTACTAGTTGATCTATTTACATATGATGCATATATCGAAATTAAAACTATTAGTACTGATGCAAAGGATCCTATTATTATAGTATTTGTTATAATTTCCAAAAACTCACTATCAAAAAGATATGAATAAGTATCGATTAACCATAAGAATAATTGAATAATTGGAATAATAAAACCAAGCAAAACAATTAATAAACACCATAAAAATGCATAAATACCATTTCTCATAGACATATTAATTGGCTTCATAGGTCTTGTTTTTTGAGATGAGTGATTATACTTACTTCTACCTCTAGAATATTTTTCTAATATCATTAATATAAAAACAAAAGTTAGTAAAATAGATGCCAAGTGAAGAGCACTAGTATCATCATCAAAGGCAAACCATGTTCTATATATACCCGTAGTAAATGTACTAACACCATAATAATCCATCGTTCCAAATTCTGCTAATGTTTCCATCATCACAAGACTTAGACCAGCAATAATTCCTGGCCGTGCCAAAGGGATACTAATTTTTCTAAATAATTCTTTTTTGTTTAAACCTAGAGATTTACCGACTTCAATTGCACAATATGATTGTTCTTTGAACGACGAGTATGTTATCAGGTAGATGTATGGATATAGACATATGCTCAATATAAATATTACCCCATATATATTTCTTAAATTAATTAAGTTATATAGCTCTTTTCCTAAACCTATTGTACTTTCAGCAGACTCGAATAAAAAACCTGAAGGCTCCACTAATCCTGCATATATATATGCTGAAACATATGTTGGAATAGCTATTGGCATAACTAATAGCCATTTAAATATATCTTTTCCTGGAAATTGATACATAGTGACTAGCCACGCACAAGATACTCCAAGGACAACTGATATTAGACTAACAAACATAAGTATTAAAAAAGTATTACTCAGGTATTCCAATAAAAGGTTATCTGCCAAATGACCCCATAGATGGGTTGATGGAGAAAATACATATGATAGTACAGTTATAATAGGAGTTATTACTACTAGAATCACAAAATATAAAAATATTTGATCTTTATAATCTAATATTTTACTAAACATAAAGTTATTGCCAATTTACCTTGTCAAATATTTCGACAGCTTTACGGTTGTTTTTTCCTAATTGAGCTGCAGATAATTTGTCTTGCTTAAAAGGGTACCCCCATGATTTCACAATATTGCTAACATTGATATTTTCTCTAATTGGATATTCATGGTTAGCTTCAGCATATAATTCTTGGGCTTTATCACCAGCTAAATATGTAATTAATTTAATAGCATTATCTGAATTTTTTGAGTATTTGACAACAGCAGCTCCACTAATATTTATGTGTGCTCCCCTGTCACTCTGATTAGGAAAATAAACAGCAATCTGTTTAGCATATTTTCTATCCTTATCTTTTTCTGAAGACATCCATTTTCCCAAGTAATAAGTATTAGCTAACGTTATATCACATTCACCAAGAATAACAGATATCATTTGAGTTCTATCATTACCCTTTGGTTTTCTAGAAAAATTATGAACAATATTTTTAGCCCAAGTTTTAGCTTTTTTCTCTCCTAGATGATAAATCAAAGATGCAAGCAAGGATTGATTATAAATATTTCCAGATGATCTGACGCATATTCTTCCTTTCCATTTTTTATTTGCCATATCTTCATAGGTTGAGAGGTCACTAAGATTTACTTTTTTTGGATTATACATTATAACTCTGGATCGGACTGATAACCCATACCAGTAACCATCCTGATCTCTTAGATATTCAGGAATAAGTGTATTAATTTTTTTTGAATATATTTTTTTTAATAAATCTTTTGATTTAGCTATATATAGGTTACCTGCATCAACTGTAAGTAATACATCTGCCCTTGTATTCGTTCCTTCTCGTTCTATCCTTTTTTGTAATTCTTTTGATTTGCCCGATATTATGTTTACTTTTATTCCAGTATCTTTCTCGAAAGCTTTTAGTATTGGTTTCAAAAGATATGCTTTCCTAGCACTATAGATATTTACTTCTTTAGATTCAGTCGATTCATGTAGTGTATATGACTCAGCTTGCAGAATATCAGAAGAACCAGTAAATATTATTGAAGATAATAAAAAAATATTTAAGAATAGTTTATCCATGTATAATTCTCATAATTGTTGTCATATGGCCACTCTCTATAAACGAGAATGATTCTCATTATACACCTACTAAATATACATTTAAAGTCATTAGATCTTAGTATTAATGGAAAAATACATGTATTTTAGTTACTTAAGTCATGATATGATTTTCAGTTAATTTATAATAAAAAAAGTGAAAGCTCATGATGATGTCTGACCTACAAGGACAAATATGGATGGATGGTTCCTTTTGCGATTGGAAAGAAGCAAAAATTCATATTCTTACCCATACTTTGCATTATGGAACTGGAGTATTTGAGGGTGTTAGAGCCTATGAAACAAAAGCTGGACCTGCAATATTCAGATTAGAAGATCATACAGACAGATTATTTAATTCAGCTAATTTAGTTGGTATGAAAATACCATTCGATAAACAGACGCTCATGCAGGCACAATGTGATGCCGTCAGTAAAAATAATTTAAATAATGCCTATATTAGACCACTATGTTTTTATGGTAGCGAAGGAATGGGCCTCAGGGCAGACAATCTTAAAGTTCACTGCGCTATTGCAGCATGGGATTGGGGTCCTTATTTAGGAGCTGAAAAAATCATCAATGGTATCAGGGTCAAGGTTTCACCATTTCCCAAAAGAGACCCAGAAGCTATGTTGTATAAGGCAAAAGCTACAGGAAACTATATTAATTCGAGCCTTGCGCTCAGAGATGCATTAACATCAGGATATGATGAAGCACTCATTCTAGGAACAGATAACTCTGTGAATGAAGGTTCAGGAGAAAATATTTTTTTAATCAAGGATAATAAACTAGTTACACCTGAGTTATTAACTGTATTAGATGGAATAACAAGGAAAACTATAATAACCTTGGCTAATGATCTAGGACTGGAAACTATACAAAGAAAAGTAGAATTAAAAGAAGTTTTTGACTGCGATGAAGCTTTTTTTACTGGTACTGCAGCTGAAGTAACCCCTATAATAGAGATAGATAAAACAAAAATTAATAATGGAATACCAGGACCAATAACTAAAATGCTCCAAGAAAATTATTTTAGTCTCATCAGGGGAACCTATGATAAGCATGATAAATGGTTGACTGTAATTTCAGATAGTTAAATGATTTCAAAAAAGAAAATACTTGTTATTGGCGACGTAATGCTAGACAGATATTGGATGGGCCAAGTCAATAGAATATCACCTGAAGCACCAGTTCCTATATTAGATGTTTGTTCGTCAATAGACAAACCAGGTGGAGCTGCAAATGTTGCAAAAAACTTATCTGACTTCGGGATGGATGTTACGCTTATCGGCTTAACAGGGAAAGACGAAGCTTCTGTTAAACTATTTGATCTTATATCAGCATCAAAAATAGATTATAAACCCATAGAAGATCCAAATATTAGAACGACAATAAAACTAAGGGTTATTGATAAAAATAAGCAGATAATGCGGATTGATCATGAAGATAAAGATCTTTCTAAGGTAGTGATGGACTCTTATAAGCCTATATTAAAAGTTCTGAGCACTTATGATGGAATTATAATATCAGATTATGATAAAGGTATGGTTAAGCCCTTAGTTAAAAAAATTTTAAGCAAGGCCGTGGTTCTTGGTATTAAGACTTTTGTAGATCCTAAAGGATTAGACTTTAGTTTTTATAAAAAAGCTTTTTTATTAAAACCAAACTTAAGTGAGTTTGAGGCAATAGCTGGAGTATCTAAAAATACAAAAGAATTTAGAAGTAAAGGAGAAAGGCTTAGAAAGAAGCTATCCTTGAGTTTTTTACTTGTTACTGAAGGTAAGAAAGGTATGACATTATTCGAAGAAAATAAAGCTACATCTTACTCAGCATCGCAGAAAGATGTTTTTGATGTCACAGGAGCTGGAGACACTGTCGTATCAATATTATCGTCATATATTATTGCTGGAAAAAGTATTTCTTCAGCGGTAAAAATGTCTAATTTAGCTGCTGGTTTATCAGTGCAGAAGCTTGGCTCTACAAGTGTAACTCAGAGTGAATTACTCAATGAATCTAAAAAATAACAAATTAGTTGAAAGCTTATCAGACCTAAAGAGTTTGTATTTATCTTACAAATCTAATAATAAAAAAGTTGTAATGACTAATGGATGCTTTGATATTTTACATTCTGGCCATACTTATATTCTTGAAGAATCTAAAAAACTTGGTGATATCTTAATAGTAGCTTTAAACAGTGACTTATCTGTCAGAAAGATAAAATCTAAGGATAGGCCTATAGTTGGAGAACTTGATAGAGCATATGTTCTATCATGTCTAAGTGCTGTAGACCACATTATATTATTTGATGATGATAGCCCTGAAAATATTATATGTGAAATATTACCTGAAATATTAGTTAAAGGCAGTGACTATAAAGGAAAAAAAGTTGCTGGAGAAGACTGTTTGATTGAGAATGGTAAAAAGGTAGTTTTAATTGATTTAATTGAAGGCAAATCATCAACATCAATAATAGATAAAGTTTCAAAAATTTAGTATTTTATCTATACTATTTATCACATCTTGTGTTTTTATTAATGACATTGCATTTTTGTTACGTACTCGTTCCCCCCATATAGATGAATGTTTAGTTTTATTATTAAATATCTTCAAGGCCTCAGGATACTTGTTAATAGTATACTTCATTTCATAGTAAGGACCAGTTCTCAAAGGATTAGATGTTGCATATAAGCCTATTACTGGTTTTTTGAGCATAGAAGCTATATGAAGAGTACCAGAATCAGGACCAATATATAATTCAGATAATCTAATCAAATTATAAGCATCTTCCAAATCAGTTTTTCCAACCATATTGATTACATAGGCTTTATTATTAAATAACGTAGATTTCTCTAATTCATATTCACTGTTACCACCAATAATAATAGAGCTAATTTTATAATTTCTATGTAAGTAATCTATAATGATATTATAATTACCAATATCCCACTCTCTATAATTAAATCTACGTGAACTGGTGAACGGATTAATTACTATATACTTCTCTTTTAGATTTAAAATATTATTTAACTTTATATTCATATCATATTTAAAATTTTTATCATCTAGCCCAATCTTAGATAGAAAGCAAAAAAATGCATCCATGACATGTATTCCATATGTAGAATCTATTCTTTCATTAATAAAGAAAGAATGTAAATTTTTCGAACCTGTAGAATCAAATCCAATTTTACGTTTGGCATTAATAAATGTGCTTATTATATTGGATCTAAATGATACTTGCATATGGAGCAGTACGTCATATTTATTATCTTTAATTGTTCTCAATGCTCTGATAGCAGATAGAAAATTATTTTTATCTATTACAACAAAATCTATATTTTCTATATTTTTAACAAGCGAGTATTCTGTTTTCCCTATAATCCATGTAAGATTTGTTTTGGGAAGATAGTATTTTAATGTTTGTATTATTGGTATCATATGTGTGATATCACCAATAGAAGATAATCTTATAATGCAGATAGATTTTAGCGAGTTAGTTATTTGAGACATAAATTGAATATTATAATTAAAAAAATTAACAATCAGTACATATTCTATGATAAAGACATAGGAATTAACATAGAAGAGTTATTTTTAAATGGAGACTTTACCACCGATGAAGTATTAAATGTACAATGGATTAATGATAATAAGTGGGTTAAAAAGCATTATTTTAGAAAAGGATTAATGTCATGCTTAAATGACAAGTATGTAGTGGGAAAAGTTCAAAACACTAGATCATATAAAGAGTTTGCTATATTAAATTACTTATATAAGTCTAACTTTAATACTTGTAAGCCAATTATCGGTTGGGTTACATACACTTACTTATATTATACCGCAAACCTCATCACAAACTCATTACCATCCTATACCTTACAAGAAGTCTTATCTTCTAATAATATGAAAGATGAATGTTGGAAGAAAATTGGAATAGAGATTCGTAAAATGCATGATTTAAACATATATCATGGCGACCTAAATATAACAAATATTATGATTGATAAGGAGAGTGGGTCTATTTCTATATTAGACTTCGATAAATCATATTTTAGAAAAATTAAGAAACATCATATTAAGTCTAATCTTGATAGATTAAAAAGATCTTTGATAAAAATGAATTTTTATAATGAATTACAATATAAAAAAATCATAGATGGTTACAAATCTATTAGCGAATAAGTTTTGTGATAGCTATGCAGTAATCACTTATAATATCTTTTTTCTTTATCATGATCTTCTTGGCATTTTCACCAAAAAGCTCTCTTCTTTGTTTCGATTTTAAAAGTCTTTCAAATACATGCTTCAAGGTACTTGCATTTTTTACCATTATCATGGCATTACTTTTTAGAAACTCTTCGGTTTCATCTATAAAATTATACATATATGGTCCTACAATAATAGTTTTCCCATAAGAGGCTGCTTCAAGAAAATTTTGACCTCCATGATCAACCAGGGAACCACCTATGAAAACGAATTCACAGTGTTCTATTAAATTTTCTGTTTCACCAATAGTATCGGCTATGTATATTTGTGTAGAATTCCTAATTCTTTCATTTTTACTTCTAATGGCTATTTCTACCATATCTAGTGGTAAATCAGATAAAATATCACCCAATCTTTCCGGATGTCTCGGCACTATCACTAAAAGAATCCTCTTTCCATGAGTTTTTAGCCATTCTGTTATTATTTGTCTTTCTTCGTCTTGATGAGTAGATACGGCTAATACATACTTTTTATTAATTATATTATCTTTATGCGTAATATGATTATATTGAGAATATTTTATATTTCCTATAACATCAGTTTTCACCATAGACCCACCAAGTTCTATGAAATGATTTTTTTCTAATTCTGATTTACACATTATCAACGTAATTTTTTGTAGTGCACTTTTATATATATTCTTTACTAAATTATTAGTATTTAACGTCTTATTCGACAGGCGTCCATTTATAATTGTAATAGGAATTTTGTTATCATTGCATACATTAATTAGATTTGGCCATATTTCTGTTTCAATGATAATACATACTTTGGGTTTAATTAATCTAATGAAGCGTTTAATCGTTAACGCCCAGTCTAATGGTAAATAACAATGCCTCAATCTTTCAGATTCAGTAATAAGTAATCGAGATGAAGATGTCGTAGTAGTTATAAAAAATAATGCCTTAGGATAGGTGAGGGCAAGTTTTGAGTACAAAGATAGAGCAATTTTGGTTTCACCAACAGATGACGCGTGTATCCATATAGTTTCTCTATCAGCTCTTGGATTTACCAAACCTAGTCTCTGCAAGATAAATATCACCCCGCTTTTTCTTCTGAAAGCGTTAAAAACAACTTTCATTATTAAGTAAGGGCTTAGTAGGTATAAAAATAAATTATATTTAAACATTCAATTATTAGATTTACCAAATAAGCATTTCATTTATATTAATAATATTTTGAACACTTAATTCAGAAGAGTATTTTCTTAGTTGAAGATCAGTCAGTAGATATTTAAGAGTATTTGAAACTAGTTCATTTTTAGATATTACTAGGTTATATTCTGCTTCCTTAAGTTCGACATCAGTATACAGCCCTGATTGAAAACCATTTTTTATTGCCAAGTAATCTAGATTAGTATTTTTATACCTGTCTTTGTTAGCAATAATATATTTTTTTAATAAGTTATGATTATTTACTTTATCAATTATATCTCTCTTAACTGTCCTTCTTAATTGGTCCAGATTTAGTTTAGCATTCTCATATTTATATTTAGACTCTTTTACTTTAGAGCTTTGATATCCACCTTGATAAATAGGGAAATTTACTGTTAATCCAATGGTGTTAGATTCCCTTGTTACTTTGCCTAATCGAGATCCACCGGAGGTATCCGAATAATCATATGTCGCTATCAAATCAATAGTGGGGTAATGTTGAGATTTATTAGAATACATTTCATATTTTGAGATATCAACATCTAATAATGCAAGTTTTATAGCATCAAATGACCTCATCGCTTTAGATAGTAATGAGCTAGAATTATAACTTCTGAAGTCTATATCCATTATGGGTTTTAAATCATGTATGTCTAAAGCTTCTCTGCCTGTTAAGATATAAATATCTTGCTTAGCTAACTCAAGCTTATTTTTTGATATATCAGATTCTATCTTAGCAATATCAAAATTATTTTTATATTTATTAAGTTCTACATTAGTAATATAGCCATTTATAAATAGTTTTTTTGCATTTTTATATGATAATGACGTCATATTAGATTTTATAATACTTGCCTTATATGCATTATTGGAATTAATTAAAGAAAAATATAATTCCGCAGACTTAATAATTAAATCTTTTTTATAGCCATCAACTCTAACTTTAGATTTATCTAAATTTGCTTCCGCTTTATTAAGTTCATCGAAAAAATAAATACGAAGAATTGGTTGAGTTATTGTTAATGATGCAGTCTCAGTAGTATAGTCCTTTATATCTCCGGTCCCGCTATATTTGTTAGTGTAGTTTTCTTGAGTACTAGCAGTTATTCCGATTTCTGGTAATAAAGAAGAAGATGTCTGATCGTATAATTCTTCTGAAATATTATTATCATTAGAAATTATTCTCAAATCATTATTATATTTTATTGCTCTATTATATATATCTAGAATATCTGAAGAATATATATTTGGCGATAATGAAATAATTAATACTAAAATAAATAATCTAAATTTAAACATATTTAGTCATTGACGGGTCTATTTCATTTGACCAAGCATCAATGCCTCCACTCAAATTAATTATATTGTTAAAACCATTGGCATCTAAATATTTAGCAACACTTCTGCTTCTAACCCCATGATGACAAACCACTATGACCATATCATTCTGATTTAACTCATTTTTCCTCTCAGTGATTTTCCCCATTGGAATATGAACTGAGTTTTCTATATGGCATATATCATATTCCCATTTTTCTCTGACATCAAGAATCATGGCACTATTACTGACATCGTTCAAGATTTCATTGATCTCTAATACTGTCTTTTCAATCATTGTTTTTCATAATAATAGGTTTAACATCAGTTTCAATTATATCGTCTCTTATCAGGCTTGATGATTTTAATTTTGTGAGCAAAATTCCTGTTTTCATAGGAGCTGTGTTTTTGCCGAAAAATATAAAAGCTCGAGAGTTGCTATTCATATGATTAGTTATAATATCAATATTATCAATACTACTTGTTAGAATTATGATATTGTATTTTTTAATAATTGAAAGATTATCCATTATATCCAAACATTCATATAATATATTTGTTTTCAAAAAATCATGATTTGAGTTCTTTTTAGATATTTCAATTAGGTCGCTATATATATCAATTGCATGCACTTTGTTTCCCAATAAAGAAGCACATGAGGACAGATATCCTGTTCCTGAACCTATTACAAGAATGTCTTCATTTAGTTTAATATTTAGAGCTTGCAGTAATTTTGCTTCTACAGATGGCATAAGCATGTATTCATTATTTCCAATAGGAATGTTTATATCTATATGTGAAAAATTCTTATATGTTTCAGGAGTAAATATCTTTCTAGGTATTATTTTAAGAACATCCAAGACATTATTATCGATAACATTCAGAGACCTGATATGATTATCTACCATATTTATTGTATCAGTATTATCTACTTTCATTTCATCGGTAAGTTTAGTATTGTTGTATTATAAATCAAAATACAATTAATTAATATAAGCTGATCTATCATATGACTGATAAAAAAATTGATATAAATGAGTATTCGGATAATTTTCCTGCATCAGAAAAATACTATGTTGAGGGCTCTGCTCCTGATATACATGTTCCTTCTCGGATGATAAAACAAACACCTACAAAGCTAAATGATACTGCTCAAATAAATGGTCCTATATATGTATATGATACAACTGGGCCTTATACCGATCCTGATTATAAAATTGATGTATCTTTGGGGCTTAAAAAAACAAGATCACCATGGATTTCTAATAGAGATGATAGTATTGAGTACGAAAGAAGTTATCTTGATGACTTAAAAAAAAGTTTTGATAATGCTCAGTATCAAATAATTAAGACTGCTAGAAAATCTAAGGATACAAATATTACTCAAATGCATTATGCAAAAAAAGGTATTATTACCTCTGAAATGGAGTATGTATCTATAAGAGAAAATATTTTTAAGAATACTACTGGTCATGATAATAAAATTACACCAGAGTTTGTTAGGGAAGAGGTAGCTAATGGGAGAGCAATAATACCTTGTAATATTAATCATCCAGAAATTGAACCCATGATTATTGGAAAAAATTTTTTAACAAAAGTGAACGCTAATATTGGTAATTCTCCAGTACAGTCTGATGTGAATGAGGAGTTAGATAAATTATTATGGTCGGTTAGATGGGGTGCGGATACAGTCATGGATTTGTCAACTGGAAAAAATTTATATGAAACTAGAGAACAGATAATAAGAAATTCTCCTGTACCGATTGGAACTGTCCCAATTTATGAAGCTTTAGAAAAAGTTAATGGGAAGCCTGAAGATCTAACTTATGATCTTTTTAGAGAAGTATTGATTCAGCAGGCTGAGCAGGGAGTTGATTATTTTACAATTCATGCTGGTGTGCTTTTAAGTTATATACCGAAAACCATGGATAGATTAACAGGTATTGTTTCGAGAGGTGGCTCGATTATTTCTAAATGGTGCTTAACCCACCATAAAGAAAATTTTTTGTATACTAATTATGATGATATCTGTGAAATTATGAAAAAATATGATGTTTCTTTTTCATTGGGTGATGGACTACGACCCGGCAGTATTGCTGATGCAAATGATGACGCTCAATTTTCTGAACTTAAGACGCTTGGGGAGTTAACTAAAAAAGCATGGGAACATGATGTACAGGTTATGATAGAGGGACCAGGCCATATACCACTTCATATGATTAAGGAGAATGTTGTCATGGAAGAAGAGTTGTGTAATGAAGCTCCTTTTTATACATTAGGGCCTCTCGTAACAGACATTGCACCAGGATATGATCATATTACTTCAGCTATTGGCGCTGCTAATATAGGATCATATGGTACAGCTTTATTATGTTATGTAACCCCAAAAGAACACTTAGGGTTACCTAATAAAGATGATGTTAAAGATGGCTTAATTGCATATAAAATTGCAGCTCATGCAGCTGATTTAGCAAACCAACATCCATCTGCTCAATATCGTGATAATGCATTATCAAAAGCTCGATTTGAATTTAGATGGGAAGATCAATTTAATCTAGGATTAGATCCTTATAAATCCAAAGAGTTTCATGATGAAACTCTGCCACAAGAAAGCGCAAAAGTTGCACATTTTTGTTCTATGTGTGGTCCACATTTCTGTTCAATGAAGATAACTCAAGACATTAGAGATTATGCTAATCATAAAGGCTTAAAAGACATAAAGGTCGCAATAGATTTTGGGATGGATGAAAAATCTAAGGAATTCAAAGCACAGGGCAACGAAATATATATTAAAAAATAATAATTAACTTATTTCTTTTTTTTAGTTTTTCCAAAAACGCCATCTAGTGCTTGCTCTATATCACTAATAATATCATCAGAATTTTCTATTCCGATAGAAAGCCTTACTAGATCTTCTGGAACTCCGGCTTGTTTAAGTTCTTCAGGTGATAATTGCCTATGAGTAGTAGATGCAGGATGACATGCTAATGATTTAGCATCACCAATATTAACTAACCTTACAATTAAATCTAAATTATCTATAAACTTGGCACCATTTTTTTTGCCACCTTTAATTCCAAAACTTAATACACTGGATGCTTTCCCATTCATTAATTTTTTAACTAACTCATAATCAGGGCTACTTGCAATGCCTGGATAATTTACCCATGTAACATTAGGATGTTTCATTAGAAAATTTGCAACTTTAACTGCATTTTCACAATGCCTATCCATTCTTACTGCTAGACTTTCAATTCCTTGTAGTATTAAAAAACTATTAAATGGAGATATTGCTGCACCCATATTTCTTAACGGTACTACTCTTGCGGCGCCTATAAATGCTGCATCTCCCATTGCTTCTGTATAAACAACACCATGATAAGAAGGATCTGGGGTATTTAATCTACTAAATCTTGTTTTGTGTTTTGCCCAAGGAAATTTTCCTGAGTCAACTATAATTCCACCAATCGTAGTTCCATGTCCACCCATATATTTTGTTAAAGAGTGAACGACTATGTCAGCACCATGCTCTATAGGTCTAAATAAATACGGAGAAGGAACAGTATTATCAACTATTAATGGTATTCCATGCTTATGTGCCATCTTGGCCATTTTTGGGACATCTACAACATTTGCAGCTGGATTTCCTATTGATTCACAAAATATAGCTTTGGTCTTTGAGTCGATTAATTTTTCCATGTCAGCAATTTTGTTATGTTCACCAAATTTAACATCTACTCCAAAACGAGGTAACTGATGGGCAAATAAAGTATATGTTCCGCCATATAAAGTGCTTGTACTTATAATATTATCTCCAGCCTCACAAATTGTCATAATAGCGTATGTTGTTGCTGCAGATCCAGACGCCAAAGCAAGAGCTCCAATACCACCTTCCATCGCCGCTACTCGTTTTTCTAACACATCAGATGTAGGATTCATTATCCTGGTATAAATATTTCCAGCTTCTTTAAGGTCAAATAAATCAGCTCCATGCTGTGAATCTCTGAATGAGTAAGATGCTGTTTGATAAATAGGTACAGCTACAGCATTTGTAGTAGCTTCCGGAGAGTATCCTCCGTGTATTGCTATAGTTTCGAATTTCATAAGTTACCCCAATATTTAGTATTAACCATCATAAGAAAAAACTAGCAATATTACTAGTATAATTTATGAGATATCTAGATTTAGTTGACTTATTGACTCATTATTGAATTGCACGCCTACGCCTAAAAGTCTTATGGATTTTCTATTAGTTAAAAGACTTTTGTTTAACAGATTAGCATAGATCTCATAATTAATTACTTCACTTGATTTTTGAATTGTAGTTAATTTGAAATCATTAAATTTAATCTTCACATAACATGATTTTATTATCCTTTTTTTATATATCTCCATGTTTAATCTTTTTATTAGTTCTAAATATAATAATCTCAATTCATTTAAAGTTTGCTCTTGATTGGTTAAATCAACCATATAGGTGTCTTCAACACTTAGACTCTTGCTAATCTTGTGGCTTTCAACTTTTCTTAAGTCTATTCCTCTAGACAGAGAATATAAGGTACGCCCATATTTTCCAAGCAAACCAGAAAGTCTTTCTTTACTTAGTTTTTGTAAATCTTGGCACGTATTAATTCCATTACTTTTTAATAATATTTCAGTTTTTTTACCAACTCCATATATTTTTCTTACAGGCAGTTTTAATATAAAATTTTTAATAGCATTATCGGGAATTGAATATTGACCATTAGGTTTGTTCCAGTCACTGGCAATTTTTGCTAAAAATTTATTAGATGCAATTCCGGCAGAAGCAGTGATACCTATATCTTCATGAATTTTCATTCTTATTTGTCGAGCCATCTCTTCTGGGTCTCCCTGACAATACTCGGAGTTTGTGACATCTAGGTAGGCCTCATCTAGAGAAACTGGCTCAATAACTTTGGTATAACATTTATATATCTTATGTATTTCCTTGGATATCAATCTATATTTTTCCATATTTATAGGTAAAAAAACAATATGAGGACATAATCTTTTTGCTGTGATAGATGGCATAGCTGATCTAATACCAAATTTTCTAGCTATATAGTTACATGTAGTGATCACACCTCTACTTGCTGAGCTACCTGCAACAGCTACAGGTTTATTTTTTAATTCTGGTCTTTCTCTAATTTCTACCGAAGCATAGAAACAATCCATATCTACATGGATAATTTTAGAACTAGTAAAATTCTTGTGACTAGATATTATTGCTCTCATCAATTGTTAAAGATTTGATGGTTAATGCATGTATTTCACCAGATTTTATATAACTGTCTAATGCAGCATAGATAATCTTGTGCCTTTCAATTATAGTTTTATCCTTGAATATTTCACTGATTACTTTTACTGTATATTTGGACTCTCCTCCTTCCACAGTAACTGAAGAATCAATAATCGTTTCAGTAAGTATCTTTTTAATTAAATCTTCCATTTTTATTTCTCCCATAATTTTGGATTTGCCCAATTATCACTATTCAGCCAGTCCGGTGTATTTTTGTAATCACTTATATTATAAGTATAAAAGAGAAAAATGACATCGTCATGATTATTTTGTGAAATTAATTTAAAACCTAATGACATTAGGGACTTATGTATTTGATTTTCTAAATAGTTATGGTTGCTTTTATTGATTAGAATAATATGATTTGGGTGTTTTAAAATTATGCTTCCAATTTCTCCATATATTTCTTTATGATTTAGTGTATTTTCATCTATACATAATAACAAAAGATTATCAGAATCAAGATTTGTTAATGACTTTAGATTATATAAACTTTTATGAGTTATATTTAAATGATTTAATGATTCAGTTATATAGCTGCTCAGATGCTCATATAGAATAATTTCTCTATTTTTATTATTAGAGCATACATGTAATATTATATTATTAAGTTTTTCCATAAGCACCTTTATATATATAATAATTTAAAAGCTTAGTTTTTATCATATATTCGGGCATCATCATCTTGCTCAATGAATGTTTCGGTTCCTTAACCACTACACGACTAACTGACTTTTTTATAGCGAGATTAATAAGATTATTTTTATTTAGATCCTGAAATGATATTAGTTTTAGAGTCTCATCATTTTTTGATGACAGAGAACTATTCTTTGATTTATTAAACATAAAATCTATATAAATATATTCATAGATTTTTTCTGTATGACGAAGGAAGTCATAAGCATTTCCATGATACATGATAAAATTAGACAACTTTATTTTCTTTAATGCATTATTTAATAAAAGGGACATCACAGGGCTATTTTCAATCATAGTTATATTGAAGCCCATTGACCTTAAAATATAACCATCACGCCCATATCCTGCGGTACAATCCAATAGTGTAGAGTTTTTTTTTGGAAACAATTTATGGAATATATCTTTTTTTCCTGACAATCTTTGCTTTATTTTATTATTCATTCTTTTGTCGAAGAAATCTATCATTATAGAAACAGGTTTTTTATAATTATTATTAATCAGCTCAACTCCTTCTTTATTGAAATTAATAGAAAGGTTTTGAGTTATATTTTTATCATAATAGTCATTAAGAACATCTTTTAAAAAAGATGATATTTCTTTATTATCTGAATCAGAAAGTATATTCATTAAATGATATTATATCTTCTTCTGAGATTTCTTAAAAAATAATAAACTAGTGGCCAAGCTAAAGAACTTATAACAGGTGTGTAATACAATGAAAATGTATAGTTAGAAGTACCCATCATTTCGTCAATCCATAAAATTAATGTGACCTTGACGGACAAGAGAAAAAGAATAAGAATTGCTTGTTGCAATATAGTTAAGTAACGTATCATCATATATGATTTAAAGACAAGGTAGCCGATTAAGCTATATACTAGTGCATTCACTCCTAATGTAGAACCTAGGACAACATCTACTAAAAGACCAATCACCCAAACAGTTACCAAACTAATTGATGCAGGAGTTGCCAGTATCCAATATATCAAAAACAAATGTATCCAGTCAGGAGAAAAGTGCCCAAGAGGGAAGGTTGTTATCGTTAAAACAATTGAAAATAGAAGTGACAATGTTACAACAAAAAAGCTACTCATCAGTCTTAACCTTAGGTTTATAATCCCATATCAATATTAACTCAGACATCTGCCCAATTTTTTCAAACGGCTTTATTTCAATCTCACTAAACTTCTTATCTCGATTACTCATCTTTTTGGTAACGATTCCAATTGGTATTTTAGATTTAAATCTTCCTGCAATTCCTGATGTTGAGATAATATCCCCCTCAACTATATCTACACTCATTTCAGCATATTGAACAACTAGTATTCCTGCTGTTTCATGACCACTAACTAAAATATTTTCACCAGTTCTATTAACAACTGATGGAATAGTATGACTAGGATCAGTTATTAAAATTACTTTTGATGATAAAAAGGCTTTATCTATAATTTGTCCAACTAAGCCATTAACACCAATCACATTTTGACCAATATAAATCCCATGTTTCTCACCTTTATCAATAGCAACAACTCTTTTGTTTGGACTCGCGGTATTATTAATAACTTTTGCAATTGTTTGTTTTTGAGACAAAATACTGGATGCTTTAGAGATTTTTCGCAACCTTGTATTTTCATCTTTTAATGAATTTAATTCCTGAAGCTGTATTTTTAGAGATATATTTTCTTTTTCCAGAACCCTTAATTGACGTTCTAAATCTTCAATGTTACTTGATTCTCGTATTAATTCATTCATGAATGATCTCGGAAGATTTGATAATTTATCAATAGGATAGACAATTAAGTCATTGATAATAGATCTGATATATGTGATTTGATTATATTTGTAGTCTAAAACTATAGTAGTTATAGATAAAAATATTAGAAATACTAGAGTATAGAAATCTGCAGTACTTTTTTTATAAAAGCGCTCCATTGTTAGTCAACGGATAAAAACTCAATCCCTTCTTGATCAATGATTTCCAACACTTTTCCTCCACCTCTAGCTACGCAACTCATTGGGTCTTCAGCTACAATGACATACATGCCGGTTTCTTCGGTAATAAGCTTATCTAAATCTCTTAACAAAGCTCCACCACCTGTTAGAACCATACCGCGTTCATGTATATCCGCACCCAGTTCAGGAGGAGTTTGTTCGAGAGCAGTTTTAACTGCACCTATAATCCCCTGTAGTGAATCCTGAAGAGCTTCTAATATTTCGTTGCTATTAACCGTAAACGATTGTGGAACACCTGCCGATAGATTTGTTCCTTTCACTTCTATCTCAAGCAGATCACTGCTAGGATATGCACACCCAACAGTATGTTTAATTTTTTCTGCAGTCGGATAACCTATCACGCAACCATAGTTCCTTCTTACATATGCAATAATTTGATCATCAAATGTATCTCCGCCAATTCTAGTTGATGACGCATAAACTATTCCATTTAATGAGATTGTTGCTACTTCGGATGTTCCTCCTCCAATATCAAGGACCATATATCCACGGGCTTCATCTATAGGCATCCCGGCTCCTATTGCTGCTGCCATTGGTTCATCTATTAAATGAACTATTCTTGCACCTGCCCCTGAAGCTGATTCTTTGATTGCTCTTCTTTCTACTTGTGTGGCACCACACGGAACGCAAACTAATACTCTTGGACTAGGTCTGAAAAACCTATTATCATGAACCTTTCTAATAAAATGTTGAAGCATTTTTTCACAGACCATAAAATCTGAAATAACACCATCTTTCATTGGTCTTATTGCTTGTAACCCAGTCGGGGTTCTACCTAACATTTTTTTTGCCTCTAATCCAACTGCTTCAATTTTTCTTCCACTGGCACCACGCTCATCTCTAACTACTACAACAGATGGCTCATCCAATACAATACCTCGACCTTTTACATATATCAGTGTATTTGCTGTACCCAAATCAATTGATAGATCTGTTGAAAAAGCTCCTTTAATTTTTTTGAATATATCATTGATCATTTTTTTAATTTTTCCTTCAGTAGTTGATTTACGATTTTCGGATTCCCTTGTCCTTTAGTTTCTTTCATAACCTGGCCAACAAAGAAACCAAGCAACTTATCTTTTCCGCTTTGATACTCTTTTACACTTTTATAGTTGTTTTTAATGATATTATCAACTATTTTATCCAATTCATTTATATCAGAGATCTGTTTCATTCCCTCATTCTCTATGATGTCCCTTGGATTTTCCTTGTTTTCCCACATTCTTTCAAAGACTTCCTTAGCCTGCTTACTGGAGATAGTTTCATCCATAACATATAATAATAAATCCCTTAGATTATCAGACGTAACAGGGTAATCCTTGACTGATAAGTAAGTTTTTTTAGCTAGTGCGAGAACTTCTGTTATTATCCAGTTTGCCGTCATTTTAGGGTTTAAATTTGAGTCTTCTAATACATTTTCAAAATATTCAGATAAATCTCTATCCGAAACTAGTATAATAGTGTCGTACTCATTGAGCCCATACTGATCTATAAACCTTGTTTTTTTTGCACTCGGAAGCTCAGGCATATTGTCTTTGATACTTTTTATCAAATCTTGATCAATAGATATTGGAAGCAAATCTGGGTCAGGGAAGTATCTATAATCATTAGCCTCAACCTTAGATCTCATTGATCTCGTTTCGTTCTTTGAGGGATCATAAAGCCTAGTTTCTTGGGTAACTTTATCACCTCTATCAAGTATTAAAGTTTGTCTTTCAATTTCATGATTAATTGCACTTTCCACATATTTAAAGGAATTTATATTTTTTATTTCTGCCCTTGTGCCCAATATATCTGAGCCTTTCTTTTTTAGTGAAATATTTGCATCACATCTAAACGATCCTTCTTGCATATTTCCATCACTTATCCCAAGATATCTAACCAATGAATGGATATTTTTCAAGTATTGAACAGCTTCCTCTGCGTTTGCCATCTCTGGTTCTGAAACAATTTCTATAAGAGGAGTCCCAGCCCTATTAAGATCAATAGCGCTTTCATTTGGATATAGATCATGAATTGATTTACCAGCATCTTCTTCTAAATGGGCTCTTGTTAGATTGATCGTTTTAGATTTTCCGTTTGTAATGATTTCCATACATCCACCAGATACAATGGGTATCTCATATTGTGAAATCTGATAACCCTTGGGTAAGTCAGGGTAGAAATAATTTTTTCTTGCAAATATCGAGTTATCTAAAATGTCAGAGCCGACAGCTATACCAAACTTGACGGCCATAATAACAGCTTCTTCATTTAAAACAGGTAATACACCTGGCATACCTAAATCAATAGCACAGGCTTGAGTATTTTGTGGTGCACCAAAATCTGTAGATGCAGGAGAGAAGATTTTACTCTTTGTATTAAGCTGCACATGAATTTCTAAACCTATAACTGATTCCCACATATTAATCTCCAGATATCTCAGGTTTTTTTAAATGCCAATCAGTTATTTGTTGGTAATGGTGCGCTAATGATAATATTTTTGATTCATCAAAATGATTCCCTATTATCTGTAATCCAAGGGGTAGATTATTTTTGAAACCCATAGGCAATGACATTGCAGGCAAACCTGCAAGATTAGTACTGACTGTAAAGACATCCGAGAGATACATTGCGATAGGGTCATTAGTCTTTTCTCCAAGTTTAAACGCACAATCCGGAGCGGTTGGGCCCAAGATTAGATCAACCTCTTTAAATGCCTGTTCAAATTCATTAGAAATAACTTTTCTTATTTTTTGAGCCTTAAGATAATAGGCGTCATAGTATCCAGCAGATAATGCGTATGTTCCAATTAATATTCTTCTCTTCACTTCTTGTCCAAAGCCTTCTGATCTCGATTTTTTATATAAATCATCAATGTTTTTAACACTATCAGCTCTATGCCCAAATCTAACACCATCAAACCTAGATAGATTAGACGAGCATTCGGCTGGAGCAACTACTTGATATGCAGATACACCTAGTTTAGAACTTTGGAGACTAATATTTTTAAATGTACATCCATTTTTTTCAAGTACTTTAACGTTTTCTTCGAATACTTCTTTGACTTCATCATCGAGGCCATCTAAAAATTCAGTAGGAATTCCGATGACCATGTTAGTAAATTTCTTTTTGCACTCTTTTTCATAATCTGGCACCTCTTTCCTTGATGATGTGGAGTCTTTAGGATCATATCCAGAAATATGAGTTAAAAGTATAGCGCAATCTTCAGCAGTTCTAGTGAAAACTCCTGCTTGATCTAGACTCGAAGCAAATGCGATCATTCCATATCTTGATACTCTTCCATAAGTTGGCTTAATACCACAAACACCTGTTAGTGATGCGGGCTGTCTTATTGACCCTCCAGTATCAGTCCCTGTGGAACAAGGTACTAGTCTTGCAGCAACACTCGCTGCAGAACCACCGGACGAACCACCAGGAACATATTCTGTATTCCATGGATTTTTAACTTCACCGAAATAACTAGTTTCATTTGATGACCCCATTGCAAACTCATCCATATTAGTTTTGCCAATAATTACCATACCTGCATGATTAAGTTTTTCTACAACTGTTGCATCATATGGACTAATAAAATTTTCTAGCATCCTCGAGCCACATGTTGTCTTTAAGTCTTTCGTACAAAAAATATCCTTTTGAGCTAATGGAATTCCTGCTAGAGGCCGCACTTCACCCTTTGAGATTTCCAAGTCTATTTTCTTAGCTTGAGTAATTGCATATTCCTCTGTTATAGAAACAAAAGAATTTAATTGAGTATCTATATTTTTTACTCTATCTATAAAATGTTTGGTAAGCTCAAGCGAACTTATTTCCTTTTCTTTTATATATTTTTTTAGCTCTGAAACTGTTTTATTATGCATATTAGTCAATGATCTTTGGAACTTTATAGTATCCATTATCAGTATGTTCATTATTTTTTTGGAACAATTCTCTTTCATTAAATACTTTTATTTCATCTTTGCGCAATTCTTGCTTAAGATTAAGAGGATGAGACATTGGGGTAACGTTATCAGTGTCTACTGAATTCATTTCATCAACCAAGTTTAGTATCTTTTCTAAACTAGTTAAAATGTCATCTATCTGATCATCCTTTATATCAATCTTTGCGAGATCTGAGATTTTTATTATTGTTTCTTTATTCATATTAAGAGTTTCTTGAGACCGTAAATCTCTTTATGTTATTATAATCTAATATAATATCTATGTCTTCATAATAGTTTTCTTTCAATATATCTGAGACTTTTTTAGATTGATCAAAACCATTCTCAATAAACAATAAACCATCTTTTTTCAAGACTCTCTTAGACTCAGAGATAATCCTTTTTATATCATAAAGTCCACCATCTGCAGAATATAATGCCTCACTTGGCTCATAGTTGCTTACATTTTTATCAATTTCTTTAGAGTCTGGTTTAATATATGGTGGATTAGAGACAATAATATCTGCCATATCATCATTAAAAGCACTTAGCCAGTCACTCATAACTATGAAACAATTTTTTCTAGACTCTGACTTATAGTTTTTATTTAACACTTTTACTGCCTTATGAGAATTTTCAGATAGTATAACATTCCATTTTCCTCTCTCAGAATTAATACTTAAGCCAATACAGCCTGATCCTGACCCTGCATCTATTACATTAAAATCTTTTTTTGATTTATTTATTTTATCTCCACGATTTATTATTTCAGAAACCAGAATTTCTGTTTCTGGTCTTGGTATCAAGACATTATGATTTACATAATATTTATAATTATAAAAAAATTGATTTCCTAATACATATGCTAATGGGATACCCGCTTTTAGGGAATCAAGTAAAAAGTTGAACTTCGTTAATTGATTACCGTTAATGCATTCATCATGATTTGTTATTATATAAGACTTATCTTTTCCAATAGCTTCCATCAAACAGAATATAATATCTGATTTAGTTATAGTTGTATTTGAGATATCTTTGATATCAGTTAATGATTTAACCAATATCTTTTCTAAGGTTAATGACATTTCAATTCAACGATGCTTTTTTTAACTCATCAATCAATGGTTCAATATTTCCTTCTAAAATATGATCAAGTTTATATAGAGTCAGATTTATACGATGATCAGTAATCCTTCCTTGAGGAAAATTATATGTACGAACCCTCTCTGATCTATCTCCACTCCCAATCAAACTCTTTCGCTCCTCAGCGGTATTTTTTTTTCTCTGTTCTTGTTCACTCATTAGTAATCTAGAGTGTAACATTGACATTGCCTGAGCTTTATTTTTATGCTGCGATCTCCCATCTTGGCACTCGGAAACTGTACCTGATGGTATATGTGTAATTCTAACAGCAGAATCAGTTTTATTTATATGTTGCCCTCCAGCCCCAGATGCTCTATAGGTATCTATTCGTAGATCTGATGGGTTAATTGCAATTTGATCAATTTCATCTACTGCTGGCAAGACTGCAACGGTTGATGCAGATGTATGTATGCGCCCTTGAGTCTCAGTATTAGGAACTCTTTGAACCCTATGAGTTCCTGATTCAAATTTAAGTTGACCATAAACATTGACACCCGTAACTTTTAATATTAATTCTTTATAACCACCATGGTCACTTTCTGTAACATTTAGCAATTCTATATCCCATGAATTTTTTTCTGCATACTTAGAGTACATTTTAAATAGATCTCCAGAAAATATAGCTGCTTCATCACCACCTGTACCAGCTCTTATCTCAAGAAATATATCTTTAGAATCATTCGGATCCTTGTCTACTAATTCATTTTCAAAATAATCCTCAAGAATATTTTTTTTGGCTATATTTTTTTCTATATCTTCTTCAGCCATCATCCTAAGTTCTTTGTCTTTGAGACATAATTTTGATTCCTCAATATCGTTTATAAGGTTTTTATAATGATTGTACTTATTTACGATAGGATCTATTTGGGAAAACTCTTTATTAAGTTTTTTTAAAAGCGCATGATCTTGATATATGTTTTGATCCTCTAATTGATCAGATATAATTTTGTGTTTAGAACAAAGTTCATTTATTTTTTCTATTAACTTATCATTCATTATTTTTTTTTGAATATATTTTTTATTTTTAGAGCTGTAGACTCATCTAGTATTGGAAGAATTTCTTTTAATTTTGACGTAGTTTCATGAGTAAGCTTATTTTTTAGAGATTCTGCTAGATAAGAAATAACATCATCTATGCTTTCTCCTGAATGAACCATTTTCTTTGCCTTAATGATAGCTCCATCGGTAATATCGTCTACGTAACCTCGGTATAATTTTACTAGATTGTTCGAGTGATTTTCATCTAACCATGTTTTGAAATCTCTTATTTTATAGTCTATTATTTTTTCAGCTTCAGCTACAGCTTGTTCGCGAATTTTATAGTTATTATCTATCACTTTTCCTAGGTCATCTATGCTATACAGGTAAACATTTTCAAGATCAGATATTTCTGGCTCCACATCTCTTGGAACTCCAAGATCAATTATAACAAAAGGTTTTTCATTCTCATTGTTTATGGAGCTTTCCATCGTCCCCTTTCCTATTATTGGTATAGTGCTTGATGTACATGAAATAATTATATCATGAGATGAAATAATCTTGGGTAGATACTGTAGTTTAGAATAATTACATCCATTATCTTTTGCAATTCTTGATCCTTTTTCAGAATTCCTATTAGTTAAAGTTATGTCTCTAACATTATTAGATTGTAAATATTTAATAGCTAATTGAATCATATAGCCCGAACCAACAACCAAGGCTTTTTTTGAAGAAATATCATCAAATATTTTCTTTATCAAAGTCATAGAAGTAAACATAAATGATACAGGGTTAGATCCTATATCTGTTTTAGTTCTAACTTGTTTTGCAACAGAAAAAGAAAATTCAAAAAGCTTTTTTAAAGATGATTTTATACAGTTATTTTTATCAGCAATCTTAAATGCATCCTTTACTTGCCCTAATATTTCATTTTCTCCTATAACCATGGAGTCTACTCCCGAAGCTACATTAAATAGATGTTTAATAGCTTTTTCTTCAGAATAGTTATACATAAATGGTTCGCAATCTTTAACCGAATTCTGGTTAGCACTTAGCCATTTTATTATTTTAGAGTTGTCTATATCATTTTCTGTATATATTTCAGTCCTGTTACATGTAGATATAAGGACTACTTCATTTACACCTTCAATATTTTTAATATCTTCAAGAGCCTTGGGTATTGAATGTTTGTCAAATACTAGTTTTTCCCTTATATCTATTGGGGCGGATTTATGGTTAACACCTAACACATTTATTGTCATAATTATTTCTCTATATATACCTTACTTTTTCTGAAAATATGGATATGTGATATATTATACTATTATGCATAACTATTTGAATATTTTACTAATAATAATCACATTATTTGTTGCATCATGCACCAAGAATACGACCGAAACATATCAAGTTGATTACGAAAACCAATTTGATGGAAATATAGATTATAAATATAAACATTTATATAATTCACTCTATGTCAATATTGCTCTCGAAAGAGATCTAAAGGAAGATGCGCTAAAGACGTTTGTTGATAATATCGATATTTTGACAGACATTAAACTATATGAGAAGATTTCAAAAATATCATTAGAGCTCTATAATTATAAAAATTCAGAAATAATCGCGAAGAAGTGGCTCGCAATAAATCCAGATTCTTACTCTGCACATCAATTTGCAATTAAATCATCTTTGGAAAGTTCTAATATTTATT
The DNA here is from genome assembly GCA_018670435.1 of Gammaproteobacteria bacterium. Lineage (GTDB taxonomy): Bacteria > Pseudomonadota > Gammaproteobacteria. Next base: position 50,555 of record JABHRC010000011.1, read on the forward strand.
TAGCTAATGAATATTTTGAAAGTTATATTAAAAAAATAAAACCTACTGGCAAAAATGATTATGGAAAACTTATATATTCTTTGTCAGATAATAAAAATAGATTAAATGTAATAGAGTTCTTTGAAAACTATTTAAAAAAAAATAAAAACCGTGAACTACACATAAGTTTTATAGAATTATTGTATTTATATAATATGCTTTCGAATGTTATATTTCATATAGATAGTATTGGGTTATTAAACGAAAGAAATTTGGTTAGGATTTATGCTGATTCACTACTTTTACTATATGAAAATAAAAATGCAAAAGATTTGCTGGAAAACTTCTTAAGCAATAGGTCTTCTTCGGATAGACAGGTTGAGTATGAGCTATTAGATGTATACTTATCATTAAATGATATGGTTTCAGCTGATAAACTGATTAAGAATATATTTATAAAAGATCCAAATAATTTAGAAAATATATATAGAATTTCTAGAATTCTTTATGAAAATAAAAAATATAGCTTATCTGAAAAGTACTTGGCAGCTATTGTGGTGGAAAGTGATGAGGTAAATCTTTTGAGAGGCCTTAATGACTATGAACTTGGGAACTATACTGAATCTATCGAACATTATAAGCGAGTAAATAATTATAATCTAAAAATTATAGCTATAACTAATACTTCATCTGTTCTAATTAAAACGAATGATATAGCAACTGCTATTTCATTCTTAGATGATCAGATAAATAAATATCTGGAGCCAGCTACTAAACAAGCATTTATATTAAAACAAATATCTATACTGAATGAGTATGAGATGTATGACGAAATAATAGAGTTGTCTACAAAGCATTTACTCAATAATATGATAAATCCAAATTTATTGTACGCTAGAGCAATGGCTTATGAGTCATTAAAAGAAATTAAGTTGATGGAAGATGACTTGTCAGCTGTCTTAAAAATAGATCAAAAGAATGCAAACACTCTTAATGCTCTTGGTTATAGTTTAACTATTCATACTAAAAGATATGATGAAGCTTATAAGCTAATATATGAAGCTTATCTTTATGACCCCGGTAATGCTGCTATTTTGGATAGTTTAGCATGGGTAGAGTATAAGAGAGCTAATTATGTAGATGCTTTAAAGTTTGCCGAAGCCTCATATGTTAAGGATAAAGATAAAGAAATAGTTCTGCACTATTGTGAAATATTAATCAAAAATAAATCATATGATAAACTAAGAAATATTATCCAAATAGAATTAGAAAGAAATCCTGATGAAAAGGTATTTATAGAAAAACTTAATATAATAAATAATGCCATACCTTTATAAGTCACCAGCTAAAGTAAACTTATTTCTTAATATCTTAAGAAAAAGAAAAGATGGCTATCATGATATACAGAGTATTTTTCAGCTCATTGATTTGCAAGATGAGATTATTTTCAAAAAGAGAAATGATTGTCGTATAAATCTAAAATGTAATTTAAAATCTCTTGAGCAAGATAATTTGATTATTAAGGCAATCAATATTTATAGTAAGATTTCTAAAATAGAAAATATCGGATTAGATGTTACTTTAAAAAAAAATATTCCAATTGGCTCTGGCTTAGGAGGAGGGAGCTCCAATGCTGCCACAACCCTCTTAGCTTTGAATGAAATTTATGATCATAAGGTTAAGTTACCATCTCTTTATAAAGCGGCATTATCCATTGGTAGTGATGTCCCGTTTTTTCTAAATGCAAAAAACTCTTGGGTAGAAGGCAAGGGTGATATTATTACAAGTATTTTTTTAAAACCGGCTTGGTTTATAATGATATTTGGAAAATATAATGTATCAACATCAGACATATATCAGTTGTTTGATATACCCAGTGAACCAGTTGATTATTCATATGATAATTATATGAGTAATGATTTTAAAAATGACTTTGAGAATGTTGTTTTCCATAAATATCCTTCAATTAAAGCATCTTATGATATTTTATCTAGTTTAGGTGATGCTAGGATGTCTGGAACAGGTGGAACAACTTTTGTGTCATTTGATACATTTGAAAGTGCTAAAGCAGCTATATCCATCATTCCTAAGAATCAGAAAGCAGTTTTGGTCTCATCACTGTAGGGATTGATTATATGAAACACTTTTATTTTGCTTACACTTATTAGATATCTCATGTTAATCTTAGCTAATAACCGATAGCTATGGGGCTAGTAAATTCAAGATACTCTTGATATATTTATAATGAATTTATTTTGGGGTGTCGCCAAGCGGTAAGGCAGCGGGTTTTGATCCCGTCATTCGGAGGTTCGAATCCTTCCACCCCAGAATAATTTGGAAATGCTTATGAAAAATGATAAACCCTTAATGATTTTTGCAGGAAATTCAAATATGCAACTAGCCAAGAAGGTTGCATCACATCTTAAGTTATCAGTTGGTAAAGCCTCTGTTTCTACATTTAGTGATGGAGAAATATCCGTGGAAATTCAAGAGAATGTTCGAGGACAGGATATTTTTATAATTCAGCCGACATGTATGCCTACTAATGACCATATAATGGAATTAATGGTCATGACGGATGCACTGAGAAGATCATCTGTCGAGAGAATTACTGCTGTTGTTCCATACTTTGGATATTCAAGACAAGACAGAAGAGTCAGATCTGCGAGAGTGCCAATTACAGCTAAAGTTATGGCTAATATGATTGAAGGCATAGGAATAGATAGGTTGCTAACTATAGACCTTCATGCTGATCAAATTCAGGGTTTTTTTGATATACCAGTAGATAATATTTATGCAACTCCATTACTTGTTGCTGATATATACAAACAAAAATTGCCCAATATATTGGTGGTATCACCAGATATTGGCGGTGTCGTAAGAGCTAGAGCATTAGCTAAGCAACTTAATTGTGATTTAGCTATTATTGATAAAAGAAGGACTCAAGCCAATGTATCTCAAGTAATGCAGATAATTGGTGATGTAGAAGGCATGAGCTGTATTATGGTAGATGATATAGTTGATACAGCAGGGACTCTTTGCGGTGCTGCTAAAGCTTTGAAAGCAGAAGGAGCTGAGAAAGTCTATGCATATATAACACATCCGGTATTATCAGGAAAAGCATATGAGAATATTAAGAAATCAATGCTTGATGAGATAGTTGTAACTGATACAATTCCTTTACATGAAAAAGCTAAGAGTATTAGCAATATCAGACAAATTTCAGTATCTGAGATGTTGGCTGAGACAATAAGAAGGATTCATCAGGGAGAATCTGTTAGTACACTCTTCATGGATTAGTGTATAATCCTATTTTTGAAGAATATGAGAGAATAATAGAAATGACATCACAATATATATTAAGCGCGGTTAAAAGAGAGAATTTTGGCAAGAGAGCTACGAAGCGCTATCGTAGGGAAAATTTGGTACCAGCTGAGATATATGGTACTTCAAAAGATAACCAATCTGTATTGGTAAACAGTTTTGAGCTTGATAATCAAACCAAAGATCCTCAGTTTTACAGCAATGTAATTGATCTAAGCGTTGATGATAAAAAAGTAGAAGTAATTCTCAAAGAAATTCAAAGAGATCCAACAAAATCTAATATTACCCACATTGACTTTTTAATGATAGACCAGAACGTTAGAATTGAAGTTAATGTTCCAATAAAATTTATTAATGAAGACATTTGCAAAGGGGTTAAGATTGCTGGTGGTAAGCTTTCTCATATAGTTTCAGAGACTGTTATTATTTGTTTGCCCAAGGATATTCCAGAAAATCTTGAAGTAGATGTTGAAAACCTAGAACTTAACCATAGTTTGCATTTATCAGAGATCAAGCTGCCAAATGGTGTAGAGATTGTATCTGGAAGTGATAAAGAAAACGATACGGCTATTATTAAATGTTACATGCCTGCAGAAGAAGAAGTTATTGAGGAAGGTGCTCCAGAAGAACTTGCTGCTCCAGAAGCAACTAATGTAAAAGCAGATGATGATTCTTCAGATGATGGTAAAGACGACAAAAAAGTTGATTCAAAAGAAGAGAAGTAGTTTAAATTATTTTCTATACTTAAAGATATGAGCCAGATGTCACTTCAGCTAATCGTTGGTCTTGGTAATCCTGATAAGAAACTCTTGCCTACAAGACACAACGTTGGTTTTTGGTTTTTAGATGCATTATCTGAAAAGTTATGTAAAGATTTCAGTTCTCAAAAAAAATATGATTCAGATATTTTTCAATTTGAGCAACAGGAAAAACTATTTTATATGATGAAACCTATGAGTTATATAAATAATAGTGGAGTTCCAATCAAAAAGTTTATTAAAAATAAAAATATTTCTCCAGAAAATATACTTATAGTTTATGACGATTTGGATTTAACTACTGGAAAAACAAGATTAAAGCTTGGCGGTGGTAGTGGTGGTCACAATGGCCTAAATAGTATAATTGAACAGCTGGGCTCAAGAAATTTTTGGAGGTTGAGAATTGGTATAGACAAGCCTGATGATAAGCATCATGTGATTGATTATGTTTTAGGAAAACCATCCAAGGAAGACAAAGAATCTATTTTTGAAAGCATTCATTTTGTTATCAATGAGATCGATACTTTTTTTTCTGGAAATGGATCAGCCTTAATGAATAAACTTAATGGGGATATTAAATAAAATGGGTTTTAAATGTGGTTTAGTTGGAATGCCTAATGTTGGAAAATCTTCAATTTTTAATTTATTAACTGAACAAAAAATACCTGCTAATAACTATCCATTTTGCACTATTGATCCTAATATTGCATATGTTCAAGTCCCTGATAAAAGATTAATTGCATTAGGTGAAACTAATAAATCTGAAAATATTGTAAATGCATCTATTGAGTTTGTTGATATTGCTGGATTAATCAAAGGTGCATCAAAAGGTGAGGGCTTGGGTAATGAATTTTTAAGTAATATTAACAGCACAGATGTTATTGCTCATGTTGTAAGATTTTTTAAAGACAAAGAAGTTATACATGTCAAAGATAACTATACTCCATTAGAAGACTTTGAGGATATCAATTTAGAATTGATACTTGCAGATATAAATACCATAGAAAAATATCTGGAAAGATTTAAAAAAAGCAAAACTGATCCAAAAGAAAAAGAAGCTTTGATTATTGAGATGACAGAGCTACTAAATCATTTATCAGAAGATAACTTTGCATCTTCTTTTATATTCTCTGATGAGCTAATTGCTTTAAATGATCTAAAGTTGCTAACTAATAAACCTATGTTTGTAATTGGTAATATTAATGAGCAATCTGATCAAAAAGAAATTGATGAATTTATAAAAGTAATTGGTCCAGATATACCATTTGTCACTATAGATGTAGGTCTTGAGCAAGATATAACTGAACTTGATGAGAATGATCAAGAAGAGTTTTTGAAAGACCTTGGTTTAACGGAAAGTGCTTTATCAAGAATAATAACTAATGGATATAAATTATTGGGTTTAAAAACCTTTTTTACTTCTGGCCCAAAAGAAACAAGAGCCTGGGCAGCAAAAAAAGGTTTTAATGCAAGAGATTGTTCGGGTATTATACATACAGACATAAAAAAAGGCTTTATTAGAGCTGAGACTGTTGCCTATAATGATTATATCAAACATAATGGCGACCAAGGTTCAAAAACTGCCGGTGTATGGAGACAAGAAGGCAAAGATTATATGGTTGTAGAAGGCGATGTAATTTATTTTCGATTTAATGTTTAATGGTCATGTAGCTCAGTTGGTTAGAGCACAGCACTCATAACGCTGGGGTCGGTGGTTCAAGTCCACCCTTGACCATTAACATTATACTTTAGTGTGAATAAAGAATCTCAGATAAACCTAATAACTAGATTGGTCACTTAATGTTACAGGCAGTATTTCACTCACAAAATTTTAATAATTTGTCATGAATTTTAACCATGGCTAATGTATCTAATGCACAGTATTCTTCCAGATCTTTTCGTATTTTATTGATTTTTTTAATATCTCTGATGGTTGCTAAATCAGAAAAGGCTTGCATAGCATCTGCACCATTTTTTATGTTTAGTTTTTCATATTCTTTGGGCATTTCTGGAACAACCAAAGGTAATAAAATTTTAATACTATGTTTTCCTTTCATTTTAGGATGGTAGTAATATTTATTTCTAAATGGTTCTGCTAGATCTATCATATTATTAATAATATTTTCCAAATGCTCTTTATATTTGGGAAACTGTCTAGCAAGTTCTTTTAAAATAGATTTCTCAAAACTTGAATTAAAAGCAATTACTGTTACATCAGGAGGAATATCAGAAATGAGTTTTCTAACTAAAGATTCTCTTGGGTCAGACCCTGAATCAGCTAAAAATTTCTCATGAAAGGGTTTAGAGGAAGGGTGATGTTTAATATGTAATGAATATTGAAATGGTATTTGTTGAAATGGTTTAACACCTATAAATTCAGGAAATGCTTGCTGGAATGTTTCAAAATCAAAATAATAATAGGGATAATTAAAAGATTTTAAAAATACTTTAATTGCATTCTTATCCATAACCACTTTATTGGCTTTAACTAAGTCAACTTGTTTTATTTGAATCTTAGTTAGCTTTTCAGACCTAGGTATATCTTCTATATTTATAATACCTTTTTGATAAAGCTCTAGCGCTTTAGATTTCTTTGTCAAAGGAAAAATATTAAAAACAGAATATTCTGGAATACTTCTTTGCTGCGTCCAACAATAATCATAACCAAAACATATATTTGGATTCTTGCAGTGCCATCCAATATCAATCTTTGGTTCTGTTTTTTTTATTCCTAGTGTTGATTGAAAAACTTTTAATGTTTCAGGAATTTTATTTTGTAAAGACATAGCTTCTTTCATAACATCTTTATGAATAAATAACTTATCAAGATTTTCTTTTTCCTCTCGGATATATTCTCCATTTAATAATGTTATACATGCCTTAGATATTTTAAGACCACAACCGTTTAGTACATAATATTGAATTGAAATATCTTTGATATAAGTATCAATGCTTTTTAAATCTTTCTTTGAATTCCATGTGGAACTTTTGACCTCATAAATTTCAAAATTTCCATCATTATCCAAATTTAAAATATCGACCATCACAAGCACCCCATCATATTCAAAGGTGGCCTCATATATGGTTTTAACTCCATCTGAAATATACTTTTTGGTTAGTGCTATTCTCTCACTATGTGGAACAGTCTCATCATACTTTATTTGCTTGCCCCCCGGAAATAATTTACATGCTTTTTCACCAACTTTGTCTCCAGTTGTAAAAATAGCCTCTAAGTTAGTATCTGGTTTTTGCAGCTTCTCTTTTCTATGTATTTTAAGCCATAAATATTTTTGACACTGAAGTCCATTTAGGTATAACGATTTTGATAAAGATATCTTTTTATTCATATAGCCTATCAGAAGGTATTCTTATACGACCTTAAAATTTACCTATTTCTTGCTGCTTATTTCAAGACTAGTATTAATTATGTCGTCGAATATTATAAACCCTATATCTTTTAATAAACCTGGTTTAGCCAATTTTTTAGTATTTTTACTCTCTTTAGATTTAAGATACATAGCAAGCTCTTTTTTAACAGTATTGTTTTTAAGATTATAAAATTTTGAAGTAATTTCAGAAAGTGACAAATTTAATAACTCAGCTTTTCTCTCTTGTATTTTTCCTGCGACATATTTAAGCATATTACTTTGTTCTTCCTGCTTATTTATCTCACTATTAATATTAACTATTTCACTATTAATGTTCTCTATTTCACTATCAATCATTTCTTGTATCTTGGCCTCTGCACTAACTATCTCAGCCTTACTTTTAGTAATATCATCTTCTAGCATTTTTATTTCAAGCTCTTCATCTGTTTCTAAAATTTTTAGAAGTAAATCATGGTCCTTTTGATCTTGATCACTAAAGCTATCATTAACTGACTTAAATTTATTATTAACTTCGTCAATCATCTTTTGTATTATATCTTTTTCTGCAAAATCATCAGTTATAGAATGATCTATCTTATTTGCCTTAATATTATCTACAGCAGCACAAAGATTAATATATTTATCAAGGACTGAATATGCGGGATCATCTATAGATTTTTTAACATCATTATGAATCTCAAATAGAAGGCTTTTTTTATTTCTAGAAGATTGTTCCCTTCTCGCAATTTCTTCTTTACGTTGGAGCTCCTTTTTTCGTATTTCTGCCATTTCGCGTCTATGTGCTTCTTTTGCTGCATGTTCCTTTTGCTGTAGGGCTGCTCTCTGTCTGTTTCCTTCTTTTATTAATCTATTTTGCTCGTTGGCGAATGCTGCAGCTTCACGAGCTTGTTTAGCCAGTGCAGCTTTTTCCTGTCGATTTCGTTCAGCCATAAGATCAGTTTGTCTTTTTGCATTAAGATTGGCTTCTTCTAATGCTTTAGCTGTTTTTCTTTGATAAGCTGCGTTGGCAATATTCGCTAAAGTATTAATCCCATCTCTATTATTACTCATCTGTTTTTCACCCATTTAGCTATTAATGTATGTCGACTCTGTAGATCTTTATAGAGATTTTTTTCATCAGAAATATTCTTTTTAAGTTCATCTATCTTTTTCCTTTTAGATTTCTCAGAACCCTCAACTTTTTTAATAAGTTCTTTTTTTGCATCCATAAGCTCTAATATTTTATTTTCTTTATCTTTCTTTTTTTTCTGAGTTTCTATTTCATTTTTTTCAATTATTTTTTTATTTTTATTAATTGCTTTTTTAAGATTCTCTAGTTTCTCATCCTGTTCTATTATTAATAGCTCAGCAGAACTACTAACGATATCTCTAGCCTTATTCTCATATATATCTGAGAGTTTTTGGTATTGCTTTTTTCTTGATGGTAGATTACTTATACGTCTAATTAATGATCCGGGTTTAGTTCCTCTAGAAAGTGTATATAAGGGGTTTCTCTCCTTAATTATTTCATACAAATGACTGCAAAATAAATAAAGATATATTAGCGCAAGTACTAATGTGACAAGACCAACTACTCCAGCACTAGCACCAATAGCTACCAAAATCATTAATAGAAAGAATGATACGGAAACAAATATTACAATAGATATAAATAAATTTTTCATAAAACATGAACTCTATTAAGTATGAATATAATTAACTATATACTAAAAATCTTTATTAGAAAATTATACTATCGTTAAAATAATTAGATATTAATTTTATGTCCAAAAGCAGTGAAGTCGTAAAATCTTCGATGATTCCAGTTTCTAACGACCTTCCTCACTACTATAGTTGAATATAGTATTAAAATTTTATAGAAATTTTTTTACTAAAAAATGATATGCAGCCACTATTTCTGCATCACTTTCTCTTTCCATTCCTTTGATAGTATAGTCTTTTACCTTGCCTTTTGTACTACCCGTACCCAGACCAGAACTAGATCCTGCCCTTACTACTCCATCTTTAACATTTCCAACTGGCCTACCCGTGCCTAGACCTGAACTAGATCCTTCTCTTATAATACCATCTTTAACATTTCCAACTGGCCTACCCGTGCCTAGACCTGAACTAGATCCTTCTCTTATAATACCACCTTTAATATTACCGAGTGGAGAGCCAGTACCAGCTGATGATCCGTCTCTAATGACCCCATTTTTAAAATTTGACATATTTAATACCCCACTGTAAAAATTTTTAATTACAACTTAATTTTAATCACTTATTATTATATATGTCCATAAATATTTTGTGTGAATATTAACAATTACTAATATAGGCATCGAAAAATTTTATGAACTACCAATGTTTAATTAATTAAAAGAAATAGGGAAAGCATCTTATTAGATCGAAATATCTAAATGGTACATAATTGGATATGAAACAAAAAAAAGAATTAACTTGGGATGAGCTTTCAGCTGAAATAAATAAACTTGTATCAGAAGGCGTTCCCTATGACGTTATCAAAAAGAAGCTTGATGTTAATATTTCTATTATATGGGAAGCTACAGGGGAAAAAGATATAATGGATTTTTATGAGGAAGATGAATAGGTATATGGATATACTTATGGTTATAGTTACTGAGTCTAGAAAATAATAATTAGTAATACTGGAGCATACTCATGAATATAAATAAATTTAAAAAAATGTTATTACCATATAGTGGCAGTGTAAAAATAAAATTTCTCCGTGACTTAAAATCATATGTATATGTCTACTGTGAGATTGATGAAGAAAATAGAAGAGTGCCAATATATGTGGGTAGGGGCAAGGGCGAGAGACTTTTATCCCATTTAAAGAATATTAATGATCCCCTAACTAATAAAAGCAAAAGAATAAGTAATCTTCTAAAAGAAAATAGATTAGGTATTGATATATTGGCATATAATCTTACTGAGAAAGGTTCCGCAGACATTGAGTCAGCATGCATTGATCTGATGGGGGTAGAGAATATTGAGAACCTTGTCAGGGGAAAAGGTGATAATGTAAAAAGAATACCCCTTAATGAGTTAGCGCATAAATTGGTAAACAAAAAAATTAAAGTTAAATCAGAGCATCGTGGTATTGCCATATTATTAAAGCATTATAAGCCGCATTTTGGTTACAAAGAATTATTTGAAATTACAAGGGGCGTTTGGAACAAGAAGATGAAGACAGCTAGTGAAAATAGTGAGGCAAAACTTGCTTATGCAACTTTTAATGGAATTGTTAAAGATGTTTATACAATTCATAGTTGGGTTCCTGCAGGCACTCAAGCATACTTTACTAGACCAGATATTAAATCCTCAGAAAGAATAAAAAAATTCCGATGGGAATTTGTTGGAACTAGAGCACCAGAAGAAATTCGTGAACGATATGTTGGAAAAATAATTGAAAGAGAAAGGAGTTTTGGAGACCCATATGTGTTTGTAGGATATTAGTAAATTAGTAGATAACTACTACTAACTTTAGGGTGCAGAGGATGAAGTGGTTAATTGATAAAGAAAATTAATAATAAAATCTATTTACAGGCACTCATTAATACATTAATAATATAGGGTAATCAGATAAGTTTATTCAGGGGTTAGCATGAACAGAAAAATAGGAATTATTGATGAACCGATCAGTGAGTCTAGTAAAGATAATCTAGATTTAAGTATTCATGCTAACTCCCTA
>JABHRC010000027.1 GCA_018670435.1 Gammaproteobacteria bacterium
CCAGAGTTAGGCTGATTAAATTCACTTGCAGCATAGTTTTCATCTGAAATGTAAGGTACATTTACCCACATTCTTTGAATTTCAAAGTTATAGTGTCCTCTTAAAAATTGTGCTTGTGCCTTTTCAACAGAAAAATCACTTGGATTATCCGCTTTATTGATTAAATCAATAACTGCGTTCGCTCTGTTAACACCAGCAAATAAGGCTTGCCATCTTCCTTCCCAGTATGGGTTTGTAGTATCCCATGTAAAAAGTTCAATAGCCAGTAAGTCAGCTTGGTCACCATCAGTTGATCCTTTATGGGCATCATCTGAGATTGCATCAAGCCACCAGTTATCTCCACTTTTAGTCCAATCTGCACCAGGTCCACCATTTCTCATACCATCTAGTACAGAATATGCACCAGTTAATAATAGGTCAACACCAGTTGCATTTTGTAGTGATGCATCACTAAGAGCTCCAACTGGATCAATATCAGTAAAGTCATCAGCACATGCTACTAAAAGTGAGGTTGCTAATATAATTGTTAGAATTTTATTCATATTTTCTAATTATTGGGGTTAAAATTTAATATTTATTCCTAAAGATGAAACACTATTCGTAGGATATTGTGCATTATATACACCAATATCTAGAGCACCGCTTCTTGGCACTTCAGGGTCCAGACCTGTAAAGTCAGTTAAAGTAAGTAAGTTAGTACCGTTATAGTACACTCTTGCACTACTAGCACCTAATTTTGATGCAATAGTATCAGGTAATGTATACCCTATTTGAAGAGTTCTTAGTCTTAAATATGAACCATCTCTAACAAAGAATGAGTTAGCTGATGTAAATTCATTATTTAAAATAGTTTCACTTAATGCAGGCAATGCTGCACCAGTGTTAGTTGGAGACCATGAGTCAAGAACTGCAGTACTTCTACCACCGTTAAAGAAATAAGGAGTCTCGTAGTATAATGCTGTATAGTCAAAGATATCATTACCCATAGAACCATTCCAGAACATACTCATATCCCAAGCTTTATATGCTAAGTTTAAATTAACACCAAAACTTAAATCTGGGTGAGGATCACCGATTTTAGTTCTATCATTATCATTAATCACACCATCATTATTGATATCTTCATATTTAAATCTACCAACACCAGCACCATCTTGAGTTGCATGAGCTGCAACTTCAGCAGCAGTTTGGAAGATCCCTAATACGTTTCTTCCATAGAAATAAGAAATTGGTTCACCAACAGATGTTCTTGTCATAGTTCCAATTCTATCACTACTTCCAGAATAAGATTCACTGATAAGTTCAGTTACTTCATTTTGAGCTTTAGTAGCATTTGCGTTAATAGAGTAAGTAACTCCAGATGAAGTTGTGTCAGAATAGTTAAGAGAAAGATCAAAACCAGTAGATTTCATAGAACCTAGGTTTGTATATGGTGCAGCTGCATCAATTGCAGTTGTACTAATCTTCTGAGTATCCTGTGCAACAAGACCTGTAGTCTCGTTAGAGAATACATCTATTGTAGCAGTCAACTTATTATCTAAGAATCCCATATCAAAGGCAAAGTTTGTAGATGTCATAGTTTCCCATGTTAAAAGCGGGTTACCTTTAGATGCAATAACCGCACCAGCAGTAGCTCCTCCACTTCCAGAAAACGCATAGAATCCAGTACCTTCACTTAAACCAGAAATATTTACATCTAAGTTAGAACCTCCAATTTGTTGGTTACCTAACTCACCATAAGATGCTCTAATTTTAAGAGTATCAAACACTGAACTTTCAAACCAATCCTCAGAACTTACTAACCAAGCTCCACTAACAGAAGGGAAGATAGCATCAGCTTCAGCTTGTGCGAATCTTGAAGTATCATCTTTTCTAACAGTTGCTGTAGCAAAGTACTTTCCACCGTATGACCAGTTTGCAGTTGCAAGTAACGAGAAAATTGAACTTGAAGAAGCCCCACCACCTGAAATTACAGGAACACCAGAACCATTAGTTAATAAGTAAAAGCTTGGATCTTCAAATAAATATCCAGTTCTTAAAGCTCCAAAACCTTTGTAGTTGTTTTTTGTTGCCTCAGTACCTACTAATACATCTAATGTATGATCACCAAATGAATTCTTATAGTTTAAGAAATTTGTTACAACCCACTCGTCTTGTCTGAAACTTTGTTCAGAAAGAGTGTTGTTTGAGATTGCTTCACCATGCTCTGGATTTAGAGCTGTAAAATATCTCCCATTTAAATCTCTCATGGTAATACCAGCAGAGGTCTTAAATAATAATTCAGGAGTTATTTGCCATTTGAATGAAACATCACCAATAACTCTTAAGTTCTTGTTGTAATCATTTTTACCTCTTGCAAGATCTGCAACAGGGTTGTTAGCAATACCAACTCTTGCGGCATTAGAATATGTACCAGCAAAATTTCCGTTTGTATCTCTTACAGGAACAAGCGGAGATGAAAATGCAGCATTTTGCATTGGGTTTCCACTAGTAGTCCCTTCCTTATCATAAGCAATGTTTAAGTTTTCCGAAATAGTAATCTTATCTCCTATTTTAAATTCAGAATTTAATCTAGTTGAAACTGATTCAAATCCTGTATGTATAATTACACCTTCCTGCTTTAAGTATCTAGCAGACATGTGATATTTACCTTGTTCAGATCCACCAGAAGCAGATACTGAAACTTCAGTTACATCAGCAGGATCAAAAACTTCGTCGAACCATTTAGTTCCACCAGGTTGTACTTTTGCTCCAGCACCTTCATATTCAGGTCCACTAGGCATAGGCACATTTAAAAAGACTGGTACAGAAGGAGTTGGTCCACTTCCATATTGTGGGTGAGATGGTACATTTCCATCATTAAGAATACTCTGCCATGTCATATCAGCATGTTGCTGAACATTTAACATATCAGGGGATCTTGTAACCTCACTGATTCCGTAAGTAGCACTAACTTCAAACGTGTTCTTTGAGTTGTATGAACCTTTTTTAGTGGTAACAACTATAACACCATTAGAAGCTCTTGCACCATAAATTGCTGCAGAACCATCTTTTAGTACACTTATATTTTCAATGTCTTTAGGGTTTATGTCTCTCATAACATTTGCATCGGTAGTTTGAATACCATCAATAACATATAAAGGACTGTTATCGTTAGTAGTAGCATAACCACGAATTCTAATTACGGGAGCTGCCCCAGGACCACCACCAGATGTTACTTGCACACCAGCTACTCTACCTTGTAGAGCTTCAGCAGCATTTGTTACCTGTGTCTTGAATGCCTCGTCTGTATCTACAGTTCCGATAGCACCAGATAGTGATCTTCTTTGTTGAGTTTGATATCCAGAGACAACAACCTCATCAAGAATGTCAACACTTGACATTAATGTAACGTTAATCTGATTTTGGTTCCCAACAGTAATCGTTTGAGATCCAAATCCCAAACTTGAGAAGGTCAACTGGTCACCAGCTGACGCGTTTATTTGATAATTACCATCAAAGTCAGTTACAACACCTGTATTAGTTCCTTGTACTACAATTGTAGCTCCAGGAATAGGGTTGTTATCTGCATCAGAAACACTACCAGAGATAGAGTCCTGAGCAAAAATCAGGCTAGACGATAACATCAATACAACTAAAAAAGCTTTTTTCATGTTAATTTAAGTTTAGTTTATTACTCGCAATTTAAGTTAAAATATTGTTAAAAAGCAAGAAAAAGTTATTAAAACATGTCAATTTGTAACAATTCTATTTAATATTCTATTGATATCACATTTCTAATATTAACAGGTAGTTCCAATAATCTATAGTATTCAATGGATAGCAATCTTTCGTTATAAATGATTTACAAATTGTTAATTAATATTAAAATTAAATTAGTATTAACTTTTATTACCCTCATATAGTTAAATTTGAAAAAAATTAGAATATGGAATGGTATGTAAAAAACAGAAAAGTAATTTTAATTATATTCGCCTGCTATTTTGCCTTTAGAATATTAACTACTATTTTTTAATAAATGCGTATACTTTTATATCTTCTGTTAGTAAGCCCACTTTCTTACTCACAAATAAACCCGAAAAATATAGATATTGTGAGGGATGAATATGGAATTCCTCATATTTATGCTCAAACAGATGCAGAAGTAGCATATGGACTTGCATGGGCAAATGCTGAAGACGACTTCACAACAATTCAAGAAGCCTATCTTGCAGGAAATGCAATGCTTTCTAATTATATTGGACTTAAAGGGGCGGCAGCTGATTTTATAACTCAGTTTATTGGCTCAAAAAATCTGATTGAAGAAAAAATTGGTACTATTTCTGAAGATTATATGGCAGTAGTAGAGGGATATTCTCAAGGCTTAAATGCTTACGCAAGTAATAATCCCGATAAAGTACTTTACAAGAAACTCTTTCCAATTACTCCAAAAAAAATGTTGATGTATAGTCAACTTCAGCTTTTTATTTCAAATGAAGGAGCGTATTGGGCTGGTAGAATATTAAATAATGACACACAAGATGATTTTCTAGATCAAAATTTAACTGGATCAAATGTTATTGCGATGAACAGCAGTAAAACATCATCTGGTGAAACTTTTTTAGCTATTAATACTCATCAACCGCTTGAAGGACCTACATCATGGTATGAAGTTCACTTGAATAGCGAGGAAGGAACTAATATTATTGGCACTATGTATCCTGGGACACCTAATATATTAATAGGTGTAAATGAATATCTCGGATGGTCTCATACAGTTAATTACCCTGATAAAACTGATGTATTTAAACTTAGAATGAAAAACAAGAGAAAATATATTGTTGATGAAGAGGAATATGAACTAGAAAAATTGAAAGCAAAAATCACTATAAAAGTTCTAGGTATTCCGATTAAAATAAATCGAAAGTATTTTAAGAGTATTTATGGCCCAACATTAAAAAATAAATCAGGATATTATTCAATTAGAACCCCTTCACTATTTAATATAAGAGCTCTAGAGCAGTGGTGGAGAATGGGAAAGTCAAAGAATTTCAGCGAGTTCTACAATAATTTAAAGATGAAAGAATTGCCTGGGTTTAATATTGGCTATGCAGATAAGTATGATACTATATTTTATATGTCAAATGGAATTATTCCTAAAAGAGCAGAGGGATATAACTGGAAAGGAATTGTTCCTGGAGATACTAAAAAAACTCTATGGACCGAGTATCATAATATCGAGGATCTTCCTCAAGTAATTCAGCCAGAATCTGGTTTTATCTACAATGCAAATCACTCCCCTTTTAAATCAACATCAGCAGATGAGAACCCAAATGAAAAAAATTACAATGAAAATATGGGATATGAGACATACGATAACAATAGATCAACCAGACTAATAGAGTTAATTGAAAGTTATGATAAGGTTTCTTATGATGATTTTAAGGATATTAAATATGATAATTCATTTCCATCAAAGTTCAACTATAATTTCATGGACATAAGTATTATTGAAACATTAAAACTTCAAGCAGAAAATGATTTGTTTGAATTACTTGATATTATTCAGAAATGGGATAGAAAGACAGACATTGACTCTCAAGGTGCTGGAATTTATGGGGTTTTATATTATCAACTTGTAAGGAATTATAGAAGTGAAATTCAAAAAAACAATAAAACTGTAAGTAAAGAAATACTTCTTTCAGCATTGGCAGACACAAAGGCATATATAATTAATAATTTTGGGTCAATTAAAATAACTCTTGGAGACTTCCAAAAGCTAGTTAGAGGTGACAAAGAATTACCAATTTGGGGACTGCCTGATGTTATAACTGCAATGTCATCAAGGCCATACAAAGACGGTAAACATAAGGTTACTCAAGGAGAATCTTATATTGGACTTGTTAGATTTAATGAAAATGGTCCTATTCTAGAAAGTATAATTTCTTTCGGTAACTCTGATAACCCTGATTCAGATCATTATACCGACCAAATGGAAAAATATTCTAAGTTTCAAACAAAGAAAATGACTTTTGATAAAAACTTAATATACAGTCAGGCAAAAAAAATATACAATCCAAACTAAGACATATTTAAGGCCTCATCATATATTTTTTCATAAAGAGGAATCACTGTTTTAATATCATATTTTTTAGCATTTTCAAAAGCTTGATTTCTGTATTTTTTCTCAAGTGAAGTATCTGATAAAATCTTTATTGCATTTTCAGCCATTGAGTCAATATCACCTATGTCACTAGTATATCCTGAGTTACCATTTATATTTAAATCTTTCAAGCCACCTGTGTTTGTTGAAATAACTGGAACCTTAAGAGCCATTGCTTCAAGGGCAGCAAGGCCAAAACTCTCTTTTTCAGATGGGAGTAAAAATAGATCTGATGAACATAAAATCTCATCAACTTCATTGGTTTTACCAAGGAATATTACTTTATTTTTTAAATTATTTTTTCTTAAAAACTCTTTAGCTTTATTCTTATCAGGACCGTCCCCTACCATAATTAATTTTGAGTTAATTTTTTGATTAATTTTTTTGAATATTTTAAGAACATCAATGATTCTTTTTAATGGTCTAAAATTACTAACATGAACAATAATTTTTTCATCATCTTGAGCTAGCATATTTCCTTGACATAGATCGTGTTTCTTTGCATACTTATCTATATCTATAAAGTTAGGAATCACTTTAATCTCTCTTTTTATACCAAAAAACTCCCTTGTGTCTTCCATTAAACTTTTTGAAACACATGTTACTATATCTGATTTATTTATACTAAATGTAACTGCAGGTTTATAAAAAGGATTATTACCGACTAATGTTATATCTGTTCCATGAAGAGTAGTTATAATTGGAATATTATACCCATTTTCTTTTAAAATTTTCTTTGCCATATACGCTGCATAAGCATGAGGAATTGCATAATGAACATGTAAAACATCTATTTTATGTTTCGAAATAACATCAAATAATTTACTAGATAAAGCTAGCTCGTAAGGTTCATATTTAAAAAGAGGATAGTCGGGCACATTCACTTCATGATAATGAAGATTAGATGATAATGCATCTAGCCTTACAGGTTGGCTATAGGTAATAAAGTGAACTTCATGACCTTTTTTAGATAGCTCAATGCCAAGCTCAGTTGCTACAACTCCAGATCCTCCAAAAGTTGGATAACATACTACTCCTATTTTCATTTAGAATCTATTAATGATTTATAAACTATTTCTTGTGATCGGGTTCTTATATTACTAGTTTGTAATAAAGTATTTTCTCTTGTTGGATAAGTTCTATTTGAAAGAAACACAAATATTATTTCTTCATCTGGATCAGCCCATGCCATTGAACCTGTATAACCAAAATGACCAAAACTATTTTTTGAAACACCACCAAAAGTAGAACCATGATTACCTTCAATTTGAGGTTTATCAAAGCCTACTCCACTCCTATTATCTTTATCACAGTAATAACAATAATTAAAAGTATCGAATGAATCTGAAGAAAATAGTCTTTTATTATTATAAGTTCCTTTTTGAATCATTGCTTGAAGAACTATAGCTACCTCATATGAGTTAGAGAATAATCCTGCATGACCTGATATTCCACCTAACATAGCCGCACCCTCATCATGAACATATCCATGTAGTTTTGAATATCTAAAAAAATCATCTCTCTCACTAGGTACAATTTCATCTAAATTAATTTTCTTATACGGATTGAACATTGTTCTTTTTAATCCAAGTGTTTTAAAAACTCTTTCGGAGGCTAAAACATCCAAAGGTTTATCATAAACATCTTCAAACCAAAATTTTAAAAAATAAAATGGTAGATCAGAATATTTATATTCAAGGTCATCTCTCAATTCACTATCTAAAATGGATTTAAATATCTTTTCTCTGTAATTTGTTTTAAGGAACATGTTATCTGTCACTGGAGTTGAAAAAGAAGATCTTGAATTTGATTTATAAAACCTTGATCTAGGTTTATCTTTTTTGTTTAATGTTTCTTCGTAAAAAGGTATCCATGGTCTCAATCTAGCATAGTGAGATAACATTTCTTTAAGGGAAATGTCACCTTTATCATTAAGCTTTGTTTTGGGAAAAAGCTCAGAAAGCTTAGTTTCTAATGATAATTTGCCTTTCTCATGTTCTTGAAGTACTAGTGGCATTGTAGCTAATATTTTAGTGATTGAGGAAAGATCAAAAATATGATTATTATCTAGCTTGGTTATATTTTCATAGGTATGATAACCAAAGCTTTTATTGTATACAATTTTACCTTTTCTCGAGACTAACATTTGAATTCCAGGGGTCATCATAGAATCAATTGCATTTTTTGCAATAGAATCTAAATAGCCTAAAATATTTGAGTCAAAACCCTCATAGGATGGACGTGAATAACCTATTATATTTTTTCTTAATAAAGATAGCCCATGGTTAACACTAAAAAAATTATTTGAAACTGGGATCTTTCCTTTAAAAGATCTAATACCAAATAATAAGTCAGCTGTAATTTCTTGTGAGATTATATTGTTTTGATAACCAATGACTATTGATTCAAAATCATCAATAGAATTAAATGAATTAAGGCTATAAGGATTAAGGAATAAGTTTAATACAATATTATTATTCCTGCTAATTTTATTAATATTAGCAACTATCTCAGGAGGAATAATATTAGAGGCATATGGACTGGAACTTGAGCTATGATAAGATATAATTATCGCATCATAATCAGTCTTTGAATAAAGAGGTGTAAAATCTTGACTAGAATATGAGTCTAATTCTAAATACTTATTAATCTTGTTGAATAGGTAATCTTCATTATCATTTTTTCCAAATGCAACATGAAGGTATTTCTTATCATTAGACAAAGGAAGAATACTTTTATTATTCTTAATTAAAGTAATGGAAGATTCCATAGCTTTAGCATAAAGCAGAGTATCTTTCGAGGTATTAACCTTAGCTAGAATATTATTTGATGAAATCTTTTGATAATTTTTAAGATTTGATTTAGATTTTAGAGATAAAATTTTCTTGACTGAACTTGATAATCTAGATTCTGAAATTTTACCTTTTCTATAGGATTCTGAGATAAGCTTAACACCCTTAGAAACATTTGTTGACATCAATATGATGTCATTACCAACTTCAAAAGCCTTAAGGTCAACATTTACATTAGGATCTTGAAGAACACCCTTCATATCAAGAGCATCTGTAATTGCAATACCATTAAATCCATATTTATCTCTAAGAAGATTATTTACTGTTTTATAAGATAAAGATGAAGGATACTTTTCATCTAATGCGGGAACACTTAAATGAGCTAACATTACAGATTCAGCTAATCCATCTTCAATAAGTCTTTTAAATGGATATAATTCAACACTATTTAACCTGTTTATATCACCTTTTATAACAGGTAATGTCTTGTGAGAATCTTTATCTGTATCTCCATGACCTGGAAAATGTTTAATTGACGTGAATATTCCAGCATCTTTATGACCTTGGATATAAGCTTTAGCTTTTTCGTAAACATTAATAGGATCTTCTCCAAAAGATCTATTTCCTATAATCGGGTTTTTAGAATTGTTGTTGACATCTACAGATGGAGAAAAATTATAATGAATACCAAGTGCTTTGTTTTGTTCAGCCATTCTCTTTGAAATTTCTCTAACAAGCGAATTATCTTGAATAGCCCCAAGTGTCATATTCCAAGGATGAGCAAAAACATCAGAAAGTCTTTGAGATGGCCCCCACTCTGCATCCATTGAGACCAATAAAGGAGTTTTGGATAAAGATTGAAATTTATTTAACCAATCAATATGAGATTTAGTCGTTCCAATAGAAAATATTAACCCTCCAATTTTATCTTCCACTACTAGCTTTCTAATCTCATCAAAATCAGACTGCTCAGGTGAAACCCAATTAATAAATAACTGAGCTACCTTTTCCTCAAGAGAAAGAGAGGAATAAATACTATCTACCCATTTTTTTTCTGTTTCTTTTAAATCCGAATAAATATCCTGGGAAAAAACAAAAGAAATGTTCAATATTAAAATTAAAGCTATCCTTAACATATTAGATAAATTTTGAAAGCCAAGAAGAGGTTATTTTTATTTCAAAATCATTTGATAGTTCTTTTTTGGTCTTCACATTAGTATTGAAGATAATGGTTTTAGGTGATATAGATCCATTTTTAATTTTATTTTTCAGATCTGATAAATTAATGGATACGATTTGATTAGCTGATCTATAATTAACTGTTAATCTATCAAGGAGGTTAATATTTATAGTATTTGAAATATCCCTGACTAGTTGAAGTGAATAATCTATTGAACACCCTCCAATAGGGTTGAATTTTTCATCTACAGCTATAACTAAGAAACGTTTATCCTTTATCAAATATGATGCTTGTAAATCATTACCATGGGCTTTCCAATTATCTAAAAAAAGAGTTGTCTTCTCTTCAATTATTTTGATATCAGAAATTGTAAAATCTTTGTTAGACTGATATATCCATAGCCTAGAATCCTCAGGTACTATTTTAAAATCTACAATCATAAGTCTTCAGCTTTTTCAATCATTTGTGCAATATCAACCACATCAATATCTTTTTGTTTTGAGGTCATTCCATCACTCATCATGGTATTACAAAAAGGGCAACTAACAGCTACTATTTCTGAGTCTGTTTTTATTGCTTCATCAGATCTTTTAATATTAATTTCCTGATTACCTTTTTCGGGTTCTTTAAACATTTGAGCACCTCCAGCTCCACAGCATAAAGATTTTGATTTACAACTTTTCATTTCAACAAGTTCAGCATCAAGTTTTTCAATTACTTCTCTTGGAGCTTCGTATATACCATTAGCACGACCAAGGTAACATGGATCATGGTAAGTAATCTTTTTACCTTTATAGTAGCCACCAGATATACTTATTTTGTTTTCCTTGATTAGATCATTTATAAAAGTAGTGTGATGTATAACTTTATAATTCCCTCCTAGTTCAGGGTATTCATTTTTGATAGTATTAAAACAATGAGGGCAAGTGGTAATTATTTTCTTTACACCATAAGAGTTTAAAACCTCAATGTTAGAAATAGCTTTCATCTGAAAGAGGAATTCATTACCAGATCTCTTAGCTGGATCTCCAGTGCAAGATTCTTCCTTTCCTAAAATTGCATAAGAGATGTTAGCTTTATTTAGAATCTTCACAAAAGCTCTTGTTACTTTTTTAGACCTATCATCAAAACTTCCAGCACAACCAATCCAAAAAAGATATTCCGGATTTTGCCCTTTTGATTTTAGTTCTGATAAAATAGGTACTTCCATTTTAATTATTTATTAGACTCCTCATCATCAAAGACTTCTATAGTTACTTTCTTCTCAATAAGATCAGTGAATTTACCATTATATCTTGTCGCTTTTACAAGATGATTGTCAATCCAGTGATAATTACCACCTCTTGGTTTACCCATTAGTAAACTATGATACTTAAATCCATTATCTTTTAGCCATTTCTCAGTGACTTCTCTGTGAGCTTCAATTCTAGCTGTAAAGAAACATATAATATGACCTTTATCAAACCAATTATTTATAGTCACAAGTGCATCAGGATATAACTTAGCAGTAACCATTCTCTCTGGTTCTTCATTTGGCACATCATCACATATAGTTCCGTCTATGTCTATTAGATAATTTTTAATCCCATCAGGAAGAATTGGACTTACTGTCTCTCCTTTTTCGATTTTTTGATGTAAATAGTTTTCTACTTCCTCTTTTTTCATGTTTTTATGTTTCTTGTATCCATAACTCTCTATCCTGTTGATTATAGGGCCATGGAGCACCATTATTTTCAATATTATTCATCATATTATTTAAATCCGGATGAGCTGAGGATTCTTCCATTATTAAGTATTGTCTCATATCCATAATTATGGATAATGGATCAATATTAATTGGACAAGCTTCAACGCATGCATTACAGGATGTACATGCCCAAAGTTCTTCTTTTGATATATAATTATCTAATAACCTGTCACCATCATCTACAAACTTTCCATTATTATTTGAAATATTTTTTGAAACTTTCTCCAACCTATCCCTAGTATCCATCATAATTTTTCTTGGTGAAAGTTTTTTTCCAGTAAGATTTGCAGGACACTCACTAGTACATCTCCCACATTCTGTGCAAGAATAAGCATTCATTAATTGGACCCAGTTTAAATCTAATACATCAGAAGCTCCAAATTTATCAACACTCTGATTGTTTTGAGAAGCTTTTTCAGGATAAAACATAAGAAGTACTTCATTTTTAACTGATTCTAAGACATCAAACTTTCCTTTTTCTTCTAGGTTTGCATAGTATGTATTTGGAAATGCAAGTAAAATATGAAGATGTTTTGAATAGTATAAGTAGTTAAGAAAAAAGAAAATTCCAATTATGTGTGACCACCAAAAAACTCTTTCTAGTAAAAACACAGTTGATGTTGTGTATGAATCAAATATTGGAACTAAAAAAGATGAAACAGGGAAGGATCCTGCAGAGTAATAACCTTCAAAGTTTCTTTCTTGAAGGATTAGGTCTGTGGCATTCATTGATAGAAATAACATCATTAAAACAACTTCAAAGTACAGTATATTGTCTGCATCAAACTTTGGCCAACCTTTCATCTCACTA
>JABHRC010000006.1 GCA_018670435.1 Gammaproteobacteria bacterium
AGAGAAATAGAAGAACTTATCGAAACACCATATTTACTTTATTTGAATAAATTAAAAAGTTTAATGGAGAAATTGAGAGAATTAGGACAGGTTGAATTCGTAGATTATGGAGCGGGGGTTTTAGAGGAAATTACAGAAATTAGTAATTGTTTAGATGCAAGTAAGTGTAAGGATAAGAATTTCTGTATGCTTAAGGAAGACGCAGAAGGCCAAGGCGAAGAAGCTAGTTTGGCTTGTAATCTAATAATCCCTAAAAAAAATTTGATTAATGGAAAGGATAATGAACTAATGTATTATGGTCGAATAGCTGATGAATTGATTAGATAT
Organism: Gammaproteobacteria bacterium; assembly: GCA_018670435.1. Taxonomy (GTDB): domain Bacteria; phylum Pseudomonadota; class Gammaproteobacteria. The sequence goes on from JABHRC010000006.1 coordinate 328, forward strand.
AATAGAATTAAAGCCTTTATTTTTGAGCCGACTTCCTACTTATCCTTGTCTAATATAAAATATAATTTGAATGAGGATGAAATTTTAATATTACAATCATTGAATATTTCCTATCAAATATTTGATAATTTGAATATAGCTAAGGTTATCTATGTTTTGGTGATTACCATAATTGCTTGGACATTACTTAGAATCATGGATAATTATTTAAAAAACAAATCATTTTTAAGAAATTTAGAATCAGAAGACGATCCAGCTGTAATAGAAGAAACTTATGATATGGCATTCAGGATATTTAAAATCATTATTATAGTAATTACAGTGCTAATGATTATGCAGGAATTAGGTTTAAGTATTACTGGATTACTCGCGCTTGGTGGAGCCGGTGGTTTAGTCGTTGGACTGGCAGCTAAAGATTTGATATCTAACTTTTTTGGAGGCTTAATGATCTACCTGGATAGACCATTCAAAGTAGGTGAGTTTATTAAATCTCCTGATAGAAATATCGAAGGGATTGTAGAGAGTATTGGCTGGAGGTTAACTGTGGTTCGTACATTTTCAAAAAACGTATTATATATCCCAAATTCAGCTTTTGCGAATATTATTGTAGAAAATGCTACGCGTATGACTAATAGACGAATTAATCAAGTCATTGGTCTTAGATATGATGATTTAGATAAGATACCTAAAATAGTAGATGATGTAAGAATATATTTAGAGAATCATAATGATCTCGATCAATCAATTAAGCCTTTTGTATATTTTCAGAGCTTTTCTGCGTCATCTTGTGATTTCTTTATTCGTGCATTTACAAATACAAAAGACTGGAGAGAATTTCTTAAAATCAAAGAACAGGTGTTATATAAAGTTTCAGAAATAATTAATAATCATGATGCTATTATAGCTTTCCCTACCATGACTATTGAAATGGACAGTCCTAAAGAATAGAGCCAACAAGGTTATTAATCTTTTCAGATATTTTAAAAAGATCGTCGTTATCTAATGAAAATTGAATCATATTATTTTTTAGTATTTTAATATCATATTGGTTCATATTACTAATAATTTTTTCAGGATTTATTTTTTCCTTATCTTTAAATTCTATATTTATAGTCTTTTCAAGAATTTTAATATATTTAACATTTTTATCTCTCAGTTGTAACTTTAGCTTCGTTATCATAATTAAATTTTCAAGGTAATCTGGTAGTGGTCCATATATATCTATTAACTCATCACAAAGATAAGTAACTTCATCAAAGTTCTTGCACGAAGATATTTTTTTATAGTACTTTAGTCTTGTTAGTATATCATTTATATAATCTTGCGATATCAAGCATGACTTATTGACATCGATTTCTATACTATCTGGGTCATCTTCATTATCCCCAGTTTTAAGAAACTCAATGCTTTTATTAAGAATATCTGTGAACATTGCATATCCAATTTCATATATCTGCCCACTTTGTTCTTCCCCTAAAATTTCCCCAGCACCTCTAATCTCTAAATCATGTGTGGCTAATTCTAAACCTCCGCCTAAGCTTTCAACTGAGTCAATCGCCTCAAGTCTTTTTTCTGCATCTTTTGTTATAGGAGTATATTCAGGTATAACCATATAAGCATATGCTTGTCTATTAGTTCTTCCAACTCTGCCACGAATTTGATGAAGTTGAGATAATCCAAATTTATTACTATTATTTATTATAATTGTATTTACATTTTGTATATCTAGGCCACTTTCTATTATGCTTGTACATATAAGTAAATCATATTCTCTGTTCAAGAACTTATGCATTTCAATTTCAATATGTTTAGGATCAAGTTGCCCATGTATTCTTCCTATTTTTATTTTATTATTTAATAATGAGATTTTTTCAATTTCATTATCCATCGTACTTATTTCATTATGAACATAATATATTTGCCCACCTCTTTGTATTTCTCTATCTATAGCTTCTATAAGTATATCTTTATCCCATTTGACTATACGTGTAACAATTGACTTTCTATTTTGTGGTGGTGTCACCATAACACTTAAGTCTTTAACCTGTGATAATGCAGAATTTAATGTTCTCGGGATTGGTGTTGCAGTAAGAGTAATTACATCTATATTGGTTTTTAATTTCTTAATCTTTTCTTTATCAGTTACTCCAAATTTATGTTCTTCATCAATGACAAGTAATTTTAAATTTTTGTATTCTATATTCTTAGATAATAAGGCATGAGTACCTATTATAATATCTATCTCGCCATTTTTTATTTTAGATAGGGTTTCTTTTTTATCTTTTGTAGACTGTAGCCTAGAAACTCTTCCTATATTAATTGCTGTAGATGAAAATCTATTGAGAAAAGATTTATAATGTTGCTCAACCAATATTGTCGTAGGAGCTAGGATAATAGTTTGACAATTATTTATAGCAGATAAAAATGATGCGCGCATTATTATTTCTGTTTTTCCAAAACCAACATCACCACAGATTAACCTATCCATGGGTTTATTAGATTGCATATCTATTATGACATTGTCTATTGCTTTTATTTGATCATTTGTTTCTTCATATGGAAATGTATCACAAAATCTCTGATACTCATCTGGATTATTTTTAAAGCAAAATCCTTTTGATGCAAGTCTTTTTGATTCTACTTCAAGAAGTTCAACAGCTATATCATTAATTTTTTTCTTCGCTCTATTCTTAATTTTAATCCAATAATCAGTCCCTAAATTATGAAGAGGAATATTTAATCCGGTATGACCAGAGTATTTCTTTAATAAATTAATAGATGTTACAGGTATATAGAGGATGTCATCATTTGAATATTCAAGCTTGATTAATTCTGTCTGTATACCCTCAATGTCCATATTTACCAATCCTTTATAACGTCCAACACCATAACTATCATGTACAACAGGCGAATCAATTTCTAAAGTTGAAATGTCATTAACATAATTGTCAATAAGTCTATTTTTTGATTTTCTCGGAATACTAATAGATCTTGAGCCAAAAATATCTTTTGATGAGATAAAACTAATATTTTTCTCATAATCAATAAATCCGTCATCA
>JABHRC010000001.1 GCA_018670435.1 Gammaproteobacteria bacterium
AATTAATATTGACTCCCCAAGTTACATAAAATCCGCTGAAGAATGGAATGCCATACCAAATAGTCTTGAAGCAATTAAAAAACTAACAGAACATGAATACCATATCATCATCATCAGTAATCAGTCTGGTCTAGGCAGAGGCATTATTCCTTACAGTGACTTTATCCAAATTAATCTTAAAATGCTCAGCCAAATAAGCAAGGCCGGTGGATCAATTTTATCTATTCTGTACTGCCCCAGTTTACCTACAGATAAATGTTTTAATAGAAAACCAGCCCCAGGCATGTTTAATGAGATAGCAAGAAGATTGAATATTTCATTAGAAGAATGTTACTCCATAGGTGATTCCCCCCGAGATATGGATGCGTCACTATTGTCTAAGTGTAAACCTTTGGGTCTGAGAACAGGTAATGGTAGATTAATTGAAAATGATTCTAATTATAACATTCCGATGTTCAATGACCTTGCAGATGCTGTAGAATATGTTATCAAGAATGATATAAACAATTAAAACTTGAGATGAATATGAAAAATATAGCTTGGTTGAGCGATGGTTTATGGGAATATTATACACAAGAGCTTGATAGGATATTATGCGGCTCTGTTCAATCTAATGACCACAAAGAGTTAATTGCAATATATTCTGATTACTTAAAAGAAAAAAAAATAATGCCAATCCAATTACAAGAATACATTAATTTATATTTAAAAGAGAATAGCCTAGACTCTTCTTCAGATGTATTTGATAAAAAAAATGAGTATTTTAATTTAATTTTAGTTGTATGCGTGAGGTGGAAAGAGTCACGCGGAGAAAATAGAACTAATGCTATTGGATTAATTGCTAACTTATTTGATACGGATGCTCAATCTATTTTTAAAATATATGATCAATCAAAAGAGAAAGCAGACCAATATATTTCTATAATGCCAAACATGAAAGAAATCAGTAATTTCTTGGAGAATAGTTAATACACTATGTTATCAGGGCGCAGGGTTAGGAATACCATCATGAATATTATTAATTTCATCAATGATCTCTTCACACAAATTTACATCTATGCTTTCAATATTTTCTTTGAGCTGTTCTATTGTTGTGGCTCCAATAATATTACTGGTAACAAAAGGCCTGCTATTAACAAATGCTAAGGCCATTTGACATAAGCTGATATTATATTTTTGAGCAATAGTTTGATATTTAGATGTTGCCTCATGACATTTTTCATTACTGTATCTAGTAAACCATTCACCAAATAATCCAAGCCTTGATTTACTAGGCATCTCACTAAGATATTTTCCAGTTAAAACTCCAAAACCAAGAGGCGAATAGGCGAGTAAGCCTACATTTTCTCGATATGAGATTTCGGCTAAACCTATTTCATAAATTCTATTTAATAAACTATAAGGATTTTGGATTGTCTGAATTTTAGGTAGAGATTTGTATTCAGCTAATTTTAAATATTCATGAACTCCCCATGGGGTTTCATTTGAGACACCAATATGCCTAATTTTTCCTGCTTTGATAGCATCATCAAGGCCAGATAGTGTTTCTTCAATAGCAACACCTATGTCCTCAGATTGTGTATATCCTAGCTTACCAAAATAATTTGATTTCCTTTCTGGCCAGTGTACTTGATAAAGATCTATATAATCAGTATTTAGTCTTTTTAAAGATGTATTTATTGCTTGAGTTACATGTTTTCTGCTTAAAGTTGTTCCGCCTCTGATATATTCCATTCCAGGACCTGCAACTTTCGTTGCTATTATATATTTATCTCTATTTAAGTTTTTCTTAATCCAGGAGCCTATAAATTTTTCTGTTAAACCTTGAGTTGCTTCTTTTGGTGGAATTGCATACATTTCTGCTGTGTCTATAAAGTTTACACCATGATCTAGAGCAAAAGTTAATTGTTCATGTGCCTCTTTTTCTGTATTTTGTTCTCCAAAACTCATGGTTCCAAGACAGATAAGACTAACATCAAGATTTGTATTACCCAGTTTTCTATACTTCATATTCACCTCAAGACAACATTTAATTATTATGATAGTATAAATAAATTCATTTAAAATATATATTTCGCTAAAAAAGATCAGAGGGTTGTATTATTAATATTAAAACTATGTTATTTAATTTCAGCACATGGCTGCCGGAATCATTATTAAATAAAAATTATATTCTAAGAGATATTATAGCTGGCACAACAATAGCTATGATTATTATTCCTCAGTCAATGGCATATGCCACTTTAGCGGATGTATCGCCAGTTTATGGCTTGTATGCAGCCCTTATCCCAGTAGGAATCGCAGCTTTTTTTGGTTCATCTAGATATCTAGCCACTGGTCCTGTTGCAATGGTCTGTCTTTTAACATCAGTTGCAATAACATCTTTATCTGCAGGAGATACCTCTTTGTATATTTTTTATGCTGTTATTTTAGCAGTCACAGTTGGAAGCTTTCAGGTTACCTTGGCGTTTCTAAAGGCTGGAAAAATTTTTGATACAATTCCTGAGCATGTATTATTAGGTTTTACATCTGCTGCGGCCCTGATTATATCTACATCTCAATTAAGCAAGGTTTTTGGTATACCTAAAATTTCATTAGGTCAACTAGCTAACCCAGAACTTTTACTTGCTAACACGCCGATTAACTTAGAAGCATTAACTCTGTCAATATTAGTATTATTTTTAATGTACTTAATTAAATATAAGTTCACTAAATTTATGACACTTAGTAATTTAGCAGTATTTTTTGCAGTCCTGTTATCTATATTATATTCTTTAGCACAATCCTACTCAGGTCCTGTCGTAGGATATATTGCACCTGGTTTACCAGATTTTAAAATTCCTGACTATGGTATATTCAATGGGTCTGTGACAATGTTAATAATCCATACAATAATTATTGCTTTTGTTGGATTTATGGAAGCTATTGCTATAGCTAAACAATTGTACTCAAAAAAACCTCCTAAAGATTCAAACGGTGTTGAGCTATATAAGAACCCTACACCAGTTGATTCTAATCAAGAGCTTTTTGGTCAAGGGATTGCAAATATAAGTTCTGGCATAAGTGGAAGCATACCAGTCTCTGGATCTTTTTCACGATCAGCAGTAAATGAAGCTAGCGGAGCTTACAGTGGTTTATCTTCCATTGTAACAATGATAGTTGTGGGTATAACACTGCTATTCGCTACACCATTATTATTTAGTTTGCCTCAGGCAACACTTGGCATCATTGTTATTTTTGCTGTTATTCCATTAATTAGGATTAAAGAAATGAGCAAATTATACACAGAAAGTAAAAGACTAGGCGTCATTACATGGATTACTTTTGCGAGCACCTTAATATTTCCAATGTTATCTATAGAGATTTATGAAGGAATTACGACGCACATTTGGACTGGAATTATTTTTGGATTTTTGATTCATATTATATTTTCTAAACAACAAATAGCTGAATAGTTATTTTTTAACAACTAAATCAAATATAAAATTCTTTCTTCTTAATCCTCTCCTCTCATAGTTTGTGGTAGGCCTTTTTCTTCTATTAGAATTAAATAATTGCTTATAACCAGTAAACTCCTCAAACATACTTTTGGTATCATATGCATAAATTATATGATCTGTTGCAAAATGTAATATTCCTCCCTTTTTTAACTTTTTAAAAAATAAATTTAATGTATATAAATTTATTATTCTTCTTTTATGATGTTTATTTTTTGGCCAAGGATCTGGAAAAAAAATTAGTATTTCATCAATAACTCCATCTGGAATTTCCTCATTAAGTATTTCAATAGCATCACCATGAAAAACAGACATATTTTCTATTTCATTTATTTTTATGAATTTTTTTAGATTATTTATTCCCTGCATATATGATTCTATACATATATAATTATTTTTATCACTAGAGTAGAGGCTCTTTGTTGATGTTCCAGTTCCAAAACCAATATCTATAATATTCAATCTATCATTCAATAAGATATCCTTTAGATTACTATTAGATTCAGAATATTGGTTTTTATTTTGGCCTTGTCTATATCGATGATTACTATAAAACTTTGGTTTCTTTATATCACTCATCATTACAAATATTGCCCTCAATGGGTGATGATGCGTTAGCATATCTTCTTTTTGGGATTCTGCCAGCATTGAATGCTTCGTATCCAGCATCTACTGCTTTTCTCATTGCACTAGCCATGAGTATCGGGTTTTTTGCACATGCTATCGCTGTATTCATTAGCACCCCATCACAGCCTAGCTCCATAATTATGCTAGCATCAGAAGCGGTTCCTACCCCAGCATCTACTATAATTGGCACTTTTGCATTTTCTACAATAGATAGAATATTATATTTATTTTGTAGGCCTAATCCACTTCCTATGGGTGAAGCTAAGGGCATAACTGAAATGCAGCCAATATTTTCTAATTCTTTAGCTACAAGCGGGTCATCGGTCGTATAAACCATAACCTTAAATCCTTCTTTAACTAAAATTTCTGCAGCCTTTAGCGTTTCTCCTGTATTTGGATATAATGTTTTTTCATCTCCTAATACTTCAAGCTTAACAAGTTTTTCTCCATTTAATATCTCTGCTGCAATATTGCATGTGCGAACTGCATCTAGTGCATTATAACATCCTGCAGTGTTTGGTAAGATAGTATATTTGGTAGGGTCTATAAACTCTAAAAGATTTGGACTATCTTTGTCTTGTCCAATGTTCATTCTCCTAATTGCAACAGTAACCATCTCTGCTCCACTTGCTTCTATTGCCAACTTAGTTTCTTCAAGATCTTTATATTTCCCAGTCCCAACTATTAGTCTTGAAGAATATGATTTATTATCTATGATAAGTTTATTCAATTTTTAACCACCACCTACAGCATTAATAACTTCAACAATATCATTTTCATTAAGTAAATATTCTGCATATTCTGATTTTGGTATAATTATTTTATTTACCTCAATTGCCATATATTTTTTAGATATGGAAAGTGTTGATAATAAGCTTTCTAAGCTTATTTGATCGTCCACAACAAGTATATTTTGATTAACAGTTATATTCATCTTTAACTAATATAATGTTCTTTAGCTTGATAAGCAATTAACAAATAAAAGAGTCTTATAAGACTCTTTAATAAAAAAATAAACCATTTTTCAAGCAAGATATAGCCTAATAGTCCTTATTAAACTTTGGTTATTTAGATTTTTACAAGTTAACATAAATATCCGGTAAATATTGTAAACTTCTATATGTTCTGGTTTTTCAAGCTATGTGGTAAAATCTATAACGTTATAACAACAAATACTTATTATATATGAATATAAAATTACAGTTAAAGAAAACTGCAACAGATTTCAATAACTATGCAAAAAAATATTTATCATCTCATAAAGAGGGAACCACACTTTGGGATGCTATGAACTATGGTGTTGTAAATGGGGGGAAAAGAATTAGGCCTTTTTTAATTATAGAGCTATCTAAATTATTAAATATAAAAAAAACAAATTATATGAGGCTGGCTTTAGCTACTGAATTTGTGCATGCATATTCGTTAATCCATGATGACTTGCCGGGTATGGATAATGATGATTTGAGAAGAGGCAAGTTAACTACTCATAAAAAATTTGGTGAAGCTGTTGCTATTTTAGCAGGAAACAGTCTTTTAACTCTTGCTTTTGAAATATTAGCCAACCCTAAGACCCATCAAAATAATAAAATTAGAGTGAATTTGATAGCCAATCTTGCCAAGATGTCTGGTTCAACAGGTCTTGCAGGAGGTCAGTCATTAGATTTGCTTTATGAAAAAAAAAGGGTTTCAGAAAAAGAAATTATCAAGATGCATAATCTTAAAACTGCAAAACTTTTTGAATTTTGTATGTTATCACCATTAATTTTATCTGGTAAAAATACTCCATTAAAACAAAAAGAGTATCAAAAATATGGAAAAAATTTTGGTTTAATATTTCAAGCAACAGATGATTTATTAGACTATGAAGGTAAAAAAAATATTACCGGCAAACACACTCAAAAAGATCTCAAGAAAAATAAAGGCAGCATCTTAAAGTATAAGGATTCAAAAGAAATCAGACTATATTGTAAAAAATTAGCTAAGAGCGCCACTATAACATCAACAGCTTTTAGTAAATCAGAAAATATATTCAATTTATTAATACATAATATTATAGGGAGAGTTTGCTAACTATGAAATATTTTCTAATCTTTATTTCGTTTCTGTTTTTAGCATCCTGTGCCACTTTTAAGCCGAAAGAATTCTCAGTAGAGATTGATCTAAGTACCGTAGATATAGACCAAAAACCTATTGATGCAGTCTGCAGTTTATATTCATCTTCTTCTAAAATAGATATCCTGGCACCCAAAAAATTTATATTTAATACAGAATGTTCTTCGATTAACGTTGTTTGTACATCTGGTGACTTGTATGGAGATCATGGAATTATTAACGAAAATGATAACAATGCAACTGAAGGGTTTATCATTAGTTCTGGTTTAGGATATTTATTTGATCGTGCTGTTGAGACCATCACTCCCATGGGAACTTTTATTAACCTTATGTCTTCAGATGAATCGGATTGTAATGTAAATAGAGAGATTACAGTTGTTTTGGAGTAGGAAAATAGTTATCTTGTAATTATGATTATTTTAGGCTTGATTGGTTTTTTATTTTTTGGCGCGATTGGTTACTTTGCTTATACTTTTGCGCAATGTCTATGCGTGTTCTCTAGATTAGATAAAATTATCAATAAGAAGATTGTTGGGGTTTTATCTGTAGCTGTATACTTCTATTATGTATATATCAATCAAGATGCAATTGTTGAAGCATTCATGAAACCAATAAATAATTTAGCTGCTATTTCATAATAGTTACTGTTTGAACTGGTGGATCCACATATATTACGCATAATCCTCCGCCAAATGATGCGATTAGCGTATCCGCAACGTCAAACTTAATCAAAATTTTTGGTGAATCTGTTGCTTTGGGTGTGTAAGGTACAGCTAAAGCAACCGTGAAAGTAAAAGTTGATGCACCATCAGTTTTAGCAATTCCATTAGCAGTAAATGTTGACCTTAGATCACTATAATCACCACCACCATTTGCATTTGGTACAATCCATGCCATATCGGCCAAAGTTCCACCAGCGGCTGTTTTAGCAGTCGCAGTCGCAGAAGCAGCTGTATTAGATGGAGATGCAACAGTGTTACAAATAGTGCCGCTAACATCAACTGTCCCTTGTACCTGGAATGTACTGTTAACTGTAGACCTAGCATGGGTATATGTCCGACCTAATTCGATAGTAAAGTTATTTAAGTATGTACCGACATCTGATCCAACTGATTTTGAAGCAATATCAAATTGTTTTGAAGTGCTTCCTAAAACTACAGGGTCACTGCAAGCTGATGATGAGCATAATTCGAATTTACTAACAGTTGTTTTATAAGAAGTTGGTGTTGCCGTAGCGGCATAAAGAATGTTCGAACTTATCAGTAGAACTAATAAATATATAAATTTTAAATTTTCCATTATGTACCCCTACCGATTACAGCTGCACCATTAATTCCTTTAACTATATTATTCTCCCTTCTAACTTTTTCATAGAACCTATCAGCTACTGATGTATACGAGTAGGCTTGTGGTGTCATAAAAACAAACTTTCTGTTTGTAGTATCGTTACTACAACAAACTACATAGGATAACTTTATAAATTCTCTATCATTTGACATAGTATTATCATCATGTATGCCAGCTTCTATAGTGAATCTTCCTGTTGGTTGTAGATGCAAACTTAAGACTTCTCCATGTTTTATATCAAATATACTGGAGTTCCATTTGTATCCTTTATAATATACCTTTGCCCATGGCATGTATGGCATATAAATACCAACTTCTAAATCATACCCGTCTGCAGCTTCTTCTGTAACACCATCTACTACTTTCTTATCAGACAACGCATGGTACATATTGAAATTTACATCATATACACTCGACTTTAATTCAATTCCAAAACCTATCCTGGAATGATTGGAATTTATTTCATAATCATAGAAAGCATTGTATCCATACATTAGAGTTTGATTTACATTTAGTTTTCTCCAGACAACACCTAGATTTAATGTTTCTGTTGAATCAAAGCTTGAGAACGAAAATTGGGATAAATACTTTTCATTATTAGTACCAGACAACTCTGTCATACCAAGTATTCTATAGTCAGTTTTAGAGTAATTTCTAATACGTGTTTCTACTTCAATTAGTCTTAAATTTGATATATTTTGTTTAGCCCAAGATTCTATTGTTGAGTCAACATGACTTGTTACATTGTTTATCGCCTCACCTGCATAGGCCATAGGCGACATGACACATGCTAATATAAAGTACTTATAAATCCTCATTAATCCCACCCCTCTTTTAAAACTAACATGAAATAATCTTAACTTTCAAGGTCTAAAAGTCTATTCTTATGTATCAATCCACCAAAGCTTGAAAACCCAGAACCATTAGCATCTTTAGAAATAACACGGTGACAAGGGATAATAAGCAAACATTTATTTGCTCCACATGCATTTCCTACTGCTCTAGGTGAACTGTGTATTTTATTAGCAATGGACGAGTAATAGATAGATTTTCCATATGGAATTTTTTGTAACTCTTGCCAAATTTTTTTTTGATAATGAGTTCCTTTAGGATCTATTTTAAATAAGAGTTTTTTTCTTTTGCCTTTTAGATATTCAGTTACTTGTTTTCTTGCATCCATTAAAAAAGAACAGTTGGAAGTCTTCACTTTTTTTTTGGTAAAACAGAGTTCAATTATAGATTTATTTTCTCCTCGAATCAGTACATTTGCGAATGCAGTTTTAAATATACACTCTTCCATTATATAATTTTTAGAAAATTTAATATCCAAAAGCCAATTACAGATAACATGAAGCCTATAACTAATATATTTATTAGAAAAGTCATAATCCTAAAATCCAGAGTATCCTTTTTATTATGTTCATTTATAAATTCACCTTTAACCCAAGTTCCAGAATAAGTTTTTCCATCACTATATGTCCATTGCCCATTTCCATATGGCCTTCCTTCTTTATATTGACCACTGTATATTTTTCCATTAGGAAATGTATTGATACCAAAACCATGAGGAACATCATTTTCCCATCCGCCATCATAGGATCTATTGCTACGTGTTTCTAATAAACCTCGACCATGTTTTTTGCCGTTTAAAAAGGCACCAGTATAAACATCTCCATTCTCAAATTTTTGAATACCCATGGTTTTGTCATTATTTGTATATTCAATTGACATGGTTATGGAGACTTTTGGTTTATTAGAAAATTTATCTGTGGCCATGAGTTTCATAATTAAGCTTTTTTGATTTGAGCTAAAACTGTATAAAATATAGGTCCATCACCCATATCCGTCACATCTTGTGTATTTAAGGCATTAGCATTCACACCATTTCTTACTAAGGAACCTTTATATTGTTTTTGGGTTGAGGCAACCCCTTCCAGCATAGAATCTATTATTACAGCATGGGCATAAGTTTCGCCTACATCGTTAAAAATTCTACAAAGGTCTCCATCTTTTATTTTCCTCTTGTTTGCATCTTTGTTACTCATTTCTATAGTAGGTCTTGATGCCATGTCTCTGAGCCTTTCAACAGATACAAAAGAGTTACCTATAAATTGATGCGTTGCTGGACTTAAAATCTGTATTGGATATTTTTTTCTTAAAGTCTTATCTGTAAATTCTTCAATATGTTCAGGATAGGCTCCTAAGCCAATTTTCTCAGTATCTTTAGAATAGATTTGAATCTTGCCATCTTTTGTTGGCCAACCATTTTTTAAATAATTTCTTTTTTTATTTTCAACATCACCTTTGACCCATCCATTTTTTTTAAGTTTTTCAAAGGTAACACCTTTAAATAGAGGATTATGTTTAGGATCAATCATATTTTTAATCATGCTTTCATCTGTTTCTTTGAAACATTTGTCTTTATAGCCCATATACTTCGCAAGTTCTCTGAATAAATCTTGGTTTGATTTACTCTCGCCTAATGGTTTAATAGCAGGCTGAGTTAAACTAAAGTAATAGTGTCCATAGGGTGCATGAAGATCCATATGCTCTAGTTGAGTATCTGCTGGTAAAACGATATCAGCATAGTCACAACTGTCAGTCCAAAAGGTTTCATGAACCACTGTAAATAAATCTTTTCTCTTTAAACCTTTGCGTACACTTATGCTGTCTGGTGCGCAATTAGCTATATCTGAATTCCAAACAAATAATGATTTTATGGGTGGGTCTAAATTTTTATCATTCAGTGCATCACCAATCTGAATCATATTAATTGATCTTGGAGTTTTATCACCTAGAAGATCTGGCCTTTGTAATTTACCTAAGTCAACATTCCACATCTCTTCAATAGAACCTACAAAACAGCCTGAACTTTTATTTTTCCAGGCACCTGTAATAGCTGGAAGCAACATAATCGATCTAATCATCATCCCACCATTTCTATGCCTGTTTAATCCATAGTTTGGCCTGATATATGTTTTTTTAGTTGAACCATACTCAAGCGCTAATTGTTTTATATCTGCTTTCTTAATACCTGTGATTCTTGAAACTTTATCTAGAGTATATTTAGGCAAGATTTTATCTAAAAAGTCTTTATAACCAGTTGTATGTTTTTTTAAAAAATCTAGATCATGTTTTTTATTCTTAACTATTTCATTCATCACGCCTAATGCAAGCGCAGTATCTGTGCCTGGTTTAGGCTGAATGTGCCAATCGCTTAGTTCAGTTGTCCTTGTCTCCCTTGGGTCAATGCAAATAATCCTAGCACCTCTTTTTTTTGCTTCTTCAATAAATGGAACCATATGAACATGCGTGGAAACAATATTTGTGCCCCAGAGTATTATTAAGTCATTATTAGGAACCTCATCAATAGCTGGCCCACATGCTGCGCCATATGTATAGATACCTGCGGTTGAAGCTGCGGCAATACAAATAGTTCTACCTAATCTTGCCGCCCCCACCTTATTCCAAAAGCGTTCTGACATTCCCCAATAACCTAACATCCCTAGAGTGCCCGAATAACTATAAGGTTGAATTGCTTCAGGGCCATAGTCTTTATCAATAGCCTTTAATTTTTTCACAATTAATTTAAGAGCAAAATCCCAAGATACTTGTTTTAATATACCTTTCTTGCCTTTAGGTCCCACCCTTATATGTGGGTAAAGAACTCTGTTTTTGTTATAAACTAAATCAAGATAATGGTTTACTTTATTACATAAAAAACCTTTAGTAATAGGGTGAGATTTACTTCCTAGTAACTTTACTGCTTTATTAGCTTCTGTGTCTACGGTCACCTCTAATGAACATGTATCAGGACAATCATGAGGACAAGTAACATTAAATTTTTTAAATTTAGGTTTCAACATAATTACGTTTCTCTATTTTTTGTATAGTAATAGCATTGGTTGGACAAACTTTTTCACATTCACCACAACGCACACACTTCTTATGATCTATTAATAATTTTCCATGATAGACTCCAATACTTTTGCGAGGAATAATTCTTTTATAATCCGTATCACCATCTTTGATATCTTGTATATCACTTACTTCTACGATGCAATCTTTTATAGGTTTAACAAGAAGACATTCATCACATAGAACACATAGGCTATTATTAATCTCAAATTTGTAATGACAAAGATAGCATCTCGATGCTTCCTTTAGAGAGACATTTTTATTATATCCAGTCTCTACTTCTTTTTTAAAATCACGTTCATTAAAATCTACTACAGGCATTTTTTGAATTGGAATATAATTCATTTTTAGTTCTCTATTAGTTGCAATGACATCCTCAACATTTATATGACTATGTAGCAAATCTCTTTTCATTAAAAAATTATCAACTTTCTTGGAAACATTTTTAGCATGTGAAATAGCATCAATTAATGTTGTAGCCCCGGTGGCATAATCACCCGCTAAAAAAACTTTATTATTTACTTTTGAGTTTTTATTTAAATGTTGTTTTTGACCGATTGCTAAAATAATATGATCAGCCTTAATCCTAAAGTCAGAATCTTTTATATCTATAAGTCTATATTTATTATTAATTTTAACTAATTTAGTTTTAATTAATTGTATGCCGACCAATTTATTATTTTTTTTAATTAAATTCTTTGGTCTTGCTTTGAAAATCATCTTACCATTTTCATTTATCAGTTCTTCAAGTTCTCCGGGGAGTATAATTAAGTCGTCATTTTCTCTTCTATAATATGTTTTAACTGAACTTGCTCCTAACCTTAAAGCTGTTCTTGCGCAATCCATGCTCGTATAACCACCACCTATCACAACTACATTTTTACCTATATACCTATCGTTAAACTCATTTACTCTCAAAAGAAAGTCCAACCCATTTTCTACACCGGTTGTTTTTGTAAAATCTTTATCAATTTCATTAGGCTTTAATGTTCCTAACGCAAGAATAACGGCATCATATGTTTTGGTTAATGAATTAATCTCAGCAGAATCTTTTATATTTTTTCCATAATATATTTTAATTCCCATATCTAAAATTTGATTTATTTCTTTATTTATTATATTCCTAGGTAATCTGAAAAGAGGGATTCCTTGATTTAGCATCCCGCCCGGAGATTTATGTTTTTCAAAAATCTCAATATTATGACCAAACCTTTTTAATTCTCTGGCAACTGTTAATCCAGCTACACCAGAACCGATAACTAATATTTTTTTATTTGTTTTTTTTGCATAGTTATCTAGCCTATACTTTTTACTAAGATTATATTTTTCGGCAGACCTTTTTGAAAAACATATTGAAACACTATCACCATTTTCATCATCAGCATGTCTGCATGAACTTTCACAGGGTCTTGAGCAAACCCTCCCAAGTACTCCAGGAAAGATATTGTCTTCTAAGTTGATTTTATATGCTGCATCAAAATCGTTTTGATAAATTGCTTCTAAATATCCTGGAATATTTGTATCTGCCGGACACGATTTTCGACATGGAACACTCTTTTCATACCATTTGATATCTTTTGATTTCTGAGATATTCCAGCATTGATTGTTAAGGCGGGATCGTACCTACCAAAATAACTTTTTTTCATAATCTCCCCTTATAATACTCTAACAAGTTTTTATTCCAGAAACAGCTCATAATTTATTAAAGATACATAAGAGTTTGCTAATATTATTACCTTCCTAAGTAGTGGATTTGTTGGGGGTAATATGTGATCATTATAAAACAAGTATTTAAGGGAGATTTTTATGAGCTGGAATTTAAAAGGGGATTATGCAGAAAGCTGTAACTGCGATTTAATGTGTCCATGCATATTCCTTCAGGCCCCAACAAAGGGTTTCTGTGAGGCTATGTTGGTATGGGACATAAAAGAAGGTAATTTAGGTGAGGTTAAACTTGATGGTTTAAAAGTCTCTGCATGGTTGCATGCACCTTCAGTTCTAACAGAAGGTGGCTTTCAGCTAGCTTTATATGTTGATGAGAACGCGAGTGATGCACAACATGATGCAATTGTTGAATTGTGGAGCGGAAAACATGGTGGCCATTTGGGAGTTATAGCAAGTTTAGTTGGTGAAATAATTGGCGTCAAAAAAGCTGCTATCACATGCAGTATTGATGGCGGCAAAAAAACGCTCCAAGTAAGCGGAGCAGGTGGCTGGGATATGGCTGGTGTTGAAAGTGGTGATGGTAAAATTGCACAGTGTAATTTCCACCCTCTAGCGATTAATCCTGGATTTCCAGTAGATGTTAATGTAACAAGCAAACAAGAGTATTCAGACCATGGTAGATCATGGAATACTACACCAGATAGAGTTGGTTTGTCTGGGCCGTTTACTTATCAAGCGTAATCAAAAAAATAGTTTTTAAAGAGGGCCAAGGCCCTCTTTTTTTATTTTAAGAAAATATTTATGTCAGAGAAACCAACGCAAAAACCTGAAGTTATTAAAGCTATAAATGCTTTTGGTCAAAATGATTTCAAAGAAGCCGAAAAAATATGTCTAGAATTATTGTCTAGAGATGATGATGCTGATGCCAATCATATTGTTGGTTGCATAAGAATGGGTCAGAGAAAATTTGACGAAAGCATATCATATATAAATAAATCTTTAGAAATAACTCCGGATAGTATAGGAGTTCTAATTTCTCTTGGTTGCGTATTAAGTTCAAAAAAAGACTACATGGAATCAATTAAAGTATTTAATAAAGTTATTAAGCTTAAAAACGATTTGTCACAAGTACATTTTTATCTTGGTGAAGCATATAGACAAACTTTACAGCAAGAAAAAGCATTATCATCTTTTAAAAGATGCTTAGAGATTACGCCTGATCATATCGGCTGCCAGCTAATGGTTGGTATTATCTATGAAGAATTAAAAAAATTTAATCAGGCAATTAATTTTTATAAATCATGCATTGATACCTATCCAGATTATATAGAGCCTCATATCAATCTAGGAATGTGTTACCTATTAACTGGTAATTACTTGGATGGATGGAATGAATACGAGTGGCGATTAAAATTACCAGCACAAGTGTATGAAATAAAATTTAAAAAGCCACGTTGGGCTGGGCAAGATTTATCTGGTAAAACTCTTCTGGTCGCCACAGAGCAGTCAGTTGGAGAAATATTATTGTTTTTGAGATTTGTTAAACAACTTGCCCTCGATGGTGCAAAAATTATTATTATGACTCAAGGTGAGTTGAGACAAATTCTTGAAGGCCAAAAGTGGATTAGCAAGGTTGTTAGTTATGATGATGAGATTCCAGACTGTGATTTTTATTCTTTTTTGCTTTCTATTCCAAAAGTTCTAGAATGGCAGCCTAAAATGGATACACAAACACATCCTTATTTAGATATAGGTAAAGAAAACTTTCCTGAAGCTATGACTAATAAAAAAAATATAGGGTATTTGTTACATCCTGATATCAATTCCTCTTTAGCAAAGCAGTCAATGATACCTGAAGAATATATTAATAGTCTCGTTGTGGATGAATGCTTAAATTTTATAAATTTATTTGAAATAAAAGATATTGATGTATTAGCTGGTGTTATTCAAAATTTAGATTTAATAATTTGTATTGAAAGTGACTTAGCATACTTGGCTGGAAGCTTAAATATACCTACATATTTAATTTTACCTCCAGTGCCTAAACATTTTTGGGATTTAAGTTATAAAGACTCCACCCCATGGTACCCATCACTAACATTATTTAGACAACAAACTACCGATGATTGGGATGAAATTTTTAATAGCATTAAGGAGAAAGTTATAAATGTCTAAATTTTTAGTCAGACAGGCTTTTGCGGAAGCAATGGACCTCCATAAACAAAATCGTTTTGATGAAGCAAAGGAATTATATAATAAAATTCTTACAGTTGATAACTCTGAACCAAATGCTCATCATTTAATTTCTCTTATATTTATGGCAGAAGGTGATTTTGAATCTTCAAAGATGCATATAGAAAAGGCTATCGATAAAGCTCCCGAACAAGCTGTATTCCACAGTAACTATGGAAGCCTTCTTCATTCTATGGGAGAGTATCAGTTAGCGGTTAATGCAATTAAAAAATCTCTAAAAATAGATAAAAAATTATATCAGTCTCACTATTCATTAGGAATTATATATAGTGACATGAACCAATTTGAAAAAGCCATAGCTAGTTATACCACAGCGATAGAGTTAAAGAATGACGCTCCTGAGGCCCATAATAATCTAGCTAATCTTTTTAGTAACTTAGATAATTCTGAAGCTGAGTATCACTATAAAAAAACTGTAGAGCTTGTTCCTAACGAAATTTATCCTAGACTTAATATGGCAAACTATTTCATCAAGATAGGAAGATTTAGTGAATCTATAAAATGTTTAAATGAATTAATAGATATGGGACTTGAGTCAAAAGAGGTCTTTAATAGTCTTGGAGTATCACATAAAGGAATTGAAGACTCTCAAACAGCAAAACTAATGTTTGGCAAAGCTCTTGAGCTTGATCCTAATTTTCTTTTAGCTCAAAAAAACCTAGATAGTATAGAATAATTTTGCTTCCCATGTTCTAGCGTTATTTTTACCTAGAATAAAATACCTGAGTTAAATATAAATTTACTCATTAAATTCATCAAAATCATCTATTTCGTTAATAAAACTCTATTTTATTAATAATAGCTTGTGTTCTCTCTCGCTAACTGTTAAAAAGTACCCACAGTTGCATAGAATATATGTAACTTGAGAAGAGCCTCAGTAATATGTTATCTAAATAACAATTGGTGGATATCTTCTACTAATTTGTATTTAACTAACATAAGAGAAATTAATGAATAATTTTGAAAGCCTGAATCTTTCCGAAAATCTAAATATAGCTTTGGCTAAAATGGAATTTTCAAAACCAACTCCAATTCAAGAACAAACTATACCTTTGGCCTTGCAAGGCAAAGACATACTTGGTTCTGCGCAAACAGGAACTGGTAAAACTGCCGCATTTTGTATACCTATGGTAGAAACTTTATTAAAGAATGAAAACATGACAGCTTTGATAATGACTCCAACAAGAGAATTGGCAAGACAGGTTCTAGATGTTGTTAATCAACTCATGGGCAATCAGAGTTCGTTGAGGGCAGCATGCTTAATAGGTGGCGAAGCAATGGGAAAACAATTAAACCAATTGAGAAAAGGCCCGCGCATAATAGTAGGGACACCAGGAAGAATTAATGATCATCTTGAAAGTGAAACCTTAGACTTGATGGACTGTGGTTATTTAGTATTAGATGAAACTGACAGAATGCTTGATATGGGCTTCGGTATTCAAATTGATCAAACATTACAATATCTACCTTCAGAGAAGCAGACTTTATTATTTTCAGCAACTTTACCTTCTAAGATAATGCAATTATCTAAAAAATATTTACATAACCCAGAAAGAATTGCCATAGAGTCTGATCAAGTTTTATTAACCAATATTAATCATGAAATATTGAACATTGATCATAATAAAAAATATGCTGAACTATTGAGTCAGCTTGATCAAAGAAAAGGTTCAGTATTAATATTTGCTAAGACTAAACATGGAACACAAAGAATGGCAAAAAATCTTACTAATGATGGTTTTAAGTCTGATGCATTGAATGGAAATCTAAATCAGAATAAGCGTGACAAAGTGATGAATAATTTTAGGCTCAAAAAATTTAAAGTTTTAGTTGCTACTGATATTGCATCAAGGGGTTTAGATGTAAATCATATCGAACATGTTATTAACTATGATTTGCCTCAGGTCGCTGAGGATTATGTCCATAGAATTGGGAGAACAGGGCGGGCCGGCTTAAAAGGTTCGACAATCTGTTTTATCTCTCCAGAAGAACAACAGTTGTGGGATCAAATTGACTATTTATTAAATCCCAAAACAGCAAAAAAACCATCTAGCTCAAGTAAAAATACTAGATCTGTTAGAAAAAGAAGTAATGGTCAAAATCAATCTGCACGACCTAGCAGAAGTTTTTCTTCAAGCAATGGGCCAAGAAGAAGTAGCCAAGGAAATAATGGATCTAAACCGTTTAGAGGTAATAGTGCAAGAAGGGCAGATGGAAATACTGACTTAAGACCTTCTAGAAGTAGTCGCCCAAAAAGAAATAGTGAAGGAAATAATGGATCTAAACCGTTTAGAGGTAATAGTGCAAGAAGGGCAGATGGAAATACTGACTCAAGACATTTAAGGGATGTTGATGGAAATACTGACACAAGATCTTACAGAGGAAGTAGCCCAAGAAGAAATAGCCAAGGAAAGAATGGATCTAGACCATTTAGAACTGGCAGCCCAAAAAGAAACAGTGAGGGAAATGCTAATTCTAGGTCTTCTAGAAGAATTAATGGAAACACTGACTCAAGACCTTCAAGAAGTAGCGCCTCCAAGAGAACTGTTAATGGTAATACATTTTCTAAACCGATCAGAGGGTCTGGACAAAGACGCAATACAACAGGATCTAGAACTAAAACATTAGGTTTAAGACAAGGGAGTAGGAGATAATGGAGAATCTAAGAAACATTGCAATAATTGCCCATGTGGATCATGGGAAAACAACACTGATTGATTCTATTATGAAACAAAGTGGAATGTTTAGAGAGAATCAAAGCGTAGATGAGAGAATCATGGACTCTGGAGACCTGGAAAAGGAGAGAGGTATTACTATTCTTGCAAAACCTACTTCAGTTCAATGGAAAGATACTAGAATAAATATTATTGATACTCCAGGTCATGCTGATTTTGGTGGTGAAGTTGAAAGAGTATTAAGTATGACGGATGGGGTAATATTACTTACAGATGCTGCAGAAGGTCCAATGCCTCAAACAAAATTTGTATTATCAAAAGCTTTAGCTCAAGGTTTAAAACCTATCGTTATTATAAATAAAATTGATAGACCAGATGGTAGACCAGATGGCGTGATAGATGAGGTATTTGATTTATTTGTATCTCTTGATGCTACAGATGAACAATTAGATTTCCCTATTATGTATGCAGCAGGTAGAGATGGATGGTGTGTTAAAGATTTAAAAGATCCTAAAGATAATCTTCATGCGCTTCTTGATCTAATTCTAGACCATGTCAAACCTCCAAAAGTAGAAGCTGACAAACCATTTGCAATGCTTTCAACATTATTAGATTCTGATCCATATCTCGGAAGATGTTTAGTCGGAAGAGTTGAACAAGGTACAGCTAAAGTGAACGATTCGGTCAAAGCTATTAATTTAGAAGGTGAGCAAGTTGAAGCTGGAAGATTGACAAAGTTATTTAAGTTTGAAGGAACAGACAGAGTAGCTGTGGATGAAGTCCAGACTGGAGATATTATATGCATTGCTGGGTTAGCAAAAGCTTCAGTTGCAGATACTATATGTAACCCTGAGGTTATGACTCCAATAGCATCAACACCAATTGATCCGCCAACGATGTCCATCACTATTACCGTCAATGATTCACCATTGTCAGGATTAGAGGGAAAGAAAGTAACATCAACTGTTATTAGGGAAAGATTATTAGCAGAAGCCGAGACTAATGTTGCTATTTCTTTTGCAGAAAATGATAAAAAAGACGCTTTTGAAATTGGTGGCAGAGGAGAGCTACAGTTGGGTGTTTTAGTAGAAACTATGAGAAGAGAAGGTTATGAGTTAACCGTTTCAAGACCACATGTTGTATATAAAATTGATGAAAATGATAAAAAATTAGAACCTATTGAAGAGGTTATTATTGATGTTGATGATGAGTATGCTAGTACTGTCATTGATAGTATGAATAAAAGAAAAGCTGAAATGATGGACATGAGAAATACGTCAGGGAAGACCAGACTGATATTTAAAGCACCATCACGTGCACTTATTGGATATCAAAGTAGGTTTTTGACAGAGACACGTGGAACAGGAGTTGTTAATAGACTTTTTGATTCCTATGGCCCTTTTAAGGGCAATATTTCTACTAGAAGAAATGGTGCGTTAATTGCAACCCAGACTGGGACAGCAGTTGCATTTGCTATTTTCAATTTACAGGACAGAGGAGTTATGTTTATTGATCCTCAAACAAAGGTCTATCAAGGCATGATTGTTGGAGAGCACAACAGACCAAATGATTTAGAAATAAATATTTTGAAAGGAAAGCAGCTTACGAATGTCAGGGCGTCTGGTACAGACGAAGCTGTTAAGCTCGTCACACCAAGAAAAATGTCACTAGAGCAAATGATGGCGTATATAAATGAAGACGAAGTACTAGAAGTAACGCCAGAAAATTTAAGATTACGCAAACAATTTCTTGATCCTCATGCAAGGAAAAAAGCGTCAAAAGAACTAAATGCGACTTAAAATATAATGATTAAGACAAACGACTTAGAAATTTCATTTTCCGGGCAGAAGATATTTAGTGATGTAAATATCATAATTAATAAAAAAGAAAAAATTGGTTTTATTGGCAGAAATGGTAGTGGCAAAAGTACATTTTTAAAGATTATTATCGGTAAATTGGAACAAGATGCTGGCGAAGTTATTATGCCTAAGGGATATAAAATAGGTTATCTTGATCAGCATATTAAATTTACTCACAAAACTATAGTAGATGAAGTATGTAGCGTATTAAGTGGTGATAGGGAATATGAAATTTGG
Organism: Gammaproteobacteria bacterium; assembly: GCA_018670435.1. GTDB lineage: Bacteria > Pseudomonadota > Gammaproteobacteria. Next base: position 20,192 of record JABHRC010000001.1, read on the forward strand.
AAAGGCGAATCCATTCTAACAGGACTAGGCTTTACAGATGAAGAGATGTTAAAGGATCCAGGAGAATTTTCTGGCGGAAATCAGGTCAAGATAAACTTGGCAAAACTTTTGTTAGATGAACCAGATATGTTGCTGCTAGATGAGCCAACAAATTATCTAGATATACATTCAATCAAATGGCTCAAAAATTTTTTAAATGACTGGAGAGGTGAGTTAATACTAGTTACTCATGATAGAAACTTTATGAATAATGTTATCAGCCACACATTAAACATTCATAGAGGTGAGTTTAAAAAAACTGCAGGCACAACAGAAAAAGTTTTAGAAAAAATATTAAGCGAAGAAGAAATTTATAATAAAACTGTTGAAAACGAGGCCAAAAAAAGAGAAAAAACAGAAGCATGGATTAATAGGTTTAAATCTAAAGCTAGTATGGCAACTCGTGCACAGTCTAAAATCAAAATGCTCGAAAAAACTGAGAAGAGAGAAAAATTATCTGCAGTAGTTAACCTAGACTTTAAATTTAATTATGAACCTTATGGTAGTAAAGAAAATCTAATTAACTCCAGTAAACTTGAATTCTACTACAATATTAGTAATCCTTTGATTAAAAATTTATCGTTTAGCATAAAGAGCAATGATAAAATTTGTATCATAGGAAAAAATGGAAAAGGTAAATCAACTCTTCTTAAACTAATTACAGGTGACCTTGAGCCAATTAGTGGATATTCAAATGCTCATGATAAAACAAAAATTGGATATTTCGGACAGATGAATATTGATAGGCTAGATCCTGAAAATAGCATATATATGGAACTTCAAAACTGTGTACCAAATATGTCTGAAACGCAAGTGCGAAAAATATGTGCGAATATGATGTTTACAAATAACTTATCCAATAAAAAGATCAACATATTATCAGGTGGGGAAAAAAGTAGAGTTATGTTAGGTAAAATATTAATTAATCCTGCTAACTTACTTCTTCTTGATGAGCCTACTAATCACTTGGATTTAGATTCTTGCGATTCTTTACTTAGTGCCATTAAAGATTTTGACGGTGCTGTATTAATGGTCACTCATGATGAATATTTTTTACATCAAGTTGCTAATAAATTAATTATCTTTGATGATAATAAAGTCAGTATGTTTGATGGTAGTTATGATGATTTTTTAAGTAAAATAGGCTGGAAAGACGAATACTGATAATATTTTCTGAACCTTAGTTTTACTTATGACAAGAATAATCATGATTAGAACATAGTGTTCTATTTCGTAAATGTGTAAATATTAATAAGCTGCTAGCAAATAAAGTTAATATGATTGATAGTGGCTCACTAAATTCATGCAGTGCAATTGCAATCAATAAAACAAATATTCCACATATCCCACCTAATTTAACCATATCATCATTATGTCTTTTGCAGCCTAGAGTGAAAGCAATAACTGATGTGGGCAGTATGAAGTACATTAAACTTTCATGGAATCCATGAGAAGTAAAAAATGTTAATTCAATATATGGTGACAGTATCAAGAGTATAGGCAAGAGTATGCAGTGAATTGCGCAAGCTGCTGATATTGTTAAACCAAAATTATCTAATATTCGTTGCATGGAGATAAATGTATCAATATACGCAATAAAAGCAAGTTTTTCTTAATATTTATGGTAATTATATTAACAAAATTGATATGATGATTTTTATGAGTAAAAAAATAAAATATGATTTAGTTTTAAAGAATGGAAGCGTTGTTCTTCCAGAAGGTATAAAAACTATAGATATTGGTGTTATTAATGAAAGCATTAGAGATATTGGAAATTTATCGGGTTCTGACACTTATGACTTTATAGATTGTTCGGGCCTACATGTTCTACCTGGTGTTATAGATTCCCAGGTACATTTTAGGGAACCAGGCCTTGAAAATAAAGAGAATTTAGAGTCTGGAATGTTAGCTGCAGCTGCAGGTGGTGTTACAGCAGTTTTTGAAATGCCAAACACCAACCCTCTGACAATCACACCAGAAACAATAGAAGATAAATTAAAAAGAGCTAGTAGAGTTGCTTGGACTGACTATGCTTTTTATCTTGGAGGAACAGGTAGAACTGGCCCAAATTTAGGTGGATGGGAAAATGCACCAGGTATTTGTGGAATTAAAATATTTATGGGTGCAAGTACTGGAGACTTATTAGCGGCAAGTGACGAGGAAGTTGCATCTGTGCTATCTAATGGAAAGAGGGTTGTGGCAGTTCATGCTGAAGATCAATATATTATGGAAGCAAACATGAAAACAATATTGAAAGATAATCATGATGTCTCTCTTCATTGTAAGTGGCGTTCACCTGAGAGCTGTTTATCTGCAACTAAAAGAGTCGTAATGATAGCTAAGAAATTTAATAGACGAGTGCATGTATTACATATTACAACATCTGAAGAGATGGATTTTTTAAGAAAACATAAAGACACTGCAAGTGTGGAGTTATTAGCTAATCATCTTACTTTACATGCCCCTGAGTGTTATGAAAAACTCGGAACCCTTGCGCAGCAGAATCCACCAATTAGAGAAAAGCATCATCAGGATGCATTATGGAAAGCATTGAACGATGGCACGGTTGATATACTTGCATCAGATCATGCGCCTCATACCTTAGAAGAGAAAGCAGAGATATATCCTAAATCACCAAGTGGCACACCGGGCGTGCAAACTTTAGTTCCTGTTATGCTTAATCATGTTAACGAAGGTCGATTAACTTTAGAGAGATTGGTAGAACTTTGGTCTTATGGGCCTGAGAGAATTCATGGTCTTGTCAACAAAGGCAGAATTAAAGAAGGATATAATGCTGATTTCACTATTGTTGATTTAAATAAAGAAAATACTATAACTAATGCCCAGCAAAAATCAAAAACAGGCTGGACTCCTTTTGATGGTGTTAAGGTAAAGGGTTGGCCAATCATGACAATTATTAGAGGTAATGTAGTTATGAGAGAAGATGAGATGTTGGAGCCAATAGGTAAGCCAGTATTATTTAAAGAAACTATTAATTAGAATGAACACTGCGGATCATGATAATACTAATCTTTTTATGGGGTTAGCATTAGAGCTTGCCCATACGGCATTTGATAATGATGAAGTTCCCGTGGGTGCAATAATAGTGCAAAGAAGAAATTCTGAAGTTTTAGCTGCTTTTTCAAATCAAATGAGAGGGATTCAGTCCTCTATAGCGCATGCAGAAATGCTAGCAATACAAAAAGCAATGCAAGTCATCCATAACGAAAGACTTATTGATTGCGACATGTATGTAAGCCTGGAGCCATGCCCAATGTGCGCCCAAGCGATAAGTTTCGCAAGAATAAAAAATCTATATTTTGCTGCTGAAGATAAAAAAAGCGGGGGCGTATTAAATGGGCCTAAAATCTTTGATTCATCATCTTGTCATCATAAGCCAGAGATTTATTCTGGGATGATGGCAGAAGAATCTTCCGAACTACTTAAAAGATTTTTTAAGTCTAAAAGGTAAGCTTTATTATTTACCAAAATTTTTTCCAACTATTATTAGTTCTTGAATCTTTCCACGTTTATCTTTTTTAGAGTTTATACTTCGTGAACACTCTACGGCTTCAAATTTTAGCCCATTTATATTAGCATTAACTTTATTCATTATTCATCTATTAAATCATTTATATATATTTAATGGTAGATAACAATACTAATTCAATTATAATTTCTTTATGAATAAAGAAGATCTTAACGATATCGAGTCTAATTGTGGAGCATCAGAACCATTTGCACTTCAAGTTACGGATAATAGTATGGAGCCAGAATTTAATAAAGACTGCATAGTTATTATAGATCCTGTTGGCCAATGCACGGATGGTCAATATATTTTTATAGAATATGAGGGAGTCAGGTGGTTCCGAAAGTTCGTCAAAGAAGGTGATAAAAAATATTTAATAGCTATAAATGATATGTATCCAGATATTTTATTAGATAATTCTTATGATATCCTAGGGGTGATA
>JABHRC010000022.1 GCA_018670435.1 Gammaproteobacteria bacterium
AGTGAAACCATGTTGCGCCGATGGTAGTATAGGGTCTCCCTATGCGAGAGTAGGACACCGTCAACTTAAGTTTATAGAAAGGCCCCTTCGGGGGCCTTTTTTTATTACAATGTAATTATGAAGTATATTTTTGACTTAAAATTTAGAGGTTTTATTCAAGCACGAGAATTTTCCAGATCTTTAAATTTAAAGAATAGAAAAGAGTGGGACCAATGGTGTAAAAACAATATATATACTAAGCCAAAAGATATTCCAGTATTGCCAAACCTAACCTATAAGAATAATGGATGGATTGATTTTAAGGATTGGTTAGGCTATTAAATTAACTCCCATCCCTATATCTTTATTATTATTATCTTATGAAATGATATAGGTCTCAATTGAATACTATTATATATTTTTGAGTGTATGAATGTAATAGCAACCCATTCCAATTGAGACCCTTTAATTTGAAGCTTTAGCTATACCCATAGTAAGGGAGAAATAATTAAATAGACTTATCTATAACTATAACTAAAACCATTTTCTTAAATACTTTTTGATGGATCCTTTACCAGTCTTAGATATGGTTTAATTGCATTCCATCCATCTTTAAAAATTCCTCTAGCATCATCATCAGATAATCCAGGTATAATAATACAATCATCCCCTTGCTTCCAATCTACCGGTGTTGCCACCTTGTGTTTGGCTGTCAATTGAATTGAGTCTAATGCTCTTAATATTTCCAAGAAATTTCTACCTGTACTAGCAGGGTATGTCATTATTAGTTTTATTTTTTTATCTGGACCAATTATAAAAACACTTCTAATAGTTAAATTATCTAACTCGCCCGGATGGATCATTCCATAAAGCTCAGCAACTTTTTTATCATTATCAGCTATTAAAGGGAAGTTTAATGCAGCACCATTAAAATATTCCGCAACATCTCCAATATCATTTTCCCACATTGCATGATCACCCACGCTATCAACAGATAGCCCTATGACCTTTGTGTTTCTTTTATCAAACTCTGATTTTAATGCAGCTGTTCTAGACAACTCTGTACTACAAACAGGTGTGAAATCTTTTGGATGTGAAAATAACATCGCATATCCATTGTCTAGCCATTTATGAAAATTTATTACACCCTGAGTAGTTTCTGCATTAAAATCAGGTGCTATGTCACCAATTCTTAGACCAGGGTTTTTTCTTTTTAAAAAATTAAACATTTAATACTCCTTTTTAAATTTAATTTATAGCGAATGTATATTTGCAAGCTTTAAAGCAACATCAGATGCAGATTTCTCTGCCTCATCTGGTGCAAACAAAGTTCTCTCTATATTTATTTTTTCTATTTTGTCGAAACCTATGAATGTTAACCAAAGATTTACATATGGTTTTTGCAAATCATATGATTCAAAACCTGTTCCTTCACCATATCCATCTCCAGTTGAATATATAACAGTAGCTGTCCTACCACCCATAAGTCCTTTATACCCATCATCCGGGCTGTAACTCCAAGATAAACCTGGTTGTGTAATGATATCTATATAATGTTTCAGTTTGTATGGAATACTAAAATTCCACATTGGAACACTAAATAAATAATGATCAGCATCAGCAAATTCATCAAAGATTTTTGTTACCTTAGACCATTCTTTTTTTTCATTATCAGTTGGTTCTGTCCCCGCAATTACTGAATATTTTGCATTCATCATTTCGCCATTGAATTCAGGGAGGTCTAATGACCATAAGTCAATAGTCTTGATCTCAATATTGCTGTCGTTCTCAGCTATTTTACTAAGATATTCATTAGCGATTTTTATTGAATGTGATCTTTCTTTGCGAGGTGAACATTCTACGTATAGTATTTTCTTCATATTTTTCCCTTATTTTGCCTATTTGTTAAATGTATAAGAGTTATTATATGATAATCATTCTCAAATGCAAATGATAATCATTATCATTGACATTTAAGTGGTAATAGCATGGAAAACATGAAGTGTTAGATAATAATATCAAAATCTTATTACATTAAATAAGAATGTTTTTTGTTAATTGAGCCTTTTTTTGGTTGCTTTTATATGAATTTTAACTATTTTCTAGGATCTCTTTCATGCCATATTTAGCCATTGATGTATCAATATCATCAGCCCATTGGTCAACGCCACCTTTTAAGTTGATGACATTATCAAAACCTTTGTCTATGAGTTCTAAGCCTATGTTTAAACTTCTTCTTCCATTGTGACAAATGATAACAATAGGGTTAGTTTTATTTAATTCAGAAAGTCTTGAGATAACTTCCGCTATGGGTATATGTATTGACATAGGTATATGACACAAATCATATTCCCATTTTTCTCTAACATCTAAAAGCAGTATGGAAGATGAATCTTCATCTAACATTGCTTTTACCTCAAGAGGTTCTTTTTCAATCAAGTCGAGCTCCGTTGGGAAAGTATATTTGCCTTACCAATATTTTTCTAGCGTGATGTTGCCGGGTTTACTTCGTCTATTTCTCTCTAAACCTTTCTCATTTAATAATTCAACTGTATCGTTAATCATATCTGGATTACCACAAATCATAAATTGTGAGTCCTTATCTATTACTACCTTAGATAATTCTTCAAATTGTTTTGACTTAATCCCTTCTGGTATTCTTACATTGAGGCATCCATCTATAGTTTCTCTGGTGACTGTTTTAATATATGTAAATTTACCAGGCTTGTTTTTATCAAATTCAGATATTTGATCTTGATAGGCTAGCTCGTTGGAGTGTCTGACTCCATGAACAAGAATGACATTGTCGAATCTCTCCCATGGATCTGATGTCTTAAGTAGAGAAATAAATACCCCTAGCCCCGTACCCGTTGCAAACATCCATAGATTTTTTCCATCAGGAACTTCATTCATTGTAAAAAATCCTACAGATTTCTCCATGACTTGTAATTTATCACCTACTTTAAGTTCATGTAACTTTGGGGTCAAAACTCCATCAGGTACATTTACATAAATTATTTCAAGGTAATCATCATTGGGTGAGCTGACATATGAGTATGGTCTAGAGACTAGTTCTCCATCTATGTGAAGACCAACCTTGGTGTATTGACCAGCGGTATATGTAGGAACATTTCCTTTAAACTTAAGTGACGCAAGGGAATCTGTCCACCTGGTATGCTCTATGATTTCTGTCTCTATCCAATTAATTGCCATTTTATGCTATGTTATTCCTTATAATTATGATTTGCTAGGCTATCATAAGTGAAACCTAATTTTATGTCAAAAATATGTTTATAGATTATAAAATAAAAAATAATATTAAATGCATGGGTATTAATATTTTTTCCAAAAATTACGTGTCTTCGACAAATGATTACTTAAATTATAGTTATATTAGAGATCAAGCTCCAATTATTGTTTTGTCAAATAATCAGAGAAATCCAAGAGGTAGAAGGGGTAAAAAATGGGTTAATTTTCAAGGTAGCTCTTTAGGTTTTAGTTTATGTTTGAAGTTTGATAAAAGTTTAGATCAATATTTTGCCTTAAGCCACTTGGTTGGAATTTCAATTATTGAAGCATGCAGATCTCTAGGAAATCAAAAATTAACCATTAAATGGCCAAATGATATTATGCAGGGTGACAAGAAGGTCTGTGGTATTTTGATAGAAAATCTTATTGATACTAAAAATTCATTTTATTCAATGATTGGTTTTGGTTTTAATATTTCTATACCAGATAATTTAATAAACTTTATAGATGGTTGCCCAGCAAATTTAAATATAGAAAAAAATAATGTAAATTTACTGGTTGGTACCACTTCTTCAGTTTTATTAAAAAACATATCCTTATTTGAGAAATCTAGTTTCAAGTATTTTCAAAACAAATGGAATGAATATATGTATGCTAAAAACAAAAATGTTATTTTGCTAAGAGGGGATAAAAAGATTACTGGGAAATTGCTTGGAATAAATCATAAAGGTGAATTACAAATACAAACTAATGAAAAGATTATTAATATATCAGATATAAATTATTCAATGAGGTTATTAGAGTGAAGCTTTTGATTGATATTGGAAATACAACTACATCAGTTGGTTTATGGAGCAAAAATCAATTATATATGACTAATTACAGCAAGAATAATAAACTTTTATCTAGTATAAAAAAATATTTTAAAAAAGAAATAGATGAAATATTCTTTACAAGTGTTATTGGTGCCAAAGAGAATGAATTAATCATTAGTAGACTAAAAGAAATATATAAATGCGGGATTAATCAAATTAAGTCTTCATCTGAGCTGCTAGGCGTGACTAATGGATATGTGCAACCAAAAAAATTAGGTGATGACAGATGGGTAACGATTGTAGCTTCTGCTCTTTTTTATAAGAAACCTTTGATAATAGTTGATTGTGGGACGGCAATATCAATAGATATGGTTAATAACAAAAGAGAGCATTTAGGAGGATATATACTTGGAGGTTTTGATGGTTATAGCAAGGCTTTTAAAGATGCATATCATTTGAAAAATATTAGAATAAAAGAAGACGCTGTGCTAAAAAAGAAAAACTTTCCTAACAAAACAGAAGATGGTCTAACGGAAGGATATTTATTAATGGTTACATCTGCAATAGAAAACACTTATGAGAAAATTAAAAAAAATCAAAAAATATCGCCACAACTATTGATTAGTGGTGGTTATGGAAAAATTATTTCAAAAAGATTATCTATTAAAAATAAATATGAACCCGATTTGGTTCTCAAATCTATAGGATTAATTGCAAATAATCTATAGCCTTAATCTTCCTTTCAAGAAGAACCTAGAAGTTCATCAATTTTTTTGATAATTTTATTACTTCCAGGACCAGTTACAGTAGAAAAACTGTCTACTATAGTTCCGTCTTTACCAATAAGGTATTTATGAAAATTCCATTTTGGAGAACTATTTGTTTCTTTGGTAAGCAATTTAAAGAAAGGATGTGCATTCTTCCCCCTAACAGTTGTTTTTGTAAACATAGGAAACTGAACATCATAAGTTAGATTGCAGAAATCTTTTATCTCTTTTTCTGTGGAAGGTTCTTGATAAAAATCATGGGAAGGGAATCCTAGCACCACGAAACCATCATCTTTCTTTTCTTTATATAATTTTTCTAAACCCTCATATTGTGGTGTGAAGCCGCATTTACTAGCTGTATTAACAACCAGTATTACTTTGCCAAGATATTCATTACAGAGGTTAACAGTTTTGTCTTCACCAAGTAATTTGATATCAAAATCTAGAGAACTAGGACAGGCAGCATTGACATTGTTTGTCATAATCAAGAATGCTCCTAAAAATATTATTTTACTTAACCATTTCATAATTCAATTATGGGCTAGTTGAATGATTACATCAAGAGATGTCTATTGAATGCTCTTTTAGTGAATCTAAATCAATTACCTCTAAAGCTTTAAGGTGAGTAGACTTAAGCTTAATTTTAGGAGCAGAACCATTCTGATATGCCTCGAGCCATCTGTTTGCACATAAACACCAAGAGTCACCAGGCTTAAGTCCCTTGAACCCTAATTCTGGTCTTGGGGTAGATAAATCATTACCCATGCTTTTTGAAAATTCTAAAAATTCATTTGTTACAGATGCACATACCGTATGCGAACCATGATCAGTTTCATCTGTACTACATGATCCATCTCTATAGTACCCAGTGATAGGATCTTGACTACATATCTCAAGAGGCTCGCCTAATACATTTTTTTGAACAGAATCATTCATATTTAACCTTAGAGATTTCATATTCTGTGATTCCATTTGGCATCTTAAGTTCAATAACATCACCTTGATCTTTCCCAATTAGAGCTCTAGCTAATGGAGATGTAATTGAAATTTTTCCAATCTTAAGGTCAGCCTCATCTTCACCAACTAGTTCATATGTAACTTTATTATCATCATCAAGGTTAACCAATAAGACAGTTGAACCAAATATTACTTTTGTGGATACAGGCATACTTCTTATATCGATGATATGTGCATTAGAGAGTTTAGCCTCAATATCCTTGATCCTACCTTCCATGAAACTTTGTTCTTCACGCGCAGCATGATATTCGGCATTTTCTTTCAAGTCACCTTTTTCTCTAGCTTCTTTAATAGCTAAAACAACCTTAGGCCTTTCAACGCTTTTTAAGTTGTGTAATTCTTCCTTGAGCTGTACAGCTCCATTCGCTGTCATGGGAATTTTATTCATACGCTTAATTAATGAGCCACCTGTCAGATTCGAACTGACGACCTGAGGTTTACAAAACCCCTGCTCTGGCCAACTGAGCTAAGGTGGCAAAAAATTTATTTTCCTAAAGATTATATTGTTTCATAATCATATAATAAAAACAG
>JABHRC010000035.1 GCA_018670435.1 Gammaproteobacteria bacterium
ATTCCTGAGGGTGATACAAGAAAGAGAGCGGTCTGTGTTAGCTGTGGAACAATATTCTATGAAAACCCAAAAATTGTTGCTGGGTGCCTATTGACTTGGAAAGATAAAATCTTACTCTGTAGAAGAGCTAATGAGCCTAGGTCAGGTTTTTGGACTTTACCAGCGGGTTTCATGGAAAATAATGAAACGGTAGAAGAGGGTGCGCTAAGAGAAACTATGGAAGAAGCTGGTGCTAAATCTAATAATATAAAATTATTTTTAATGTGTAATTTGCCCCATATAAGCCAAGTCTACATGATGTATTATGGTGATTTAGATGATGGGATTTATGAGGCTGGACTAGAAAGCTTAGAAGTAAAGTTATTTACTAAAGAGGAAATACCTTGGAAAGACCTAGCTTTTACTGTCATTGAAAAAACTATAAAATTATACTATCAAGATCTAGAAAAGGGTAACATTGGAATTCATTTTGATACTATAATGAAGAAATGAATAAAAATTCACCTTATTTGAAATATTTTTTAGCTCTGTTGTTATTACCCATAATATCTATCGCCCATGATGATCAAGACGATAGGATAAAATTTTGGAAAGAATATTATAATCCTAAACTTGAAGTACACCAGAGAGACATTCCTGAGATTAAAATTTCTTTAAATAAAATTGGACCATTTTTCCAGCTTCAGTCAAAAGTAAAAAATTTTACATTAACACCAGATCAAGATTTGAAAAATAATAATAGTTGGACAGGATACGGAAAACTATTTATTAACGGTATATATGTAACAAGAATTTATAATGAATATCTGTTTCTCAAGGATGTTCCTGTCGGAAACAATGAATTTAAAGTGATACTAAGCAGTAACATGGATGTTGATATAGCACATAATAATAAAATTATCAGTGATACAATTATTTTTCAATTCCCAGAATATAGTTATGCAGAAGCTCGATCAAAAGCTTATGGACTGTCTATTCAGTGTGAGTTTTCAGACAAAGGTTTGGCTGCAAGAGATACATTATCACGAAAAGGCATGAGCCTATCAGAATCATCTTTATATCTTCAATGTAGGCATGATAGCCAAAAAAGTACTCTTGATTCATTCCAAAGTGAAATGACTCGTTTCCAACTATTAATACATCAGTTAACACTAGACTCTTTTTTTAAAAGATCTTTGATATGGAAAGATTATGAAGATAATATAATCTCTCTTTCAGTTGCTAGGGAAAAGAGTAATTTGATAGAAAAAAATATTGAGATTGAAATACAAAAAAAATATTCAGGTAATAAAAATGAATAACATTTTAGACTTACTATATGCTAATTATATATTAACCTCTCAAATAATGTTTCCTATATTAATTTTTATTATAATTCTTTTGATTAGAGAGTTTTCTAAGTACTCCTTTATGTCTAATAAAATTAAAAATAGAATTATTGATTTAGCAGATATTATTGAAGATTCTGGTTTTAAAAGAAATGCTGGTGAGAAAGAGTTTGCCTTCATTGAAAGATATTTGAAAAAAATTACGCTCAAAGACTAAGATCGGTTATTAGACTCATCACCATTTCTGAACTTAGATCTTGCATGCATATATTCTTTTTACAGTTTTTAATTACTTCCGTATCATAGCATGGACTACATTTAAGATTTAATGATGCAATTTTCACATTATTATATTTAGTGCTATATGGAGCAGACTGATATGAGTTTGTGGGCCCATGTATCGAAATTATATTTTTAGCAACAGCACCAGCAATATGTACACTTCCACTATCTGTAGCAACAACACATTTTGAATTTTTCATAATAGTTATTAGCTCCGGTATAGTTGTTTTCCCAGATAAATCATATACTCTTTTCTTTAGAGGATAAAAACTATTGAAAAACTTTTTCTCATTTTTATTACCAACTAACATTATACTGAACTCTGTTTCGGATAATACACTGTCTATCAATCCTTTCCAGTTATCTTCTGGCCATGATCTGTATCCTCTATGGTTAAGATTACCAACATGACTATTAGTTGGACACATCACAATATAATCCCCATAGATTGGAAATTTTTTTATTATATCTTCTATGTTAATGCCAACAATCGAAGGTTTGGCAAAATCCTTATTATATTTTTTAAAATATTTGTTTAATATTCTTAACTGATGATCGACCCTGTGTTCTTTAAATATATCATCTTTAATATAATCATAAGGCATGCCTAATTTATTTCTTGCTCTTGAAAATTTAACGATATCATTAAATTTTGATCCAATTTCGAGGTTAAGAATTAAATCATATGGCTCGAATAGAGAATCAATTATTATATTAAGCTTTGGTATATTGAATATGAATGGTAATTTTGTATGCTTTAACTCATATACTTTCTTAATCCTATTGTCATATTTAAATAAATCTGATATTCCAGGTTTAGAAACCCAGTGTATTTTAAGATCTGGGCCATATAGCTCGATTAATGGTTGTATAACTGATGTTGCATCTACCGTATCACCCAATAGACCACATCTTATTATCAAAACTTTTTTATTTTGTTTTATCATTGTTTCTAGTTTAGAATATAGCCTAAATTACATATTAAATTGTAGTTATATTTTAACTAAATTAAGGATCAATTAACACAATGGCTAACTGGATTAAATTTAAACACAAAGGCGAAATACATACGGGTATATTAAGTAATAATGAAATTGCACTCTACGAAGGCAATATGTTCAATAACCCCATCGATAGTAGAAAGAGAATTAGCCTTAATGAGGTTGAACTACTAAATCCTTGTAGCCCGTCAAAGATTATTGCTTTATGGAATAATTATAAGACCTTGGCTGACGAAAAAGGTCTTTCTAAGCCTACTAATCCATTATATTTGAATAAAGCAGTTTCATGTATACTGGAGCCCGGCAAAGATATCGTTAGACCCAAGTCTTATAGTGAAGCAATTTTTTATGAAGGTGAGCTTGGTATAGTTGTAGGAACACATTGCAAGGATATAGAAGCTGATATGGCTAAAAATTATATATTTGGTTATACATGCATAAATGATGTTACCGGAATGGATATAGTGAAGAAAGATCCAAGCTTTGACCAATGGACGAGATCTAAAAGTTTCGATACATTTGGTATTTTTGGTCCTAGTATAGAAACTGAAATTGATCCTATGAATATACAGATTCAATCGAAGCTTAATGATAAAGTTGTCCAAGATTATAATACTAGTGATATGTTTTTCAATGTGTATGAAATAGTCAGCTTCTTGTCTAAGGATATGAGTTTGTATCCGGGTGACATAATAGCTTGTGGAACTAATGCGGGACTTGGTCCTATGGAGCATGGTGATCTAATTCAAGTTAGTCTAGAAGGCATTGGTAAAGTTACGAATAAATTGAGTTAGGATTATCGTCTTTTCCATATATCAGACGAATTATCTGGCCTTGGGTCTGGTTTAGCATCAAAGTCTATATTTTCTGAACCATGGTAGGCAAGAAAATGTCTGCCTTTAGCTCTTCCTATGAGTGTCACGCCAGTTTCTTTTGCAATATTTAACCCCATCTCAGTAATACCTGACCTAGAAATTAGATATGGTATATTCATTTGAGCGACTTTTATAACCATTTCAGAAGTCAGCCTTCCAGTCGTATAGAATATTTTATTATCACTTTTAATATCATCAAGCCACATATTGCCAGCAATTGCATCCACAGCATTATGTCTTCCAACATCTTCTATAAAATCAATTATTTGATCTTTATCACATATTGCGCAACCATGGACGGCACCAGACAGGCGATAGATTTCATTCTTATCATGTAATAGCTTTAAAATTTTATATATAGAAGATTGCTTGATTCTTTTTGTCATCAGATTCTTTTTTTGAAGGTCATCCCATATTCCACCAAAGGTAGTCCCTTGTCCACATCCCGACGTCACAACCTTATGAGTTAATTTATTATCGAAATCATTTATACTAGAAACTGTCTTGACTGCAGCAGAATTTGTATCCCAGTCAACTTGCACAGAATCTAAATCATATAATGATGAAATAAAGCCCTGATTTCTTAGATAGCCAATCACAAGAGATTCTGGGTAATGTCCTAGCGTCATAAGAGTAACGACCTCTTTTTTATTCACATAAATCGTTAGAGGTAGTTCTCCAGTGATTGGAAAACTTTTGATTTCATTATACTCATCCCTAACATCTATTATTTGAGTTTTAGGCCTAATAGACTTTGTAATCTCTGGTCTTTTTGTTTTATTGGTAGTCATAATCTGTTAGATTATATTACAAAACTAAATGTTAAACGATGAGATTTTTTTTAATTCCAATGCTACTGATGTCTTCATTACCTCTGTTTGCAGATGTAATGAGAGTTACAATACTTGGATCTGGTACACCTAGACCAGACATTAATAGATTTAGCCAGTCTATTTTGATTGAAGCAGGAGAAGAGAAGTTGCTTTTTGATGCTGGACGTGGGGCAACAATTAGGCTTTCTCAGGCCCAAGTTAATATTGGTGATATAAATAAAGTATTTCTAACACATCTTCATTCTGATCATACTTTAGGTTTGCCAGATCTAATAATGACAGGGTGGATTTATCAAAGAAACAAAGACTTAGAAGTATATGGTCCAGAAGGAACTAAAGAGTTTGTAGATAACATTAAATCAGCATTTATCGAAGATATTAAGATCAGAATCAAACCTCCTGAAAGCCATACAGAAAGGGGACTAAGAACTAAAATTACTGAAATACAAGAGGGTGTTATTTATCAAGAAAATGGTATAAAGGTTTCGGCATTTAATGTATTTCATGGTGGTGGAGTTAAACATGCTTTTGGATATAAGATTATATATAAAGATAGGAGTGTGGTTATTTCTGGTGACACAAACTATTCATCTAACTTAGTTTCATATTCTAAAAATGTTGACTTACTCATTCATGAAATTGCCGATGCACCTGACAGTATTAAAAACAGAAGCTCTAAAGTTAAAGGCTTAATGGATTATCATACTACTCCTGAAGAAATGGCAAGGATCATAAAAGAGGCTAGCCCAAGATTTACAGTTCTAACCCATATTCTATTACTGGGAGGGATAAGTGAGACAGATACGCTAAACAAGGTCAGATCTCTGGTGAATGATTTATATGAAGTTGAGATGGCATATGATCTCATGGGTATAGATGTCAAAGATAAAATCATAACTTATTCTTTAGATTATTCAGATGAAAAATAAAACAAAAATAATTGGAATATTAAATATAACAGACGATAGTTTTTCTGATGGAGGAAAATATCTTGAAATATCTAAAGCTATAAATCATATTAAAACAATGATCCTTAATGGATGTTGCATTATAGACATAGGCGCAGAGTCTACTAAGCCTGGTTTTAAAGAAGTATCAGCTGATAACCAATTACTTCGTATATTACCTATTATAAATGAGATAAAAAAGATCAAAGATGATGTAAAAATTAGCGTTGACACAAGATCAAGTGTAGTTGCTGAATTAGTTTTAAAAGAGGGCGCAACCATAATTAATGATGTCTCGGGCGGGAAAAGTGATAAGAATATGTTTGATGTTATTGCAAAATATAAAGCTGAAGTTATTCTAACTCATATGCCTGACGAGCACTTAGAAAGTAGTACTGCTACCTATGATAATATTTTAAAGTACTTAGAAGATTACTTTAACAAATTAATTAAACATGCATGCCTATGCGGCATTGATCGCAAAGATATCATCATTGATCCAGGTATATGTTTTGGTAAGTCAGGAAATGATAATATTAAAATACTAAAAAATATGAAATATCTAGCTTTAGTTTTTACAAGACTATGTATTGGAGTTAGTAATAAAAGATTCTCCTCAGAAATATTTGATAATATAAATGACGATGAGATGCATATAGCTGCTTTAACGGTTTCTACCTTGGCTACATGTAGTCAAGTTGAGTTCTTAAGAGTTCATAACGTTGAAGCAAACCGTGACGCTGTTGAAATTGCATGGAAAACTATTAATTCTTAAAAATACTTTTCAGACTGCCCTCTAATTCATATGTGAATTTTTTTGCATCAAAAGATTTTTTAATATATATGCTGTTCGAGAGTTTTTCTTTAATTTCTTTTAAATATACTTCATTTGTCGATAATTCAATTATTTTTTCCTCATACTCCTTAATATCATGTGTAATAAGATCTTCTAAGCCTATAGACGTTAATAAGCTGGAGCTTACTCGGGAGGAAAAATGTTTGCCTAATAGTGTCACAACTGGAACGGAAGCCTGTAGAGCATCTGTAGTTGTTGTATGCCCATTATATATTCTGGTATCTAGAGCAATATCAGCTAGCATGAGTCTTTCAAGATGAGACTCTCGATCTATGCGCGGGGCAAAGATTAATCTTTTTGGATCTATGTTATGTAATTCTGCATATTTAATTAAATTTATTTTTGCTAAATCGTTATCTTCTAATATCCATAAGCAAGAAGATGGAACAGTCTTTAATACGTTAATCCAAGATTTAAAAAAAATCTCATCAATTTTAAATGATTGATTAAAGCAAGAAAACACTATTGAGTTTTTAGGCAACCCATGGTCTTTTTTTAAAATACTTTTATTTTTTACAAATCTTTCCCCACTGTTAACTTGATATGTGTTTGGTAAGTAGAGAAACTTTTCTGAATAATATTTTTGCTGTTCAATGGGAGTTACTATTTTATCAGTAATTATATAGTCATAAAAACTATATCCCGATGTTCCAGGGTAGCCGAGGTATGAAATAATTTTCTTCGCTGGCCTAGCGCTAATAATTTTTTGACGATTGTTGGTAATTATAATGGAAAGATCTATTAGTATGTCTATACCGCAATCTGATATTAGATTAACTGCATCTTCATCGCTGATATCATTTAGATCTACAAACTTATATACATCTTTTTTTATTTCATCGTGAGCAGTATTATCATGATTATAAGAGAATATATAAATATCAAAATCCTCTTTACTATGATTTTTAAATAGATTCCTAATTAAATAGTATGTTGGGTGATTTCTAAGTTCACCACAGATATAACCTATCTTTATTTTATCATTTTTAATATCGTATCTTAAATTACTTACTGCTGAGATTTTATATTCATTATTTTCTGCCCAAGACTTAGCTACTAAGTAATTTATACTTTCATCATCTATCCTAGATATATTCAGGAAAGGATGTTCTAAACCATTTCCAATATTTTCATCAAGATCTTTCGAGAGACTATCTATTATTTTCCAATCACATGTATTTTGAAGAATTCGATATAATAAAATTAAATGTTTTATATTTCCACTTAGCTTATATGATTTGTCAGCATAGTCTTTTGCCTGACTGTAGTCACCAGTTCTTTCAAATGATAAAGCTGCATTATAATACGCATCTGAATAGCTAGGATCCATATCAATAGCATTCATTGCATAATCAATTGATTTTTGATAATTGTAATTTTCTAATTCAATTACAGATAAGTTATTCAATACTTCTTTTGATTTATGAAGTAATAGAGATTTTTTGAAATATATTTCAGCATTACCCAAATCACCATTTATTTTATATATGTTGCCACCATTAATATATAATTTAGAATTACTTGGATAATCAATTAGAGCAGCATTTATAATACTCAAAGCACTCGAAAGATCAGCTATTTGTATATGCGCCTGAATATCTTTTATATAATCTTCAAGTGGTTTTTTAATTGACATGCTTTGACTAATTCAAATTATATTTTTGAATTTTTACTGCACAAAATTTAAACTCAGGTATTTTAGCATCAGGATCAAGAGCAGCATTAGTTAGAAGGTTAGCTGCCGATTCTACATAACAAAAAGGTATAAATATTTGACCTTGCTGCAGGCCATCATCTCTTCTCACATACACATCTATTTTACCTCTTCTTGATTCCACTGTAATTAGATCACCTTCTTGTACGCCAATTTTATTCATATCTTGAAGACACATATTAGAAATTGGATCTGGTTCTATTTCATTCAGCATGCTTGCTCTTCTGGTCATCGAGCCAGTATGCCAGTGTTCCAGTTGTCGACCAGTAATTAATATATATTTATATTCATTATCAGGAAGCTCGGCTGCATTAAGAAATGGTGACGGTATAAATTGAGCTAGCCCATCATCTGTTGGAAAATCTTCGGTAAATATTATTGGCTGTCCTGGATCATTACTTGACGAGCATGGATATGTAACTGAGTGTTCTTTTTCAAGTCTTTCCCAGCTAATACCTGCAATACTAGGCATGCATTTTCTCATTTCCTCAAAGACATCTTTTGGCCCAGAGTAATTCCATTTTAATCCCATTCCATGTGCGATACTTTGGATAATCCATAAATCTTGTTTTGCTTGTCCGGGAGGATTGACTGCTTGCCTACCTAGCTGAACTCTTCTGTCCGTGTTTGTAAAAGATCCTGTTTTTTCTGGGAATGCAGATGCTGGCAAGATTATATCTGCAAACAATGCAGTTTCAGTCAAAAATATATCTTGAACTACCATGTGATCTAAAGATGATAAAGCTTTCCTGGCATGGTTTAAGTCAGGATCTGACATTGCTGGATTTTCTCCCATAACGTATAGACCTGTAAGTTTTTTTTCTATTACTTTATCCATAATTTCAACTACAGTTAGCCCAGGATCTTTATCTAATTTTGTATCCCAAAAATCTTCGAAAAATGCATTTACTTTAGGGTCATCAACTCTTTGATAATCAGGAAAAACCATAGGAATCAGGCCTGCATCCGATGCTCCTTGAACATTATTTTGACCTCTCAGAGGATGTAGACCAGTTCCTGGTCTACCAATCTGACCAGTCATTAGTGATAGAGATATCAGAGCTCTAGCGTTATCAGTTCCATGCACATGTTGAGACACTCCCATACCCCAAAAAATAATTGAAGCTTTTGCTGTGGCATATATTTTTGCTATCTCATGTATTTTTTCTTTGGGTACACCACAGATTAAAGACATTTTTTCAGGACTATAATTTTTTAGGTGGGATTTTAGCTTTTCAAAATCTTTCGTCCTTTCTTTTATAAATTTTTCATCTACTAGGTTCTGATCTATAATAGATTTCATTATTGCATTTAATAATGCAACATCAGTATCAGGTTTAAACTGAAGGAAATGATTTGCATGTCTGGCAATTTCTACTTCTTTTGGATCTAATACAATTAAGGTCTTTCCTTCTTTTGTAGCATTTTTCATGAAGGTTGCAGCAACTGGATGATTTACTGTAGGGTTTGAACCTATGACTATTATAACTTCAGCCTCAGTCACATCTGCAACTTGATTGGATACTGCTCCAGAGCCAATCATTTCTAGTAAAGCAACAACAGATGATGCATGACAAAGTCTAGTGCAATGATCAACATTATTTGTATTAAAGCCGGTTCGTATAAGTTTTTGAAATAAATATGCTTCTTCGTTAGAACCTTTTGCACATCCAAAACCTGCTAGAGCATTCGGACCCATGCTTGCTTTGATTTCATTAAACCCAAGAGCTGTTTTTTCCAACGCTATTTCCCATGTTGTTTCTTCAAAAATCTCAGAGATATTATTAAAATCAAAACTACTAACGTCTATATTTTTTGAAACTCCTTTTTTTCTTAGAAGCGGTTTTGTTAACCTTCCCTCATCATTAATATAATTAAAACCATATCTGCCTTTGACGCAAAGCCTACTTAAATTTGCAGGGCCATCTCTGCCATCTGTATATAAAATCTTATTATCTTTAACATTATATGTAAGAAGACAGCCAACACCGCAATATGGGCATACGCTTTCTACTTTTTTATCTGGTATCATTAATCCAACTTCTTTAGATGGCATTAGAGCTCCCGTCGGACATGCCTGTACACATTCACCACAGCCAACACATGTGCTTTCCCCCATAGAGTCATTTATATCAAATACGATTTCTGATTTATTTCCTCTATATGCATAGCCAATAACATCATTCACTTGTTCTTCTCTGCAGGCACGAACACATCTTGTACACTGAATGCATGCATCTAGATTTACTGCTATTGCTGGATGACTAATATCATGCTTATCTTGTATATTAGAAGGAAATCTGTGAGTTTGGATTTGTAATTTATTTGCCCAACTAGTTAACTCACTATCTTTGTTGTAAATATTTTTCGAAACATCTGCAGTGAGTAATTCTAAAACTAACTTCTGAGAATGTAGTACTCTATCTGATGAAGTATTTACAATCATCCCATCAGTAACTGTTCTTACACAAGAGGGCTGCAATACCCGCTCTCCATCAATTTCTACCATGCAAACGCGACAGTTTCCATCTGGTCTCATGCCTTCTTTATAGCAAAGATGGGGAATTTCTATACCATGTCGTTTAGATGCTTCTAAAATAGTTTCATCAGGATTAGCAAAACAGGTTTGACCATTAATCTTTAAAGAGACTAATCGATCTTGATTTATATCCTCTGGATTGGTGCTCATTTTTCTATATCCTCTGGAAAATATTTTATCACAGATTTTAGAGGATTTGATGCAGCTTGACCTAAACCACAAATAGATGAGTCAGACATTACTGTAGCCAAATCGTTTAATAATGAAATATTCCATTTAGACTCTTTCATTAATTTTGTAGCTTTGGAAGTACCAACTCTACATGGAGTACATTTCCCACATGATTCATGTTCAAAAAAACTCATTGTATTTGATGCTGCCTGAATAACCTTGTCATGATTAGAAAGTATCATAATTGCAGCAGATCCTATAAAACAGTCATACTTATTCAGTGTGTCGAAATCAAGAGGTATATCACCCATAGTAGCAGGAAGAATACCACCTGATGCACCACCCGGAAAATAGGCATAAAATTCATGACCATCTAGCATTCCATCTGCATACTCATCAATAAGCTCCTTAACAGTAATTCCTGCTGGCGCTAAATGAACACCAGGTTTTTTCACTCTCCCGCTGACAGAGAAAGATCTAAAGCCTTTTCTTCCATTGCGGCCAAATGATGTAAACCAATCTGCACCTTTTTCAGCAATATCCCTTACCCAATATAATGTCTCCATATTATGCTCTAAAGTAGGTCTTCCAAATAATCCAACTTGGGCAACAAAAGGAGGCCTCAGTCTTGGCATACCTTTTTTTCCTTCTATTGATTCAATCATTGCGGACTCTTCACCACATATATATGCGCCAGCGCCTCTCCTGAGTTCAATTTCTGGGATTCTGTTTTTGAATTTATTTTTCAATTTTTTCAATTCTTCCGTCATTAGACTTCTAACGGCAGCATATTCATCTCTTAAATAAATATAAATTTTGTCAATACCAACAACTTCCGATGCGATTAGCATACCTTCAAAAAATCTATGCGGATCAGTCTCAAGATAAAATCTATCCTTAAAAGTACCTGGCTCACCTTCATCAATATTAATGGCGAGCAATCTTGGAGAAGGTTGTTCTTTTAGAATCCTCCATTTTTTTCCAGCTGGAAAGCCTGCGCCGCCAAGACCTCTTAGATTGGAATTTTCAAGTTCAATTAAAACTTTATCGCTTTCTATTTGATTGTCTTTAAGCTTAGCAAGTAATTCATAGCCACCGTTTTCTACATATTCTTCCATGCTAATATATTTAGGTATAGGTGGATTATATTCTTTAGCATCAACTGCTTGTTTTACATTTTTAAGATTAGCATTATCAATAGGGTTGAATTTTACTACGGCCACAGGCGCAGATTGGCATCGCCCAATACAAGGAACTTTTTGTATTCTTACTGTACCTTTGAAATAGTCATCTAAACTTTGAGCTAATTGAGAAGCACCATTTATTTCACATGTTACTGAATCACAAACTCTTACCGTTAAGCTTGGAGGAGTCTTCTCATCACCTTTTATGATATCAAAATGATGATAGAAGGTTGCCACCTCATATACTTCAGTCTGTGAAATTTTTAACAAACTTGCCAAGGCAGTAATGTAGTCTTCGTTAATATGACCCTGGCTATCCTGAATTACATGAAGATATTCAATGAGATGGTCTCTGCGGTAGCTTGAAACCTCTAATAATGTAACTAACTTATCCCTAACCTCAAAGTTTACTTTCCTACCCCTATTTCTGAGTTTCTTGTTTTTTTGAAGTTTTCTTTTTATATCCATTTATATGATATCCTGAAGATAGTTATTCATCTAGCTTATGTCATTATAAGTTCTTTATATGACTAATCAAGCCGTGTATTTATAAGGTTAAAAAAGAGTAGGAGTTTATGATGTCGAATGAGAAAGTATATAGTCTAGAGGAAATAAAGAAATATCTTGAAAGCAAGTTACCCAAATGGTACTTCGAAAATGGCTGGATAAGAAGAAAGTATAAAACAAGTGGTTGGAAAGGAACTCTTATGGTTATAAACACGATCGGACATCTGTCTGAAGCTGCTTGGCATCATCCTGATCTTTCTGCGTCTTATGCCTTTGTAATTGTTAAGCTTCAAAATCATGCCGCTAAAGGAATAACGGATAAAGATTTTTTATTGGCAGAAAAAATTGAATCTGTAATTAACTGGAACCCAGCTTTGGAAGACAATGCTCTAGATGGTACTCCCGATGACCCAAGGTTTAAATATATCAAATATGATTAATCAATGATTTTTTTTATAGCTTTTGTAATTTCAGTATACGGTAACCCACTAGCAACTATTCTCTTAACGATTAAGTCCTGACCTATGATGTATAAATTTGAGCTATGCTCTACAAGATAATTTTTGCTATTAGAGTCTAACAAAGAATAAGTGGTTTTAAAGTATTTATTTATCTTATCGATATTATTCTTATCTGATGATATTCCTAGAATTCTTTTATCAAAATAGTTTACATATTCGTTTAAATATTCAGGTGTATCTCTTTTATAGTCAACACTCACAAAAATAGCTTGAACTTTTCCTGCATCATTTTTTAATTCTTTTAGCGACCTGGAAATATCCATTAGAGTGGTAGGGCATATATCCGGACAATTAGTATAGCCAAAAAACAGAAGGATAACTTTCCCTTTATATTTAGTGAGTTTAATATTCTCAGATTCAAGTGATTGAAATTCAACTTCAGACAATGCTTTATTTACATCTGGCATAGCAGATAAAAATGGCGGATGAATTATTAATAAAGCTACAATTAAAATAAGGTCTTTTAGGTTCATCTTTGTCCTCTAAGTGATTAAAAAATATTTTTAATAAAAAATATCTTAAATTAAAAAACCATTATACACCATAATAATTCTAAACACCGCATAGGTACTATTTTATTAGTATTTTAGCATTTTCTAATGTTACAAATTAGTTATAAATAGTTTTGACTCAGTCTCAAAGAGATACTAATATTAATCCATTGGGAATATTTTCCCTAAGGAGCCTGGTTCTAATATCTAACGATTTTAGATTAAAAACGAAAGTTAACAGGTATAATCGTTCGATTTATCTGGGAGGTTAAGATGATCGGAAATATATTATTAAATGTGCGCTATTTACTAGCACCTGTACTAATTATAGTAGCAGGCGCTGGTGTACTAATCGGAGGCATTATGTCTTGGTTAGGTGTAGTACTTCTTTTTGTAGGTCTAATAGTAGACATCGCTACAAAATTTGAATCTACTGGCGTAGGCTACAATAATGAGGGTGAATCACTGGGATGGGCAAGTTTCCAAAACTTGACTATGTACTTTATGTTACCTGTATTTATCTTGTTCCAACTTGTAATGGCTTTTAGACTTTATACGTTTATGGCTTTAGGTGGAGCTGAAGGTGCAACAGTAATGGCAATTATTCCAGGCATTTTAGAAATGAAAGAAGGAATAACTGGTATTAACTTGATTGGTGCTACATTATCATCTGGTATCTTTATTGGTATCGGGATTATATACGGACATGAGTTATCTCATACCAAAGGTTTTGGTTTTGTAATCTCACGTACGATGATGGCATTATCTGGTTCTGCTCATTTCTGCTATGCACATGTGTACAACCATCACCTAGAACTTGCTAGTGAAGATGATCCTGCGACTGCTCCACGTGGACGCACAATTTATGGACATTACCCACTATCATATTTAGGTCAATCTAAATTTTTATACAACATGGAAAAAGAGAGACTAGCTCGTA
>JABHRC010000028.1 GCA_018670435.1 Gammaproteobacteria bacterium
CCTCTGCCTAGACCAGACTGATTACTGATGATGATGATATGGTATTCATGTTCTGTTAGTTTTTTAATTGCTTCAAGACTATTTGGTATGGCATTCCATTCTTCAGCGGATTTTATGTAACTTGGGGAGTCAATATTAATTACACCGTCTCTATCAAGAATTATATATTTTTGATGATTCACTTTAGTAAAAAATCTTTAAAATAACTAGATATATTATCAGCTGAAATAAACTCTTGTAGCATAGTATCTCTATTACGAATTGTGACTATGCCTTTTTCTAGAGTATTAAAATCTACAGTAATACATAATGGCGTGCCAATTTCATCATGCTTTCTATAATTTTTTCCAATGTTACCAGTATTTTCCACCACAACCCTTCCAAGTCGAAGAGATTGAAGTTCACCTTTAATCTTGAAAGCTATATCGACCAACTCTTTATTATTTTTCTTTAATGGAATTACAGCTGCTTTGATTGGTGCTAAATGAGGTTTAAAGGAAAGCACAATTCTCTCTTTATCTCCTTCTAACTTTTCAACAGTGTAAGCCTCATTGAGTAATGCTAATACTCCTCTATCAACACCAGCAGATGGCTCGATAACATATGGAACTAAAAATTTTTTAGTGTCTATATCTTGAACAGCAAGTTTAGCATTTGATAAATTATTGGTCTCAGTTGCAGAAGTAAGGTTGAGGTCTTTCTGATTTTTACTATGCGAACCTAAGTCAAAATCTGTCCTATTTGCAATGCCTTCGAGTTCCTCTAACCCATGAGGAAACTCATACATTAAATCTACTGTTGCCTTTGAATAATGAGCTAAATCATTGTCTGGGACATTAAGAATTTGTAATTTATCCTTTGGAATACCTTGTTCTACCCACCAGTTGATTCTGTTATCAACCCATTCTTTATGCCATTTATCATCTGATCCAGGTTTAACGAAATACTCAAGTTCCATTTGCTCAAACTCTCTAACTCTAAAAATAAAATTTCGAGGGGTTATTTCATTACGAAAAGCTTTTCCAATTTGAGCAATACCAAAAGGTAATGACCTAGCTGTTGAATCTAAAATATTTTTGAAATTAGTGAAGATCTGCTGAGCTGTCTCAGGTCTTAAATATGCAAAATTATCTCCATCTTCAACAGGGCCAACATTGGTTTTAAACATCAAGTTAAATGGTCTTGGTTCTGTTAAATCAGAAGAGCCACAACCTGGACATTTATTGTTTAGAATAGTGTCTGACTTCCATCTGGATTTACATGTTTTACAGTCAACCAACGGATCAGTGAAAGTATTTTCATGTCCTGAATGTATAAGTACATCAGGATGGGTAAGAATGGATGCATCCAAACCTTCTATGTCATCCCGATCATAGATCATAGAACTCCACCAAGCATGTTTGAGATTATTCTTTAGCTCAACTCCTAGCGGACCATAATCATAGAGACCCTGAAATCCACCATATATTTCATTTGATTGAAATATAAAACCTCTCCTTTTACAAAGAGCTACTAAATCATCCATAGTGTGAGCAGTCAAAGTTTATCCCGTGGTACATGAAAGTAATGATTATATCTCATTATTCCTTGTTAATTCTATTATAATCATTATAAATCATATCAAGCTATTAAAGTAAATTGTTAGGTTATTTGATCGTTTCCTCATGTTTATTCATAACATGATGCATGTTTTTAGTGCATAAAGTCCATATATGAGCATTAATATGTGCTATAGTAATGCATATAATATTGAGAATAATATAATATGCACTATTTAGTGACATTATTTAGTATTTTAAGCTGGCATGATTAATGCAGTAATATATGTACACAAATAACGAGGAGCAATGAAATGAGTGTCGAGGACGTACTTAATATAGTAAAAGAAAAAGAAGTCAAATTTATTGACTATAGGTTTACCAATACAAATGGAAAAGAACAACATGTTACAGTAACAGCAAATATAGATGGAATTAAAACAGATTTTACAGAAGGTAAAATGTTTGACGGATCATCAATAGCTGGATGGAAAAATATTAATGAATCAGACATGATACTAATGCCAGACTCAACTACTGCGGTAATGGACCCATTCTTTGATGAACCAACTTTGGTAGTATCTTGCGACATAATTGAACCAGAAGATGGCAAACCATATGAGAAAGATCCAAGGTCTATAGCTAAAAAAGCTGAAAATTATTTAAAAGAATCTGGTATTGCTGACACAGCATATTTTGGTCCAGAAAACGAGTTTTTTATTTTTGACGATGTAAAGTTTGAAGACAAACTTGGCAGTTCATCTTTTGCAATTGATTCAACTGAGGCTTGCTATAATAGCGGTAAAAGTTACGAAGAAGGTAACATGGGGCATAGGCCATTGGTTAAAGGTGGCTACTTTCCTGTCCCACCAGTTGATGCCTTACAAGATTGTAGATCTGCAATGGTTACAACTTGCCAAGAAATGGGCGTTCCATGTGAAGTTCATCATCATGAAGTTGCTACTGCTGGACAATGTGAAATTGGTACGGTCTTTAACACATTAGTGGCAAAAGCTGATGAGGTGCAAAAATTCAAATATGTCATTATGAATGTAGCTCATGCATATGGGAAAACTGCTACGTTTATGCCCAAGCCTTTAGTTGGAGATAATGGAAGTGGTATGCATGTACATATGTCTCTATCAAAAGATGGTAAAAATATCTTTGCAGGAGACAAGTATGGAAATATGTCAGACGAGGCATTATTCTATATAGGAGGAATCATCAAGCATGCTCGAGCATTGAATGCATTCACCAATGCATCAACAAATGGATATAAGCGCCTAATACCTGGATTTGAAGCTCCTGTAATACTTACTTATTCTGCACGCAATAGATCTGCAGCAATAAGAATACCTTATGTTATGAGCGATAAAGCAAGACGTATTGAAGTCAGATTTCCTGATTCAACAGCTAATCCATACTTAGCCTTTAGTGCTTTAATGATGGCTGGCCTTGATGGTATTAAAAATAAAGTAAGTCCTGGTGAAGCCATGGATCAAGATTTATTTGAATTAACTGTTGAAGAAGAAAAAATGTTACCCACTGTGGCACCAGGGCTAGATGTCGCATTAGATTCGCTTGACAAAGATAGAGACTTCTTGAAAGCGGGCGGGGTCTTTACTGACAAGATGATTGATTCTTACATAGCGCTTAAATATGAGGAAGTGCAAAGACTTAGAGCTTCAACTCATCCTTGTGAGTTTGAGATGTACTATAGTTTATAACTTATCTAGCTGCCCTCATAGTGAGGGCAGCTTTAATTTTCAATAATTATGAGCACTATCCCTAAAAATCAAAATATCCAAGATATCAGTTCTAATTATGAAATATTAGATAACATGAGAACTGCTATACTTATTCTTGATGCAGATTTTAGATATATATATACAAATACTTCAGC
Organism: Gammaproteobacteria bacterium; assembly: GCA_018670435.1. Taxonomy (GTDB): domain Bacteria; phylum Pseudomonadota; class Gammaproteobacteria. The sequence goes on from JABHRC010000028.1 coordinate 3,442, forward strand.
AATAGACTTGTTAGGTTCGTCAACTGCTATTAAAGAAATTACAGAGTTGAGATGTGAAAATATTAGTTTATCAATGTATTTAAATAATATTAAAGAAGACTCTCAGCCTGTAATGCTAAGAGATTTAAAGTTTAAAAATTTTGATCGCATCGAACGTATCGTAGACTGTAATATCTCTAGTTATTATAATAATGATGTTAAATATATATTACTTGAATTAAATGAGACTGGGAGACTATACAACATTTCTCTTGACCAGAATTTAATAGATCAACAAAAAGCGACAAGGGAAATGGTAAAAGGTTTGTCACATGAGATAAAAAACCCTTTGGGTGGGATCATGGGTGCAGCACAACTTCTAGATCGTACTCTAACTGATGAATCTCAAGCTAAATTTACGAAAATTATACGAAAAGAATCTGAAAGATTATTAAAGTTGATAAATGCAATGTCATCCCCTTTGCCGTCTGTAGATAAAGATATGATTAATATTCATGAAGTCACGGAGCATGTAACTGAGTTATTTAAATATGATGTAGATAATCTTGGTGTTAACTTTGTAAAAGACTATGATCCTAGCATTCCACAACTATACCTTGATAAAAATCAGATAATACAGGCCCTTATAAATATAATCAGGAATGCGATTCAAGCAATTAATAAAGATGGAAAAATAGTTATCAAAACAAGGCCACTATTGAAATATACAATAGGCGACATAAGGCATGATTTGGTTATTAAAATTGATGTTATTGACAATGGAGTCGGTATACCTGAAAAGAAATTAAAAGAGATATTTTATCCGATGGTGACTACTAAGAATGATGGTATGGGGCTCGGTTTAACTATAGCTCAGTCTATAATAATACAGAATAAAGGAATCATTGAATGTAAAAGCAAAAATAAAGAAACAGTCTTTTCTATTATAATTCCATGGTCTTCAGAATGAAAAAATCTAAATTATGGATAGTCGATGATGAGGAAAGCATTAGAGAAATATGTAGGAGTGCGCTTGAAGATAATTTTATTATAGAAACATTTCCTAATGGCTCTGAAGCGTTACTAGCCTTAAATTCAGATGAGCCAGATCTAATAATCACAGATATTAAAATGCCTGGTCTATCGGGATTGGATTTACTTCAAAAGGTTTCAGAAAAATGTCCTAGTTTACCAACTATCGTAATTACTGCTCACTCAGATATAGATAATGCTCTCTCGGCTTATAAAGGAGGAGCATTTGAATATCTACCTAAACCATTTGATGTAGATACTATTAGATCACTTGCACTAAAAGCTTTGAATCAGACTGATGTGGATACCATTAAGAAAAATTCTAATTCAACTGCTCAATCATCAAAAATTATTGGTCAAGCACAATCACTACAAAATGTATTTAGGGCAATAGGAAAAATATCAAATTCTAATATAACTGTTCTAATAAGAGGTGAATCTGGAACAGGGAAGGAATTGATTGCACAAGCAGTTCATGATAACAGTAACAGGAGCTCAAAACCTTTTGTGGCAATTAATGTTGCTGCAATTCCGCATGACTTACTTGAATCAGAATTATTTGGTCATGAAAAAGGTGCTTTTACTGGAGCTCAAGCACAAAGAATCGGAAGATTTGAGCAAGCCCAAGGTGGAACACTATTTCTTGATGAGGTTGGCGACATGCACCCTGAATTACAGACAAGACTACTAAGAGTTCTTTCAAGCCAAGAATTTTACAGAGTGGGTGGCCATAGGCCTATTAAATCTGATGTGAGGATTATTGCAGCTACTAATCAATATATAGAAGAACTAATAAAAACAAATAAATTTAGAGAAGATTTATATCATAGATTAAATGTGTTTAAACTTGTACTCCCACCCTTAAGGGAAAGAAAAGAAGATATATCATCACTAATAACATATTTCTTAAAGACATCAGCAACTGAACTAAATACAGAAGAAAAAAGAATAGATGATTCAACATTAAAATATCTAATAGAGTTTAATTGGCCCGGTAACATAAGACAGTTAGAGAATATATGTAGATACTTAACAGTAATGAGTGCATCATCTGTTATTACAATTGATGATTTACCGGATGACATATTTCTAAATACTCAAAAAATTAATGTGGTAAGTACAGATGGAGATTGGAAGTCAGGCCTCCAACAGCATATAAGAAAAGAAATCTTATCAGATAAAGATATCTTAAAAAAAGTGGGCGTGGAGGTAGAAAAAATGTTAATTGAAGAGTCTCTTCTTGCTACAGATGGAATTAAATTAGAAGCTGCAAAATTACTAGGGTGGGGAAGAAATACTTTAGCTAGAAAAGTAAAAGATCACTAGTTGAATAGTTTATTCAAAACTTTCTTTGGCTTAGCATCTAAATATAGAATCTTATAAGCAGCTTCAACAACTCTAGATTCTCCAAATACTTTCTCATGCTTATTCAATGTTAGAGTAGATAAGTATCCTTCGACTGTTCCGATCTTTTTAATAATCTTTTCTAAATTATATGTGCCTATAATTTTTAGACCTAATTGTCTATTACGAGATGTATTAAAATAACATGTTAGATGCATATCACCATAGCATGCTGGGCTTAAAACAGTTTTATCAAGATCTTCTTCTGAGACTCTATAGGACTTCTGTTGACTTGTTATTTTACGGACGATACTTTTAATATCCCTTTGAGATAAAGCTATAAGTTCTTCTATATATTCATCTGGATATGAATTTACTGTTAAGGCCCCCGCTAAAATTGCAGATATATTTTTCATAACTCCAGATACTTCAACGCCTATGATATCTGTTGTTTTCTCAAACATAAAATTCTCTGTCTCCATGGCCTCAATAACAGAGTTCGATAAGAGATCGCAAGATGATGCAAGGCTTACTTTTAATGGTTTGGCAGAAACTAAATCTTTAGCAAAGCTTGGGCCTGATATGATGCACTTATTTATATTGGGTGATAATTGTTGATCTATAATTTCATGAAATAGCAAACCACTTGAGTGATCTAGGCCTTTTGTTAGCCATAGAATTGATTCGCAAGATTTGAAGTACTCTTGATAACTATTAATGATACCTGAAAACCCAGAACTTGAAGAAGCAATGATATTAAAAGTATTTTTATTTTCAGGCAAAATGTTTAGATCTGAAAAATTATAAAATATAATATTTTTATTGAAGGATATATCTAAATCTTTATAAGCTCGCTGTGCACTAAATTCATTTATCTTATTGCCATCACGTAGAAAGATTTCTACATTATTACCAAGACATGATAAGTGATTGGCTACTGCTAGGCCCCACTCTCCTGCACCAAATATTCGAAATGTTCTTATCATTGCTTAATGTTTCTTTTTAGATAACTCTTGCTGATATAAAGCATTGAAATCAATTGGAGCGATAAAAATTGGTGGGAAACCAGCTTTCTGAACAAGCGAGGATATTGTTTCCCTAGCATAAGGAAAAATAACTTCAGGACACCTTATATTCAAAAAAACATCTTTCAGCTCATCATCAGCACCATCTATGACAAATAAACCTGATTGCTTAACTTCGACCACATATATAATATTGTTTTCTGTTTCAGCCTTAACATTAATATCTAATGTAATATCGTAAGTAGTATCATCAATAGTAGCAATGGCTGTCTTTAAATTAAATGCTATCTTAGGTGTTGCCTTGATATTATCAAAAATTGCAGGCGCTTCTGGTGACTCTAACGACAAATCTTTTGTGAATACTCTTTTTACAAAAAATTTAATATCTTTTTTATCCATCTTAATCTTCTCCAGTTAATGGCATATTATTTTCTATCCATGACTTGATGCCACCCTCTAAATAAAAAACTTGTTGTATTCCTAGTTTTGAGAATTGCTTTGCCCCTTTTAAGGCATCAGAATCTGTATTAGCATATGCAACAAATGCGTTATTATTTTTAGTATCAAGCTTATCAATATCTTCGAATCTCAGATTTTGAGCTGTAATAATATGACCTGAATTAAATTCTTCTTTTGTACGAAAATCTATTAAATTAATCTTTGAACTATTTAAAAGCCTAGTTAATTCATCACAAGATAGCTTTTGAACTTTGCCAAAAAGAGACTTAGTTTCTAAATTTATAATAAGTAAGACAAGTATCGCTAATGCTATAAATAATATTATATTATTTGATATAAATTCCAATGAGGCCGTCCTTTATTTATTTTTGATGTGAACAGAAAACCTCTCTCATCATTTCAATGAGTTTCAAGGTTTTATGATCACTAACTTTATAGAATACTTTATTAGCTGATTTCCTGGCAGACAAGATTCCCTTATCTCTTAAAATAGCTAAATGCTGAGAAATATTGCTTTGAGATGTACCAACATTATCAACAATATCTTGAACACTGAACTCATCTTCCCCTAATTTACATAGTATCATTAGTCTTAAAGGATGAGACATCGCTTTCAAAGATCTAGAAGCAGTTTCCACATCATTTTGAATCTGTTTTTCTTGCAACAAGATTTGTTCTGCAATATCCAAGCTAGTATTTTCAGTTTCCATATATGGTAATATTCTTAATCAATACATCTATATTAGACAAAACTAATAAGATAATAAAGGAATATAATGGTATTATTTTCTTTAATAGAAAAATATAATGAATATTACTATGAAAAATCTAAAACATTTGCTATTCACCATGATTTTGCTGGCTCAATTTGAGTCACCTATCGTGACACTTGAAGCAGATGAAACTGTGCCAGCACAGAATATTGAGCAGTTTGTAGATGTATTCAAAAGAATAAAAGAGCAGTATGTAGAAGAAATTGATGATGAACAACTCTTTAAAGCTGCTATTAAAGGAATGGTGTCTGGTCTTGATCCACACTCTGCTTTCCTAACTGATGATGATTTTAATGAGTTAAAAATTGGCACAACAGGTAAATTTGGTGGTCTTGGCATAGAAATCACTACTGAAGACGGATATGTGAAAGTAATAACTCCAATAGATGATACTCCTGCCCAACGAGCTGGGATCTTAGCAGGCGACCTAATTGTTAAAGTTGGGGAAACTTCTGTTAAAGATATGGAAATTGGAGATGCTGTTAAGCTAATGAGGGGAGAACCAGGGACTAAGATTCAAATCACCGTATTAAGAAAAAAACTCGGTGAACCTCTTATACTAGATATAACAAGGCAAATAATTGTATCTAAAGGCATAAAATATAAAGTTTTTGATAACATTGGCTATGTAAGGCTTTCAAGTTTTCAATCAAATTCAACAAATGATTTAAAAAGTGCAATTTATAAATTAAAGAAACTAGCCCCAAATCCAATTGATGGACTCATATTAGATTTACGCAATAACCCAGGAGGAGTTTTAGGTTCTGCCGTAGGCATTACAGATCTCTTTCTGCAAGAAGGAAAAATAGTTTACACGAATGGAAGAACAATAAATTCTAAACTTGAATACTTTGCTACTCCTCAAGATATATTAAATGGGTTACCACTAATTGTTATGATTAATGGGGGTTCAGCATCTGCTTCTGAGATTGTAGCAGGTGCTCTTCAAGATAGTAATAGGGCAACTATAGTTGGCAATAAGTCTTATGGCAAAGCTTCTGTGCAGACTATCCAAGAATTATCAGATGGTTCTGCTCTTAAACTAACTACAGCTCGCTACTATACTCCTTTGGGTAGAGATATACACGCACAAGGAATTACTCCAGATGTTATTATAGAATATGAAAAAGATAAAGTAGTTGAATTACCAGATCCATATAATACAGATAATCAATTATTTGAAACGATTAAAATAGCTACAGGGATGAAGGCTGTTTCTAAATAAACGATAAGATACAAAATGTTAGAAGTTATTAAATTAATATCAGTTCTACTGATGTTTCTAATTATCACCGGATGCTCCAATACTAAAATAAACCCCTGCAGTGACGAAACTAAGGTTTACTCTAGTATAAATATAGAAATAGATAAAAAAGTATGCTTCAAATCCATAGATAGTTATGATTTAAACTATAATAAAAAGCCTGAAATTATAATCTATGGCAATCTGATTTTTCCTAAAATTAAAAAAAGCGAGTATGATGCCGTTATATTATCTCATGGATCTGGAGGTTTAAGAAAATATCATAATAGCTATGTAGACCTGCTAACTAACAATGGGTATGTTGTCTTTCAAATTGATCATTATCTAAATAGAGGCATAAAGTATGATAAAACTTTTTCTAAAGTATCCGGTATAACTTTTATGAATGACGCATTTAGAGCTCTTAATTTAATTAAAACTCACCCAAAGATTAAGAAAGTTGCATACATTGGCTGGTCTCAGGGTGGTGTAGGACCAATACTTTCACATTTCAGACAAGCCACAGACCTTATCAATAATAGTAAATATTTATTTGATGCGAGTGTAGCCATTTATCCGTACTGTGGTTTTACATTTAATGAAGAAGCTAAAACAAATAACCCTTTATTAATATTGACTGGTCGTAGTGATGACTTGACTCCGGAACAAGCATGTATAAATATATATGACAAGTTTTCTACAAATGAAAATAAAATCAAACATATTTCATTAGAGGGTGCGAAACATGGTTATGACAATCCTTTTTTATTTTTTGGATTCACTTTTGATAAGCTACCTAGTCTTCACATCATCAATGATGAGTGCACATTAACAATATCTAAAATTGGAGAAATAAAAACAATCTCTAATGAAAAAGTTAAAGGTCCTAATGAATCTGCTAAATTATTAGACAAATGTTCAACAAAGGGCGTGTCTGTAAAATATAGTCCACATGCTACTGAAAAAACATATATTGAAATAATAGAATTTTTAAAAACAATTTAGGCTAAGGGAGTTCAAAGTAAATTTATTACTTAATTGCTATAATCTTTGAGCATTTTTTGTATTTCAATGCTATGAATTTCTTCAGCCTTGATCATTTCTCTTCCATACTCTTCTAGGTAGATACTTTCACCATTTACTGCCTCAACAAGGTCTTTATATAAGGATACTGCATTTTTTTCATGTGTAGCACTTTCTTGAAGTAGATCTATTGAATTATGTTTATTGGATTCTTCAATTATGGAGATTTCTAATGATGGATGCCCGTCTAAGCCAGTAACTAACTCCCCGGCCTGCTGCGCATGCAATAATGACTCTGTGGCTTGTTCTTTAAAAAATTGAGTTAAACTCAATCGATCTCTTCCAGTAACCATCAGCGCATAATGTGTGTATCTAACAACCCCTGAAAGCTCATATCTCATAATTTCATTTAAGATATCAATAATTTTGTCTTTATTTTTTATGCCCATACAATGATAATAACAAGAACTATAAAGTTAGTAAAACTATAAAAATAATCATATAATCTTTATATATATAAAATGACGAAAAAATAAGCATATTATGAATAATAAATTATCAACTCTACTAAAAAATAATTTGCGAGTTATCCCAAACTTTCCAAAAAAAGGGATTATGTTTCAAGATATATTTTCACTTATAGAAAATCC
>JABHRC010000013.1 GCA_018670435.1 Gammaproteobacteria bacterium
AAATGGCTATCAATACATAGATTAATTTATTTAATACTTGTATTATCATTAATACATTATTACTTGATTATAAAAGCTGATTACTTAATATTTAGCATTTATTTATTTATAATATTATCTATATTGTTAATTAAAAAAAGGGTTTATCGAACATGAATAGAAGAGAGTTTCTTCAGTTTTTAATGGCTGGGTATGCAGCAGGTATAGTGAGACCTTCTTTTGGCTCATCAGGTATTGATTATAATACACAACTATTTGGTGACTTAAGATTAATTCATATAACAGATACTCATGCGCAACTAGATCCAATGTATTTCCGAGAGCCTAATTATAACTTAGGTGTTGGTAATAATAGAAATACGCCACCTCATATAGTTGGAAGAAAACTTTTAGATTATTATTCCATCGATTCAAGTTTAATGAAACATGCTTTCACCCATCTTAATTTCAATCAACATGCAAAAGAGTTTGGTAAATTTGGCGGATATGCCTATTTGAAAACAATTATTGATCAATTACGACATGACGCTAACGACCATGCGTTGTTATTGGATGGCGGAGATACATGGCAAGGAAGTGGCCTGTCATTATTGACTAATGGAATGGATATGGTTGGCGCATCAAATATTCTAGGTGTCGATGTCATGACTGGACATTGGGAATTCACATATGGTGAAAAAATATTTTTAGAAAATTTAAAAAAATTTAATGGAGATTTTGTTGCGCAAAATATTTCACTAACTGAAGAAGCTCTATTTGATGGAATTGAGCCTGTTGACGAAAATAATCATTTTCAGAAACCTTATGTTATAAAAATAATAAATAAACAAAGAGTTGCTGTTATTGGTCAAGCATTCCCATATACTCCTATTGCTAATCCAAGCAGGTTGATACCAAATCTTACTTTTGGCATCCGTGATAAAGATCTTCAAGAGCTAGTTGACAAGATTAAGCTCAAGGAAAATGTATCCTTGATTGTCTTATTATCTCACAATGGTGTCGATGTCGATAAGAAAATGGCATCTAAGGTCGAGGGTATTGATATTATTTTCGGCGGTCATACTCATGATGTGTTACCTAAACCAATAGAAGTTATTAACGGTAGCTCTAGAACTATAATACTCAATTCGGGATGTAATGGAAAATTTGTATCAATGATTGACGTTAAAGTTGGACGATCTTCATTTGATTATAGATATAAGCTCCTTCCAATTCTTTCTAATCAGATAAAACCATCTTCTGAAATGAATAACTATATTACAAATATAAAAAAACCACATCTAGGAGAATTAAACGAGAAAATTGGAAAATCAAACTTTGATTTATATAGAAGAGGTAACTTTAATGGGTCTTTTGATAATCTTATCTGTGACTCAATGTCTAGCGTTCTTGATGCAGAAATTTGCTTATCTCCTGGATTTAGATGGGGACCCACTGTCCTTGCCGGTGAAGATATATTGATGTCTGATATTTACAATCATACCGCTATCACATATCCAAATGTCTACCGAAGAGAAATGACCGGCCTAACTATTAAAAACATTCTTGAAGACGTGGCTGATAATATATTTAATCCAGATCCTTATTTGCAACAAGGTGGAGATATGGTAAGAACTACTGGAATAAATTATGATATTACTCCAAAGAATACTATTAATAACAGGATAAACAATATCACATTAAAAACTGGTAAATCATTGATTAATAGTAAGAAATATGTTGTAAGTGGCTGGGCTAGTGTGAACTCTGAGGAGAGTGGCAGCCCTATCTGGGAAGTAACAAAAGAGTATCTTAGTAGTATTAAACACTATGATTTAAATAGGGTTAAACAACCCAATATAACCTTAGAAGATGATAATGATGGAGTAGAAATTTAGTTACAAAAAATAGATTAAATGTTAATATTTCATTTGAATTTAGACACTATACTTGTAAAAGGAGACCCATATGTTTGATGTAGATATGAAAATTGCTGGCTTTGATGATGAACTGAATGATTCAATTAAAAAGGAAATTATTCGTCAAGAAGAACATGTGGAGCTTATAGCTTCTGAAAACTATGCTAGCCCTAGGGTTTTAGAGGCACAAGGATCAGTTTTAACTAATAAATACGCAGAAGGATACCCTTATAAGAGATATTATGGCGGGTGTGAAAATGTAGATATAGCAGAACAATTAGCTATTGATAGATTAAAAGAGATATATGGAGCAGATTATGCAAATGTGCAGCCTCATTCAGGATCACAAGCAAATGCTGCAGTCTATCTTGCCCTGTTAAATGCCGGTGATACTATATTAGGAATGAGCTTAGACGCTGGTGGTCATTTAACGCATGGTTCAAAAGTAAATTTTTCAGGAAAATTATTTAATGCTATTCAGTATGGTATAGATGAAAATGGTATGCTTGATTATGATGAGATAGAAAAATTAGCAGTTGAACATAAACCTAAAATGCTAATAGGTGGATTCTCAGCTTATTCACAAGTAATTGACTGGGAAAGAATGTCTAAAATTGCAAAAAAAGTAAATGCTTATTTTGTTGTCGACATGGCTCATGTTTCTGGACTAGTTGCAGGTGGTGTTTATCCATCCCCAGTTCCGTTTGCTGATGTAGTTACATCGACAACTCATAAAACATTAAGAGGACCTAGAGGTGGAATCATCATATGTAAATCTAATCCAGAACTAGAGAAAAAATTTAATTCTTTAGTATTTCCTGGAACACAAGGTGGACCATTAATGCATGTTATTGCGGCAAAAGCAGTTGCATTTAAAGAAGCATTGCAGCCTGAGTTCGAAGAATATATGAAGCAAGTTGTCATAAATGCCGATCTTTTAGCGAAAACAATAATTTCTAGAGGCTTTGAAATTGTATCAGGTGGGACTAAAAATCACTTGATGTTAGTTAGTCTAGTAAAACAAGGTTTAACTGGAAAAGCTGCGGATGCGGCTTTACATAAAGCCAATATTACCGTTAACAAGAATTCAGTTCCAAATGATCCACAAAGTCCTTTTGTGACGAGTGGTATTAGACTTGGCACGGCAGCTATTACGACAAGAGGTTTTAAAGAAGCTGAAACTACTATCCTTGGAAATTTAATATGTGACGTGCTAGATGATATCGAAGATGAGTCTAAAATTGCTTCTGTTAAAGAAAAAATATTAAACTTAACATCTCAGTTCCCAGTTTATTCTACGAATAAAAAAGCTGTAGCTTAGAGGTATTTAATATGCGCTGTCCTTTCTGTGGGGAGCCCGAGACAAAGGTAATTGATTCTCGATTAGTCGGTGAAATTAATGCTATAAAAAGGAGACGTGAGTGTATTTCTTGTGGTGTACGTTTTAATACATCCGAGCAATCAGAATTGTCATATCCTCGTGTAACTAAAACAGATAATTCATCAGAATTATTCTCTGAAGATAAAGTTAAGAAAGGCGTGTATATAGCTCTTGAGAAAAGAGAAAACACTATAGTTGATATTGACAATACATTTAACAATATCTTCAAAAGATGTAGAACGCATATTGATAAAGAAATATCTTCAAATCAAATTGGTAAAATAGTAATGGATGAGTTATTGAAGTTAGATCATGTCGCATACTTACGATTTGCATCCGTCTATTTAAATTTTGAGGACAAAGAAGCTTTTACTAGGGTTATAAAAGATTTAGAGAAAGATTTATCTCCAGAAATGAAAAAACTTCAGAAGAACCTATTGCAAGATGAATAAGGAAGAAACTGACAAATATTATATAGGAGAAACTTTCAAATTAGCTCTTAATGGAAAATATACTGTGCACCCAAACCCTATGGTTGGAGCAGTTATAGTTAAAAATGGTAAAATAATGGGTCAAGGTTATCATTTAAAGCCTGGTTCACCACATGCAGAACAAGAAGCTATTAATGATGCTGGAAAATCTGCTCATAATTCAACTCTATATATAAATTTAGAACCATGTTGTCATTATGGTAGAACACCGCCATGTTCTGACTTAATAATAAGAAGTAAAATTAAGAGAGTAGTAGTTTCATCTTTAGATCCTAATCCTGTTGTAAATGGAAAAAGTATTGAGCAACTCAAAAGATCAGGTATAGAGGTTAAGATTGGAGTATTGAAAGATGATGCGATAAAATTAAACCAAGGATTTTTTAATAAATTTTTATTAAAAAGACCTTCAGTTACATGTAAATCAGGAATATCATTGGATGGCAAAATATCTTTAAGCAACGGCAGTAGCAAATGGATAACTTCGGAAGAATCAAGACAAGATGTTCAGATGGAAAGGTCAATTGCATCGCTAATATTTTCTTCTTCAAAGACAGTGATACTAGATGATCCAAGTTTAAATGTAAGAGATCCGTTGCTATTAAAAAAGATTTTAAAACAACCAGATCTTGCAATAGTTGATACTAGATTAAAAATACCATTGAAGAGTAAAATATTTAATAATTCATCGAGGAAGATATATTTATTTACATCTATTAAGAATACTACTAAAAAATATAAAAAGAATGTCACTATTGTCTATATGGAGACTATAGATAAAAGAATAAATATTTCTAAATGTATGAAATATCTAGCTGATCAAGATATAAATAATATATTTATCGAGGCTGGTCCTACACTCATCAAATCTTTCTTAGAAAAATCTTTAATAGATGAGATGATACTATATATCTCTCCAAAAATTATTGGCTCTACAGGAAAAACATTTTCTGGCGTTACTCATATAAAAAATCTTTCTAAAAAGATAAAATTTAGAATAAGTGATATGATTCCTATTGGTAATAATATAAAAGTGAGATTAGAGAAATAAGATGTTCACAGGTATCGTTGAAAATATTGGGAAAATTGTATCTATAGATGAAGTTAAGCAAGGCTATGTAATTTCAATAGAAATTCTAGGTTTATCTATTAATATATCTAATGGTGACAGTGTTGCGGTTAATGGAGCTTGTCTAACAGTAATTGAGCATCATAATAATATTTTTAGTTTTAATTTATCCCCAGAAACTTTAAAATTAACTTCATTAAAATCTCTGAATAAAAATAGCCTAGTAAATATAGAATTTCCTTTAACTTTAAATAAATTCATTAGTGGACATATAACTACTGGTCATGTCGATACAGTTGGAATAATTGTTAACATTTTACAAAAAATAGATTCATGGTTTCTTCAGATAAAAATTAATCAAATATATTTTAAATATATAGTTCAAAAAGGATCAATTTGTATAGATGGTGTTAGTTTAACTATCAATAATGTAGATGACGATATGATAGACTTAATGATAATTCCGCATACTTATGAAAACACGATTATTAATGGTTATGAAATAGGTGACAACGTCAATATTGAAGTAGACTATATAGCCAAACACTTAGAGAAACTAAAGAATGATTAATACTACTGAAGAAATACTTAAATCGCTCAAGAAAGGTAAAATGGTTATTATCATGGATGATGAAAATCGTGAGAATGAAGGTGATCTAGTAATGGCTGCTGAGTTTGTTAAAGC
>JABHRC010000019.1 GCA_018670435.1 Gammaproteobacteria bacterium
ATGTTTTCTTTCTTGTGTAGATTATACTAAAAGAAATAATAAATTCATCATAAATTTGCGTCTGTAGCTCAGTTGGATAGAGCATTAGCTTCCGAAGCTAAAGGTCAGAAGTTCGAATCTTCTCAGGCGCTAACCAATTCTCTCAGCTGCAATTATTGTATTCTCGATTAAAGCACAAACTGTCATAGGCCCAACACCACCAGGAACAGGTGTTATAGCCGAAGCTTTTTGTGATGCAGAGTCAAAATCAACATCTCCACATAATTTTCCATCTATATTATGAATACCTACATCAATAACTATTGAACCTTTCGGTATCTGGTCTCCATTAATAAATTTGGGTATGCCCACAGCAACTATTATGACATCAGCATCAGCAAGTTTAGAGTTAAGATCTTTTGTACGAGAATGGCACATTGTTACAGTAGCATTTTGCTGTAAACATAAAATTGCAACTGGTTTACCTACAATATTTGATCTACCCACAACTGTTACATTCTTACCACTTAAATCTGTACCCGTAGATGCTAGCATCTGCATAATCCCTTTAGGAGTGCATGACACTAATGTTTCCTCGCCTAAAAATAGTTTACCAACATTCGTTGGAGTAAAGCCATCAACATCTTTTGATGGATCGATTCTATTTAGAACCTTTGTGACAGAGATATGATCAGGTAGTGGTAATTGAACTATAACTCCATGAATGCTTTTATCACTATTAATATTATCAATCTGACTTAGAATTTCTTTTTCAGTAACATTGGCTTCAAATCTCATAATATTAGATTCTATACCTGCTTTTACTGCAAACTTTTCTTTCTGTGCGACATAGCTAGCTGATGCCTTCATGTCACCTACCAACATAACTATTAATTTAGGTTTAATATTCTTCTTATTAAGCTCCAAAACTTTGTTTTTCAGATCAGTTGTTAATATTGTTTCTGCAACTTCTCTACCGCTTATAACTTTAGCACTCATTTTTTATCTCCTATCAGATCAATTTAACCTTTCTTTGTCTATTAATAATTGCACAACATCATATAATTCTTGATATGAGTCCACATGTGAACCACTAGTTTTATATTTACCATTTATAATTAATGCAGGGACAGATTTTATCTGGTACTGATTAGCTAGTCTGGATGCTTTTTTAATACGAATTTCAGTTCCAAAAGAATTTAAAATACTTAGAAACTTATCAGCATCATAACCTTCTGTTTTTATAAAATCAGCTAACTTTTCTTGTGTATCTAATCTATTGCCATTTACATGTATCTCGGCAAATACCTTTTCATGCAAATTATCATCTAACTTCATTTGTTGCAGAGTGTAATAAACTTTGGCATGAAGTTCCCAAGAATCTCTGAGTGCAACTGGTATCTTAACTAAAATCGTATCTTTATCTAAATTAGACTCTATATCATTTATTGTAGGCTCCATGCTGTAACAATGTGGGCAACCGTACCAAAAAAACTCATATATAACTATTTTGTCACTTTCGGTTTGTGCCTGATTTGATATTTGAGTATATTTATGTAGTGAATCGGACGATATAGCTATATTACTAATGGACAATGCTAAAGCTATCGGTATAAATGATAAAATTCGCATTAATGTAATCCTTGAATATACTGCGAGACCGCCTTCATTTCTTCGTCAGTCATACGATGAACAATGTTTCTCATCATTTTATTTGAATCATTTGATCGAATACTCGCTTGAAAATTTTTAAGTTGTGAATATATATATTCAGCATGTTGTCCTGATACAACAGGTATCCCTGCCGGGCTGTTTCCATCTCCATTTGGACCATGGCATGCTATACAGGCTTGTATTTTGTATTCCATATTGCCACCTCTATAAATATTTTGGCCTAATTTAAAGGATTTATCCTCGGTTATGCCTATAGACTTAACAAGGGATGCATAATAAGCAGAAAGGTCATCAATATCCTCATTAGAAAGTGTCATGGATATTCCGTACATAACGGCATTATTTCTTTGGCCGTCCATACCTTTTTTAAATTCATGTAATTGTGATGATAAGTATGATTCATGTTGTCCTGCTAATTTTGGCCATATAGGACTAACGCTAACACCTAATTCTCCGTGGCAAGCTACACATGTTACGCTTTTTTCTTTACCTTTGGCTATATCTCCTGCATGAATATTAGCTGAAAATATGATTAAAAAAGATATTTTGATATATATTGATAATTTATTCATAACTCACGAAACATTATATAGCATCATAATGATACTTCAAATGCTCTCTTAGTAATTTAATGTGCTTTATCCCAATTATCTCCAATACCTATATCCACAATAAGCGGTACATCCAAGCTATAACAACTAGACATCAACTCAGTGATTTTCAAATTTGCCTCATCAACAAAATCTTCATGCACTTCAAATACTAATTCATCATGTACCTGCATGATCATTTGAATAGGGTAGCTTGTATTATTAATCCATTTATCAATATTTATCATAGCAATTTTTAGTATATCTGCTGCAGTACCTTGAATTGGTGCATTTATAGCAGTTCTCTCTGCAGCGCTTCTAATCTGAAAATTATTATGGGTGATATTTGGAATATAAACTCTTCTGCCAAGTAATGTAGAAACATAACCAATTTTCTTTGTTTCAATTTTTGTTCTTTCCATAAAATCTTTTATCCCATTATATTTTATAAAATATTTTTCTATATAGTCTTTAGCAGAACCTTTATCTATCTTAAGTTGTTTACTTAAACCATATGATGAGATTCCATAGATTAGACCAAAATTAATAGCTTTAGCTGCTCTCCTCTGTTCCTCGTTTGGGTTATCTTTTAATGAAAATACTTGTATAGCAGTCGATGAATGAACATCTTCACCATTTAAAAAACTATTAAGTAGATTTTTATCTTGAGATAAGTGAGCCATAACTCTCAGCTCTATCTGTGAGTAATCTGCTGAGATTATTTTATAACCTTTCTTTGCAATAAACGTCTTTCTAATATTTTTCCCATCATTAGTCTTGATTGGGATATTTTGTAAATTTGGATTTGAAGATGATAACCTTCCCGTGATAGTGATTGTTTGATTATATGATGTATGCAGTCTCATCGTATTCTTATTAACCTGCTTGCCTAACTTATCTGTATAAGTATTTTTTAATTTCATTAAGTTTCTAAATTGTAAAATTAACTTAGGTAATTCATGAATGAGTGATAACTCCTCCATGACTTCTTCGTTTGTTGAAGGTTGTCCCTTAGGTGTCTTTTTAAGAACTGGCAAGTTTAGGTCATTATAAAATATCTCCTGTATTTGTTTAGGTGAGCTAATATTAAATTCTTTATTAGCATATTTATAAACATTTTTTTCAATATCTTTTATTCTACTCTCAAGATCTTTACTTTGACTCTCTAAACTTTTAGAGTCAATCATAACTCCATTCTGCTCAATATTAGCAATAACTTTAACAAGTGGTAATTCTATTTTATGATATAGATTAGACTGCTCTTCATGAGTAGTTAATTTATTTGATAAATAATTATATAACCTAAAAGTTAAATCTGAATCTTCGCAAGCATAAGCAACTGCCTTTTTAATACCTACCTCAGAAAAACTTTTTTGTTTTACACCAGATCCCACCACTTCTTTATATTTGATAGTTACATGATCCAAATAACGATCAGCTAAACTATCAAGATCATGTTTTCTAGAAGAGTTATAGATATAAGAGAGAATCATTGTATCTTCGATCTGGCAACTAAATGTTATATTATATTTATATAAGACATTCATATCATATTTTAAATTTTGACCTATGACTCTTATATTTTTGTTAGAAAAAAGTTCTCTAAGATAATTATAAATTTTTTCTTTTTCCATCTTTATATTACCACCAGCATCTTCATGATTTATTGGTATATAAAATGCTTGTCGTTCAGAATAAGAAAAAGATATACCAACTAGATCTGCCTGCATTGCATCAAGGGATGTAGTTTCAGTATCAAACGCAAATACTTTATGTTTTTTTAAATTTGATATTAATTCAATAAATTCCTCTTCATTATCTATAAGCTTATATGAAGATTTTTTATTTACTTTTTTTTGGACTTCTTCGATTGAGAAATAGTCCATAATATTTTTAAGCTCATACTTTAATGCAATTTCAGATAGCTTACTTTCATCTCTTTTATCAATAACATAAGTGTCTAGATCCAATTTTACATCCACATCTGTTTTTAATTTGATTAGTTTTTTAGCCAGCTTGATTGTTTCGGATGATTTTCCTATGTTCTCTTGAACTTTCCCTTTAAGAGCATCTATATTTTCAATAATTCCATCTAAAGAACCATATTTTTCTAATAGTCTCATGGCTGTTTTTGGGCCAATTTTATCAACACCTGGTATATTGTCAGATGTATCTCCCACTAATACTAAATAATCAAAAATTTTATCAGGGTGTACTCCGAATTTTTCTATAACACCTTTAATATCTAATCTTTTTTCATCCATGCTATTAATCAAAATAACATTATCATTTACTAATTGAGCTAAATCTTTATCTCCCGAAGAAATAATTACTTTGATATTTTTTCCATAATTTGGAGTAGCTAAGGTTGCTATAACATCATCTGCTTCGACATTAGGAATTTGAAGTACTTTAATACCTAAGCTTTCAATAAAATTTATAATTGGAATAACTTGTTCAGATAACTCTATAGGCATAGATGATCTATTTGCCTTATAGTCTTTATAGACTTTATGTCGGAAGTTCTTGCCCTTGGCATCAAATATTACACATAAATATTTAGGATTATGCAGTCTAATTAACTTAGAAAGCATATTAGTAACTCCATAAATAGCTCCGGTATGATCACCTTTAGCATTTTTAAGGTGTGGTAAAGCATAAAAAGCTCTATATAGATACGATGAACCATCAACTAATATGAAATTATTTACATTTTTATCAACCAAAATACCCAAACCTATGTTAAGTTTATTTCATTCAAAAGTTATAACTTAAAAAATTTAAAATAGCTATGTCTGTATATACTAAAATTACTGAAGAAGAGCTTTCTAGACACCTATTGAGATATTCACTAGGAAAAGCAGTTAGTCTTACCGGTATCTCTGACGGAATTGAAAATACCAATTATCTTCTAAAAACTGATCAAAATGAGTATATATTCACAATTTTTGAAAATATAAAAAAAGATGATGTGGGCCAATATCTAGATTTCATGAATCATTTGAGCGGCAAGGGGTTATTATGCCCGAATGTCTTAAAATCTAATAATGGAGAATTATTTGTAATCATAAACAATAAACCATCCGCAATTATTCAGAAACTTGATGGTAAATCTCAAGTGGATACAGATCTGAACAGTTGTGAATCCATTGGAAACCTACTTGCAGAATTTCATATTTTTGGCTCAGACTTTAAAAAAGAAATAAAAAGTTCAAGAGATATTAAGTGGTGTATCAAATCGCATGAGAAACTAATTAATGTCATAGAAGAGAAACAATCAAAACTAATTTTAGAAGCTATAGATATTCAAAAAGAACTATTAACTCAAAATTTACCTATCGGAACAATACATGCAGACCTATTTAGAGATAATGTATTATTCAAGGGTAATAGTATTTCCGGAATGATTGACTTTTATTACTCTTGTCGAGGATTTTTAGTTTATGATTTAGCTGTAGTTATTAATGATTGGTGTACTTCTAAAAATGGTATGATTGTGACTGAAAAATATAATAGGCTAACCTCTTCTTATATAAAAAGAAGAGATATCGTAGAGTCAGAAAAAAAATATTGGCGCCATGCCTTAGTATCTGCGGCTTTAAGATTCTATCTATCTAGACTATTAGATTTACATTTTCCTAAAATTGGTGAAATGACACATATTAAAGACCCTTTAATATTTGAGAATATACTTAAAGATAGAATAAATACATCATATCAGATCTGAGCATGTTCAATTTTGATAAAATGATTGATAGTTTTACAGAAATAATTAGTGATCTTCTAATGTTACTTCTTCTCGCCATGATTATGATGATTTTTATAAGCGTGATATGCAGATTCTTTTTTAATGTAAATTTTGTAGCCCTTCAAGAATTAATCATGTACTTTCATGCAACCATTTTTATGCTTGGAATAAGTTATGCATTGAAAAAAGATGCTCATGTAAAAATTGATGTTATATACAA
Source organism: Gammaproteobacteria bacterium (assembly GCA_018670435.1). GTDB lineage: Bacteria > Pseudomonadota > Gammaproteobacteria. The sequence goes on from JABHRC010000019.1 coordinate 6,212, forward strand.
TATTCTTCCAAAAAAAATAAAAATCTATATGTCCATGGCAAGTATATTATTATTTATATTACCGACGGCTATTTTTCTCATATACATCAGTATAGGCATGACTATACAATCATGGTCTATTTTTGAAGGGTCGAGTGAAGCTGGTGGCTTAAATTTGGTATTTATCTTAAAAACAATTATTCCGCTAACAGGAATATTAATACTACTTCAGTCAATGTCACAACTATTAAAAATACTAAAGAGCATGGAAAGATGAGTATCGAAACATTTGCAATATTATTTGTTTTATTTACATTCTTAGTACTACTTTCAGGAATTCCAGTTGCGTTTGTTCTATCGAGTAGTGCTCTGTTATTCTCATTAATTGGATTTTTTATAGGATTATTTGATTATTCATTCTTACTAGCAATACCAAATAGAATTTTTGGGATAATGACAAACCAAAACTTACTAGCAGTACCATTATTTATATTTATGGGGTTAGTTTTGCAAAAAACTAAAATTGCTGAAGAGTTATTAATTGCAATGAATTCATTATATAAAAATACTAATGGTGGATTTGCTATATCGGTTGTAATTGTGGGTAGTTTAATGGGCGCTAGTACTGGTATTGTTGGTGCGACAGTTGTTACCCTAGGATTACTATCTCTTCCTATTATGATTAAAAACAACTATCCAAAAGATTTAGCTTGTGGCGTTATTTGTGCATCTGGGACACTGGGGCAAATTATTCCACCATCGTTAGTTTTAATATTGCTAGCAGACGTATTATCCTCAGCATATCAACAAGCGCAATTAAATGCGGGGATATTTACACCAGAAACTGTAACTATTTCTGATTTATTCGCTGGCGCTATAATACCAGGATTATTATTACCAATAATATTTATATTTTATATAAAGTTTTTAAAAATTAAGAATGCAGATCCAAATCCAAATATTAAAAAAAATGATATAAAATTTATTTCATCATTCTTCCCTCCAATATTATTGATATTTATTGTATTGGGGTCAATTATTTTAGGAGTTGCAACACCATCAGAGGCATCATCGCTTGGAGCAGTTGGTTCTTTATTAATAGCATTTAATAAAAGCAAGCTATCTTTCAATATTATTAAAGAAACCTCAAAAGAAACAATTAAGTTAACTAGTATGGTTTTTTTAATACTTATAGGTGCAACTTTTTTCTCGCTGGTCTTCAGAGGGCTAGAAGGTGAAGAGTTGATTCATAGCTTACTATCGCATGGGCCAGAAAATAAATATATTTCTCTTCTAATAACTTTAAGTATAATGTTTTTTTTAGGGTTTATTTTAGATTTTATTGAAATTATATTTATAATAATTCCTTTGTTTGGACCAGTTTTATTCTCATTTGGGTTTGACCCAATTTGGATTGGGATCTTGATAGCTATGGTATTACAAACATCTTTCCTTACTCCACCCTTTGGTTTCTCATTGTTTTATCTTAGAGGCGTAGCTCCAAAAGAAATACAAACTATGGATATATATAAAGGCGTTCTTCCATTTATATTAATACAAATTATCGCAATCGGACTAGTGTTTCTGTTTCCTGAAATTGCATTGATCCTTCCAGATTTACTTGCAAAGTAGCTACCTTATATTTAAATATGATTTATCAGAAACATCTGTCCATGGTTTAACATTACTCTGAAAATCGGTATAAGATTTATAAACTTCTTTTGTAATATTATCTGTTAAGCTAATTTCTTTTAAAATTTCATCTGATAGCACTCTGAGTTTTGTTAGAACTTCGTTTGGAAATTTTAGAATATTAATATTTTCAGACTTAAGATACTGTAAAGCTAAATTATTTTTAGCAGTATAGTCAGACAACATATCAAGATTAACTGCCTTACATGCAACATCAATGATTAATTTCAAATCATCTGGGAGACTATTATATTGATCTTTGTTAATCATACATTCTATGGTTGGACCTGGCTCATGCCATCCAGGGTAGTAATAATATCTAGCTGCTTTATGGAGTCCGAAAGCTCTATCATTATATGGGCCTACCCATTCTGTTGCATCTATTACGCCTGTTTGCAGCGCAGTAAATATTTCAGACCCAGCAAGAGTTACAGGAGTGCCACCAGCTCTTGATAGGACTTCTCCACCAAGCCCTGGTATCCTCATTTTAAGACCTCTAAGGTCGCTTACAGAATTAATTTTTTTATTGAACCACCCTCCCATTTGCACTCCAGTATTACCGGCTGGTCTAGGTATTAGATTGAACTTATCATATAGCTTTTCCCAAAGCTTAATCCCACCACCATAATATAGCCATGCGTTCATCTCTTGAGCATTCATTCCAAAAGGCACTGATGAAAAAAATTGACAGGCCTGACTTTTACCTTTCCAATAATATGCACCAGAGTGTCCTAATTCCGCACCACCCTTTGAAACAAAATCAAAAACTTCTAATGGCGGCACTAATTCATTAGCACCAAAAACTTTTACTTTGATTCTATTATTCGATAAATTCGTAATAAGCCCAGCTAAATTCTCAGCACCCACACCTAACCCAGGGAAATTTTTAGGCCAAGAAGTAACCATTTTCCATTTATATTCAGTTTTTCCTTTCGCAGGCAAATCTCTACTACTACCCAACAATGATGTTAAGGTAAGCGTGCCTGCCAATGACTTTAAAAAATTTCTTCTTTTCATTTATTATATATTTCTTTAGTTATTTCAAAAAGTCTAACTGTGCATAAGATAAGACTAACCATTTTTTACCATAGCTTTCAAAATTAATATGTAATTTCAAGTCATCGCTTTTACCAGTATAACTAAGTACCACACCATCACCAAACTTCATATGACTAACTCTCTGTCCTATCTTGATATATGTATTCTCCTCTTGTGAATAGTCCTCTATATCTGAATCTTGAGAATAATTATCGAAATCTTTCTTGTTTTGAGAAAAACTATTATATTTACTAGCAATAGATTTGTTATTACTCTTAATAGGCTCCAGTAAATCTTCATCAATTTCATTTATGAATCTTGATGGAATTAAAAAATTACTATTGCCATGCATATATCTCATATTGGCATGAGTTATATATAAAGTTTTCATTGCTCTAGTGACTGCTACATAACAAAGTCTCCTCTCTTCCTCCAGAAAACCCTTCTTCAGATTTCTATTTTCATTAGGGAATATACCTTCATCCATCCCCGTTAAAAATACGACAGGAAACTCCAAACCCTTCGCAGAATGAATTGTCATTAGCTGTACTGGATCATCATGTGTCTTTGACTGAAATTCCCCAGCCTCTAAAGAAGCATTATCCAAAAAATCTCCCAAAATATTTTCGCTATCCATATTATTTTGATAAAATCTTTCAGCTGTTGACAATAATTCCTCTAAATTTTCTTGCTTTGATAATGACTCTTCGTTCTTTTTTAATTCATAATACTGATTAAGAGCAGACAAGCTTATAACCTTTTCAATCAAACTCTTGAGATCAAGATCATTAAGTTTCTCAATAAGCTCTTTAATTATATCTTTATAGCTATTTAAAGAATTGATAGCGCGAGTACCACTTATACCTATTTTTTCCATATGATTAATTGTATCCCACATAGATAATGAATTATTTTTCGCATACTCTCTGATTGCCTGTATTGTCTTCTCACCTAATCCTCTTGGAGGGTTATTTATAGTTCTTTCGAAAGCTGAATCATCGGATGTATTTACTGCCACCCTTAGATAAGCAATAACATCCTTAACTTCCGATCTTTCGAAGAACCTGAATCCCCCATAGATTTTATATGGGATACTTCTTGAGTTTAATTCTTCTTCTAAACGTCTAGATAAGAAATTTGATCTATATAACAACGCAATCTCAGACCTTTTATGACCATGCAAAACTAATTCTTGAATCTTCTCAGCAATAAAACTAGACTCATCATCCCCATTATAAGCTTCATATAAATAAACTGGATCACCTCCAGTGGAATCTGTCCAAAGATTTTTGCCAAGTCTCTCCTTATTATTTGATATTAAACTATTTGCAACAGATAATATTTTATTTGTAGAACGATAATTTTGTTCAAGCTTAAAAATTTCTACATTTTTAAATTCATCTTTAAAAAACTGGATATTCCTACTCCTAGCTCCTCTCCAACCATATATAGACTGGTCATCGTCTCCAACAGCATATAATGATCCCGCTTCACCATTAAGAAGCTTAAGTAAATTAAACTGTAATGTGTTCGTATCTTGAAACTCATCTACCATAATATTTTGAAATCTCTTATTATAATAATTGAGAATTTGAGAATTGTTCTTGAACATCTCATAAGTTAGTAAAATTAAATCAGCAAAATCTACAGAATTAGTTTGTCTACAAGCATCATCATATTCTTTATATATTTCAATATACTTATCATCATCGTTATTAACATCTTTGGATCTCTTGCCTTTATCTTTCTGACTGTTTATAAATGATTGTAATGCCTTCGGATCATATAAATTATCATCCAAATTTTTAGCTTTCATCACACGCTTAATAATTCTTAACTGATCTTGCGAGTCAAGTATTGTAAAATATTCAGAGATCCCAGCTTCTTTCCAATGAACTTTTAGCAACCTTCTGCAAATCCCATGAAATGTTCCAAACCATAATCCTTGAGAAGAAATCTTTAATAATTTTTCTAATCTTTGTTTCATTTCATTAGATGCTTTATTTGTGAATGTTAATGCAAGGATATTACTAGGCCTTATATCAAACATATTTATAAGTTTAGCAACCCTACATGTGAGTACTCGTGTTTTCCCACTACCAGCACCTGCCAATATAAGCTTATTACCTAGCGAACAGTTTACTGCTTGTAACTGTTGTTCGTTTAAGTCAGAGAATATTTCATTTAGATCGGTCATTATTTTTTCCTTGGTCTTAACATAACGATAATTATAGTTAAAACTAGGATATACCAGTAAATAGATTGATAATAAATATTATTATGCACCAGATAAGTAATAACAATAGCAAACAATGAAAGTATTAAAATTGCAGTCATCCAATAATTTCGTCTTGTATTCTTAGATATTGATCTCTCGATCATATCTAGTCTTTTAATACTATTATCGAGATTAAGTTGGTCATTATTTATTAAGTTTATTATTTTTCTTAAAGCACCAGGCATTTCTGGAAGTAAGTCAATGATTTCTGAAGAATTGTTTTTAAGTGTTTTTAAAATAGATGTAATTCCTTTCTGCTTTTTCATCCATTTTTCTAAGATAGGTTTTGATGTTTTCCATAAATCTAATTTTGGATGAAATTCTCTTCCAAGACCCTCTGTATATAATAATGCTTTTTGCATTAGAATTAATTGCGGCTGCACTTCTAATTTAAACTTACGCGCAGTATCAAATAAACCCAGAATAACATCACTTAAAGATACATCCTCTATAGACTTATCCTGCATTGATTCACAGTTTTCTCTTATAGCTTTTTCTAATAGACTAATATTAGTATCTTTAGGCACCCATTCACATTCAACATGTAATCGGGCAACTTTAGCATAATCTTTATTAAAAAATGCTACAAAGTTTTCTGCTAAATATTTTTTATCAAAATTACTGAGGGAACCCATTATTCCAAAATCTACTAAAACAAATTGTACATTATTTTCTATCTTTTGAATGAAAATATTTCCAGGATGCATATCTGCATGAAAAAAGTTATGCTCAAAAACTTGTATGAAAAAACTTTCAACTGCATTAGTTGCGAGTTGTTCAAAATTAATGCCTTGTTTTTGAAGTTCTTTTTTATCATTGACTGGTGTTGCATATGTTCTCTCCATTACCAATATATTCTTAGTGACATAATCCCAATAAATTTCCGGTATGTATATTAATTTGGAATCTTTAAAGTTTGCTTTAATTTTTCTAGCATTTGACGATTCCTTAATAAGATCAGTCTCATCGTAAACCAACATTTCATAATCATTCACGAGCTCAATCAAGTGCATTCGCTTAAAATCATCAGATAATGATGTTAAAAATACCGCAATTCTTTTCATTAACAATAAGTCTTTTTCGATAGCTTTATGAATACCAGGTCTTACAACTTTCACGATAACATCTTGCCCATCATCCATCTCTGGCAAACCCGATATGCTTTTTAATTTAGCTGCATGTACTTGTGCTATCGATGCCGATGCTAGAGGTTCTGCAGTAAAGTCACTAAATATATTGGTTATTTTATCCCCTAACTCATTTTCAATGATTTTCATCGAAATTTCTTTTGGGAAAGGTTTCACATTGTCTTGAAGCTTTGATAGTTCATTAGCGACATCGTCAGGTAATAAATCTTTTCTTGTTGATATAACTTGACCTAGCTTAACAAAAATAGGGCCTAACTCTTCAAACATCATTCTAATTTTAATAGGGATATTATCAGTATGTCTTTTTCTAAACCAATTCCATGGGAGCATATAGAAATAGAATTTACACTTACCACTTCCGCAGCTAACTAACATTTTATCTACATCATATTTGATGAATAGACGTGATATTTGTATGATTCGAAAAATATTATTAAACATCTTTATGCTCTTGATATAATTTATCTGCTCTACTTTTTAAATCATCTACATCATCTAGAAATTTAGTAATATCATTTTTTGTAGGAATAACATTTATATCATCAACAAGCAGATCCACTATATCACTTGATGTTTCTTGAAAAAGTTTTTGAAATGATGACGTAGCGTTACTAAGTTTTTCCTCAAGCGTATTTGATATATTTTCACCTAGAATATGATTTGCAAGCTCTCGTAATTTTTCAGAACTACTGATAAATTGATTAAATTTATTTGCTGTATCAATATCTCCATTGATTGATATTTTACTAGAAAACTGATCTGACCCTTTGGTTAAAACAAACATCGCGAATGTAATTGGGCTGGCTATAAGCTCTACATCAAATTTATCCTCATCATCAATAAGCTGGAAAGCATTATCATGAATTTTTATCATCATATTATAGGATAAATTTTTTAGATTAATCTTAACAATTTTTCCATCTATATCATCAAAAAACTTTTCAGGTATTGAATTTATAAAAACTTTACTCTGAAATAGTTTATTTATATAAAAAATTATAGATAAATCTTTTTTTAACATTTGAAACCTATATGGATAGTCACCATATTTCCAACTAGTATTTCATATCTCGTGTTTATAAAACCAGCTTCAGCATATAAGTCGCTCACCTCAGCAGGAGAATAAAATGTCGATATTGATTCTGCTAAATATCTATAACTATCATAATCATCTGCTATTATCTTTCCCATTTTTGGAATTATATTGTGAGTATATTTTTCGAATATATTCTTAACCAGTTTATTTTTAGGAGTTGTAAACTCCATAATAACAAGTCTTCCTCCGGGCATTAATGAATTATAAATATTTTGCAAAGCTTTAGAGTGATCTGTAAAATTCCTAAAGCCAAATGCAATTGTAGCTAATGTATATTTATTCTTCTCAAGCTTTGCAGTTTCAGCTGGGCTTTTGATAAATAAAATATCTTTCACAAAGCCATTGTCCATAAATCTGTCTTTACAGATATCCAGCATTTCTTGGTTTTCATCTAAGCATGTGATTCGAATTGATTTTTTTTTAGATAAAAGTTTTAGAGCTATATCTCCAGTACCAGTCGCTAAATCAAGAACATTATCAGATTTTCTTAATTTTGATACAACATACATTCTTTCTTTCCATAATCTATGCAATCCAAAAGACATTGCATCATTCATCAAATCATATTTATTGGAGACAGAGCTAAATATATCCGAAACTAGCTTTGTCTTTTTTGTTTTAAGGACTTTTGTCGAACCAAAATTGACTTTTTCATTCATTTTAACTTTTTTTCCTTTCTACATTTAACACATGTTTATTCTTTTTTAGTTTATTAATTAATTTTGATAAAGTTTTTATGTCTATCACAGAAACTATAAATACCATTATATTATGTCCAGTCTCTTTTGTATCGTCATATGTTACACTTTCTATATTACAGTCATTTTGTGCAATTTGTGACGAAATTAGTGCTAATACTCCTCTAACATTTTCTATTTCTACCTTAATACAAGCATTGAAACTATCATCTATATTTTCATCCCATAACAAGTCAAGTGTTGTTTCTTGTGTTTTTTTGCTGCGCTTTATACTCTTGCAAGCTTGCCTATGCACAACAACACCCTTTTCTTGACTTATGTAACCAATAATTGGGTCTCCCGGAATAGGAAAACAGCATTTAGCATATGATACAACGAGACCTTCTGTCCCTCTTATTTGTATTCCGCTTGATAAAGATGCATTTTGATTTACCATATCTGTTGGAGATATCCTCATTGCTACTAATTTAGCTATGCGGTTACCCAAACCAATTTCTGCATGGAGATCTTCGATAATATTGCATGAATATTCCTCTAACACTATTTTTAATGTTTTTTTTGGAATTTCGTCTAATTTAATTCTAAAATCATCAAATGAAGATTCTAGTAATTTTTTTCCTAACTTAATGGCATCATGGCGTTTAATTAATTTTAGTGAAGCTCTAATCGAGTGTCTAGCTTTCTCAGTAACAACAAAACTAAGCCATCCAGGATCAGGTCGTAAATTTTCTTTTGTATTAATTCTTACTCTTTGTCCGTTTTTCAAAATCGTATTAGGAGAAACCGGTAAACCATCAACTTTTGCAGACGCATAATTATTTCCAACATCAGTATGAACCGCATATGCATAATCAATTATAGTTGATCTCTTGGGTAATTCTAAGATATTTCCTTTAGGCGTGAAAACATATACTTTTCCTGGATGCAAATCTGCTTTAATACTCTCTAAATATTCTTTAGGATTTCCAGAATCTCTTTGAATACTTAACAAATTAGTAATCCATTGTTGCTCTTTAGTATAATTTGATAAGGATGGCATTCCCTTGCTTTTATAAAACCAATGCGAAGCAATACCAGATTCAGCTAATATATTCATGTCTTTAGTTCGTATCTGCATCTCTATAGGTAATCCATGAGGACCAATTATTGAAGTATGAAGTGATTGATAGCCATTAGATTTTGGTATCGCAATATAATCCTTAAATCTGCCAGGAACTGGAGTATATAAATTATGAATAATACCAAGAGATCTATAACAGTCATCTGTTGAATTAGTAATTATACGAACCCCAAAAACATCATTGATACGAGAAAATTTAACTTCCTTGAGCTTCATTTTTTTATAAAGCCCATATACATGTTTTTCTCTAGCGATAACTTCTGTGTCTAAACCTTCTTCTTTAAATTTTATCTCTATAACATTTCTAATTTTACCCATTAGCTCATGTCGATTTCCTCTGAATTTTTTAATCTGGTTTTGCAGAGTCTTGAACCTTAATGGATAAACTGTTTCAAATGCTAAATCTTCTAATTCTTTATTCAATGAATGAATGCCAAGTCTAAGAGCAATAGGAGCAAATATCTCAAGTGTTTCCTTTCCTATTTTTTTTCTTTGTATAGAATTTAAAGCATTAATAGTTTCTAAATTATGTCTTCTGTCTGCAAGCTTTATCAAAATAACTCTGATATCCTGACTCATCGCCATAATCATTTTTCTTAGATTAGCCGCATCTGCTTCTTCTTTTGTTGAAAAACTTAATTTATCAAGTTTACTTACACCGTCAACTAGCTCGGCGACTTTCACACCAAATTTATCTTTTAAACCACCTTTCTCGATTTCTGTATCTTCTATAACATCATGAAGTATTGCAGCCATGATTGACTCATGATCAAGATGGAAGTCTGCTAATATAGATGCTGCTGAAAGAGGATGATGTATATATTCTTCTCCTGACTTTCTTAGTTGCCCTTTGTGAGCTAGACGTGCTGTATCAAAAGCTTTCTCTATTTTTTTTATCTGATAGGGATTTAGATATTTCTGAAGTTTTTTTTTAAAATCAGTATATATTTTACTGGATGTATTGAATTCGTCAGAACTCTTATTGTTTGAATTTTTATCCATTACTAATAATGGCCTATAATTATTCTGATTTTATTTCTTTTAGATCTTCTGTGACTTCTTCAGTTTCTAAAGGTGCTTCAATTGCAACTTCTTTGGTTTCCAAAGGTTCTTCCGTCTCACTTGGAGCATCAACAACTTCTGCCGTAAGAGGTGACGGGGTTTCATCTAATTGCTGACTAAGCTCATTAACAACTTCTTCTTCAGTGATTCCACTACCAAATAATTGGCTTTCAATTTTTTCTTTATTGCTAATTTCAAAATAATCCATTCCTATTTTTTCTGCAGCAATCTCTCTTAGAGCTATTACAGTAGGCTTATCATTACAATCAATAAGAGGTTCAGCTCCCGATGCAAGGTCTTTAGCTCTTCTTCCCGCTAATGAGCAAATATCGAATGCATTATCGATTACTTTTAAACAATCTTCTATAGTTATTCTTGCCATTCTATTTCACCCATATTTAGTCTAGCCATTGTATCAGAATAATCTTTTTAAACAATCAGCTTATTTAAAGATAATATGTCGCTTATAAGAGCTTTTATATGTTTTTCTGGTATTTTTTTTAATAAGATAATATTGATAAGCGAGTCTAATGCTACCGAAAAGTCATCATTAATAAGCGTATAATCGGCATATTTTTTATATTCTAACTCTATCAATGATGATTCCATTCTAGTTCTGATAACGCTCTCACTATCTTCAGCCCTTTTTTCAAGTCTCTTTCTTAATATCTCAATACTAGGGGGTATAATATAAATTGAGATTGCTTGTGGAATAACCTTTTTAACAGCTAACATTCCTTTATAGTCAATTTCCAACACAACATCCAAGTCTTGCTCTGAGATATGATTTATAGAACTTAATGATGTGCCATAAAGGTTTCCATAAACATTCTGATGCTCTAAGAACTCATTTTTAGCGACTTTGTCTGCGAACTCGTCTTTATCTATAAAAAAATAATCTTTCCCATGTACTTCAGATTCCCTTATTTTTCTTGTGGTAAAAGAAACTGAGGGCTTTATAAAATCAAGCTTTTTACACATTTCTCTGACTAAACTTGTTTTACCAGCACCTGAAGGTGCACTTATTATAAATATCCTTCTCATATATTAATTAATACTTAACCATAGTTTGTAAATTGGATTATAATACATTATACAAGTATGCGGAGATAATATTATGGGTGATCCATGGAAATCAATAAGTCCTGAAGGTGTTCGAGCATTTTCATATGGTGTATATTCAGTGGCACTAATGTGGGTATGGACAGAAGGTTATCTATTATTTTTAAATAATCTATTAATATCTTTTGGTGCTTCTGTGTTATTGGCTAAATCAATATTGGTGAGTACTGTTATATCAATCTTGCTTGTTTTTATTTTATATGGATTACATGGGAAACTACCCACAACTCTGATGCTACAACATATGACATGGGTTAAAAATCCAGATAAATTTCTCCTTTTCTTTTATATATGGATAAACTTTATATCTGCAGCTCTAATAAATGTGATGGATCTAAATAGTTTTTATCAATTTCTAAGTCTTTTTATAATATTCCTGACGCCTTCATTAATTCTAGGTCTGAGCATACAAAAGAAAGGTGGGAATATATAATTAATCTTTATAGCTCTTCGGCAAGATATCTATGCCAAGCTTCTTGCCAAGTTTCACTAGAAGAGGTATCGCGACCATGCCGCCCGGTAAAGCAAAAACACCAATAAGACCTACATTCTTAATTAAATCTGTGAATTGACTATTTGCCCTATCCATAGTCTGCTTATCAATTTCTTCCCCTGAGGCATACTTTCTATATATTTCTAACATTTCAGTTGTTTCTTGAGATTCTGAGGCAAGTATCTTTTTCAGTTTATTAAGAGAACTATATACTTTGTCTTTATTCAAAGTATACTTATCCATAATAGTTTTAAAAAAATCTAAATCATCAATTTTCATAAATTTTACTTTTAATATTAACCTATAATGTCTAAAATTAATTAGATATACTATGTTAGCAGTAATTTATGAATTCAAATAGCATATAACTAAATATTAAGTGTGAAATATGTCAAAAGATAATAATGAAATTTCAATATCAATAGATACAACGTACCTACAGCAAGAATCAGAACCAGAGAATAATAAATTCTATTTTCTTTATACTGTTTCTATAGTTAATAAAGGAAATATAGGTGCTAAATTATTATCTAGACATTGGATTATCGAAGACGCTAATGGAAAAGTGCAAGATGTAAAAGGTGAGGGAGTAGTTGGCGATCAGCCATATATGAATCCCGGGGACGAATATCAATATACCAGTGGTACTGTCCTAGAAACCTCGCTCGGAACCATGAAAGGCAGTTATCAAATGATAAATGATTCTGAAAGCTACTTTGATGCAGAAATTCCAGAGTTTATCTTAACTATTCCAAGGGTTATACATTAATTCTGAGATATGTCTTTATTACATATTCAGTATCTATATCACTATTCTTAAAACTTTGATTATCAATAATTTTCCATTGAGAATAATTAATATCAGGAAACCACGTGTCACCAGAATATTTTTTATTAATATGAGTTATATATAATTTAGTAGTATAAGGGAGTGCAATTTTATATATTTCAGAGCCACCAATTATCATAACTTCGTCATGTCCAGAAAAATCATATAGGATATCTAAGAAATTATTGTATACGACAATACCCTCTTTTTTATAAGAAGCATTGGAGGACAGTACTACATTTTGCCTTCCATCCAAAACCTTGCCTATGGACTCATGAGTTTTCCTACCCATTACAATTGTCTTACCCATAGTTATTTCTCTGAAACGTTTTAGTTCTCCAGGAATATGCCAAGGTATTTTATTATTGTCTCCAATTAAATTATTACTATCCATAGCAACAATGATTGATAACGGGGGTAACTTCATGCTCATATAGAAACTTCTGCTTTGATATGATTATGAGGGTTATAATTATTTAAGGCTAGATCATCATATACATAATCATATATAGAGTTAACATTTTTATTAATAAGTAAAGTAGGAAGTTGTCTGAAATCTCTCTTGAGTTGCTGTTCAACTTGGTTAATGTGGTTAGTGTAAATATGGGCATCACCAAATGTATGGATGAATTCTCCATATCCTAGACCACACTGATCCGCAATCATCATAGTTAATAAAGCATATGAGGCTATATTAAAGGGTACGCCTAAAAAGATATCTGCGCTTCTTTGATATAATTGGCATGATAATTTGTTGTTAACCACATAAAACTGAAAAAGAATGTGACATGGTGGCAGGTTCATATTTTCAATTTCTCCAACATTCCATGCAGACACAATGTGCCGTCTTGAGTCAGGATTAGTTTTAATGCTTTGAATTACATGTGTAATCTGATCAAATTCAGTGTTATTAGATGACCTCCATGATCTCCATTGATTGCCATAAATTGGACCTAATTCCCCATCTGAATCAGCCCACTCATCCCATATTTTTATATTATTTTCTTTAAGATATGCAATATTCGTACTTCCTTTCAAAAACCATAAAAGCTCATGGGCTACTGATTTGAAATGAATTTTTTTTGTTGTTAGTAATGGGAAACCATTTTCTAAATTAAACCTCATTTGGTAACCAAAAAGAGATACTGTTCCAGTTCCAGTTCTATCAGACTTTTCTTGCCCCTGAGATAAGACATGTTTTAATAAATCATGATATTGTTTCATCTTTCTATTTTACCTTGAATAGATAAATAATATATAAATAAACCAATTAAAAACATTGGTACACTTAAAAGCATTCCCATTGTAAACCAATCACCATATAAGTATCCAATTTGAATATCTGGCACTCTAACAAACTCTACTAAGAACCTAAAGAATGAATAATAAATTAGAAATAAAGCAGTCAATATTCCTGCCTTAGGTTTTTGCTGATACAAATTTTTCAGTATTATGAATAAAACTAGGCCTTCTAAGATAGCTTCATATAACATTGAAGGATGCCTAGGAATAGAATCAACTTTCGTAAAGATAACTCCCCAACTTCCATCAGTAGGCATTCCATACAACTCTGAATTTATAAAGTTTCCAATTCTTCCAAGTAGTAACCCTAATGGAACAAAAACTACAATAAAATCGGATAATTTAAAAAAACTAATCCTATGTTTAAAACTAATCGCTAAAATACCAATCAAGATTCCTAATAAAGCGCCATGGAAAGACATGCCTCCTTCCCATATATAAAATATTTTATGTAAATTTAAATAATAGTAGTCAATATTATAAAAGATTACATAACCCAGTCTGCCTCCAAGTAATAATGTAAAAATAGAAATTAATAATATTTTATCAATAAACGCTATAGTAAAATCAGAGTTACCTAAATAGACCTCTTTTTTCATTAAATAGTCTAATAAGAGAAAAGAAATAGCATACATCGCTCCATACCAATATAAATCTATAAAACCTATAGAGAGTAAGATTGGATCTATATTATGTATATATATCATTTATAAAAATTGAATTATGTTAGTAATTATAATAGCCTAAGATTCTGTACTATAAAAACAAATAATGAATAGATTAAAAAACGAAAAAAGCGAATATCTCCTACAACATGCTGATAATCCTGTAGATTGGTATCCATGGTCTGAAGAAGCATTTGCTACAGCAGAAAAAGAAAACAAACCTATGCTACTCTCTATTGGTTATTCAGCATGTCATTGGTGTCATGTTATGGCCCATGAGTCCTTTGAAGATGATGGAACAGCAGAATTAATGAATGCTAATTTTATCAATATCAAACTTGATAAAGAAGAAAGGCCAGATTTAGATAAAATCTATCAAATGTCACAAACAATAATAACAGGAAAAACAGGTGGCTGGCCATTAACAGTCTTTATGACTCCTGAAAAATTTCCATTTTTTGCAGGAACTTACTTTCCTGATACTGAAAGACATGGCCTTCCAGGATTTAAAGATATTTTACTCAGAGTTATGGATTTTTATAAAAACCAAAGAGATGATATAAGCAAACAAAATATACAAATTAAAAATATTTTTGAGACACTTAATAAAACTAAAGAAACTAAAAACATAGTAAATGAAGATTTACTGAGTAAAGTAAAATCAGAACTAACTTCATCTATAGATAAAATACATGGTGGATTTGGGTCAGCTCCTAAATTTCCTCATATCAATAATCTGGATTTTTTAATAAAGACGACAGAAATAAATGATAAGGAGACGTTAGAATTAATAGAGCTTACATTAACAAGAATGATATGCGCAGGCATCTATGACCATTTAAAAGGTGGCTTTTTTAGATACTCAGTAGATGAATTATGGATGATTCCTCATTTTGAAAAAATGTTATATGACAATGGCCCAATGATAGATATTTTATGCAATGCTTATAAAATTACACAAAATTCATTATATCTAGATAAAATTAATCAAACATGCCAGTGGGCAATAGAAGAAATGCAAGATAAACAGGGAGGCTTTTACTCAACCATAGATGCTGATTCTGAACATGTAGAAGGGAAGTTTTATGTTTGGACTGATGAAGAATTAAAAGATATTTTAAATACTAAAGAGCTCAAATTATTTAAAGAAATATTTGTAGTATATGATAAGCCTAACTTTGAAGGAAAGTATCATCTGCATGTCACAAAAACAAACCAAGACTCCTATATAAATAATAAAGCTTCGGCAGATTTAATATGCGCTAAACTATTGAAAATAAGAAATGGAAGAGTTCGACCTGCAACAGATGAAAAAATACTTGTCTCATGGAATTCTCTTCTTATGCTTGGATTAATTAATGCTTATAAAGTTACAGGGGATAATAATTATTATAATTCTTCTAAAAAATGTTTTGATTTTATAAGAAATAACATGTGGGTTAATAATAAATTATATGCATGTTACCATGATAAGCCCTATTTTAATGCATATCTAGATGACTATGCTTTTCTTTCAAAAGCGTGTATTGAATTTTTGAAAGTAGAGTGGAATGAAAAAGATTTTAGCTTTTTAGAAAATTTAACAGATTCATTAATAAATAGTTTTCAAGATAAAGAAAATGGTGGATTCTACTATACATCTGACACACATGAAGAATTAATATATAGACCCAAATCTTATATGGATGAATCATTACCTTCTGGAAATAGTATTGCGACGGAAGTTCTATCAGAATTATATGAATTAACAGGTGATAGTAAATATATGATAGCTGTAGATAAATCTATAAGCTCTGCAGCTGATTCGATAAATAGATCTAAGTTTTCTCACTGTAGTTTATATTTAGCAGCTCCAAATATCACAGTATCTAAAAAACTTATTATCATTAGATGTGAACAAGGAAAAATAGAAGAGTATAAGAGGAAGGTTTATGATCTTAATATGATGAATGACAACATTTATTTTATTAATAATGATGAGAATGTGACTATAAAAGGATTAAAGGATAAGATTAGCCAAGGAGTGTTCACAGCATATATATGTCAAAATAATACTTGTTCAGAAGCTATTAAAAGTTTTGAGAAATTATATAGTATTATTGCATCATGAAAATCTTACTATTATTAATACGTTTCCCTTTAATATTGAGTCATATTTTAGTTGGCTTAATAATTTTAATATTTTACCCAAGAAAAATTGCTAGATTAAAACCCATTCATCACTTAATCAGCCTTTATTGGATGAAGATTTTAGTTTTATTATTTGGATTAAAAATAATACTTAAAGGCAAGATATCAAAACAGTCAAATGCTTTTGTTTCTAATCATATAAGTTTTCTTGATATCATAGTCCTGAATTCATTGATACCATCAAATTTTATAGCTAAATCTGAAATTAAGAATTGGCCAGTGATTGGACACCTTTCATCTAAAACCGGTACAATATTTATTAGACGAGGGGACAAAAATGATATAGATCATGTTGTTGATATAATGAAAAACTATATTAATAGAAACAAAAAGATAATCTTCTTTCCTGAGGGAAGAATTGGAAATGGTGTTGATATAAAAAAATTTCATAGCAAATTATTTAATTGCATATCAGAATCAAATTCTATGCTCCAGCCAGTATTTATTAGATACCCGAAAGATTACCCAAATAATATAGAATCTGATGACAGCGTATGTTGGGCTGATAAATCCCAGACGCTCATAAAAATATCTTTAAGGTGTTTAGGACGATCTTCGACCAAAGTTATGGTTCATTTTGAAAAACCTATTGACACTTCTAACTTAAATTCTTACGAGTTAGCAAAACAGTCTGCTAACTCAGTTTCAGAATCAATTAAGTGTATCTAAGAGATTCTTAGACCATTCCTCTTTTGTCGCCTTCAGTCCCTATAGCAACATCAACTTCCATATCGCCACCTTTAGGGTACCACTGACACGCTATTACCATGCCACTCTCAGTTTCTTCTGGCTTCAATAAGGTTGTTGGGTCACACGGACTTGATGGATAATGACCATCTCCTGAAATTATTGTAGCTCTACAAGAACCACAGCTTCCTACTTTACATGAATGCGGCCATGCTACTTTAGCATTAATAGCTGCTTTCATAAGATTCATGCCTACAGGCACAACAAATGTTTCACCTGACCCTTTTACTGTAACTTTAGTTGGTTCCGCTTTTTTGAATAGATCTCCGAAAAATCCCATTTCACTCTCTCCTTATGTAGCTTACTTTATGTAGCTTAGATTAAAAATATTCCTAAATATATCATAAAAAATTAAAAGTGTAAGCAGAATAAAATAATATACAGTTTAGATCATTATAAATCTATTGTTCTTAATATGGTAATACAGTGCGATCGCAAGCAACATACTTCTTGCAGTAAAAAATACTAAAAATGAAATCCATAAATTATCATTATTTTCTTGCAATAACACCATTTCTAGAGAAAAAAATAATATCCCCGAAATAATCATTATATTTCTCAATAACTTAACTTTGAGTGAGCCAATAAATACACCATCAAGCCAGAAAGCAATTGTTGCGGAAATAAATATTAGGTAGAGATAAATAATATTTGATAATACAATTTCATGTACATCTTTCAGATTTGTCACAAACTGAACAATTGATGCATCAAATACATTAAATATAACAAGGTAAATAGAGGCTAGTATAATTGAAAACTTTCCTGTTGAATAAATGGACTGTCTCAGTAATAAATTATTTTTTTTGCCAATGGAATCACCGACCAATACTTCTGAAGAGTGTGCAAAACCATCAATGCCATAAGAAAAAAGAAAGAAAAAATTAAGCAGTATAGTATTTGATGCAAGAATTGAATCTCCATAACTGGCACCAACCTTCATGAAATAGATGAATATAGTCATCAATATGAATGAACGTAAAAACATATCGATATTAACTAGAATTTTTTTCTTGATCATTGACCAATCAAATATTTCATTCATTGTTAAATGATTGCTTTTGAATATATTCTCACTTTTAATTGCATACAAGGCGAAGAATACAACTGAATATTCAGATATTAACGAAGCTATTGCTACCCCTTCAATGCTATAATTTAATACATAAATAAAATAATAGTCTAATATAATATTCAAGAGATTAACTGCAATACTAATTATTATTGCAGCTTTAATATTTTGAACACCGATGTAATATCCTATTAGAATATCTCTTAAAAAAATAGCTGGGATAGACCATATCCTATAATCTAAATATATCTTACTATTAATATTTACATCATTAGAAGCATTCATAAAGTCTAATGAGAAAATTATGATTTGATCTCTAAAAAAAATAAGAAAAAATGATATGAAACTTGATATTAATAAAAGATGGCTGAGTGCTAACAATAGCTCTTTGTCGCTATTACTACCCGCATGCTGTGAGACAAAACCTGTCGTTAATGATTTTATAAACCCAAAACTAAATAAGACATAGCTTATAACTATTGAACCAACTCCTATAGCTCCAAGATATACTATAGAACCTAAGTGTCCCATCATGACATTATCCACAAAACCTACCAGCGGGATAGTAATGTTGGATATAATCAAGGGTACTGCTATTTTGAGGGTATTTTTATCTATTCTTGAAAAACTAGCAAACAATGTAAATTATGTCGTCTCAATCATGTCAAAGTCATCTTTAGTGGCACCGCAATCAGGACAAGCCCAGTTCTCTGGAACATCTTCCCATTTAGTTCCTGGCTTTATACCATCATCAGGCCAACCTAGACTTTCGTCATATATAAGACCACAAATTAAACAAAGATATTTTTTCATAAATTAACAGCTTGTAGTTTGGCATAATTCTATGATAAACCCAATAAATTTGTTATAAATAATTAATGATAAATAAAAGTACCTTAATGGGCATCTACCCGATATGCCAAGATTATATTTGCTCAGATATAATATATTTAACAAAGATTGAAGAAGTTATCAGTTCAGGTATTAAAGTATTACAGCTAAGATATAAAAATGTATCAGCTAGAAAAAAAAGGTATTTATTAATAACGATCCATAGATTATGCATAGATAACAATGTTCTTCTTATAATAAATGATGACTATCATGCAATAAAATATATTGATGGCTGTGGATTACATTTAGGCAATAATGATATTAGTATATCGAGGGCAAGGAAAATTTTTGGAAGTGACATAGTTATAGGAAAATCATGTTATGGGTCTATCGAGGATGCTAAAACAGAAGAAAAAAATGGTGCTAGTTATATATCATTCGGCGCAATGTATAAATCTCAGACAAAAAAAAATGCGCTTACCTTTAACCATGAAATAATTACAGAAGCTAAGAAGGTAATAAATATACCTATATGTGTTATAGGTGGGATTAATAAATCAAATTTAATGCATGTAATAGAATATAAACCTGATATGATTTCTATGGTTTCAGGAATATTTAAGTATGACAACCCAGGAAGAGAAATAAAGAAAATGATGGAGTTAATGTCAAAGTGAAAAATTCAAATAAACTTTTTATGCAAGCAAAAAAATATATACCTGGTGGTGTCAATTCTCCAGTAAGAGCTTTTTCTTCCGTAGGTAAAAATCCTTTTTTTATAAAAGAGGCAAAAGGTCAATATCTGGTAGACGAAGATGATAATAAATATATAGATTTTATTGGTTCTTGGGGAGCACAAATTTTAGGACACTCAGATAAAAGAATCATCAAAGAAATAACTAGAGTGATACATTCTGGCATTACCTATGGAGCTCCATGTAAAAATGAAGTAATGCTAGCTAAAAAAATTACTGAAATATATCCATCAATAGATAAAGTTAGAATGGTTAGTTCAGGCACAGAAGCTACAATGAGTGCAATTAGATTAGCTCGTGGTTTTACAAAAAAAGATAAAGTTATAAAATTTGATGGATGCTACCATGGACATGGTGATTCCTTCCTTATCAGAGCTGGTTCTGGAGCAACAACATTTGGTACACCGAATTCTCTTGGTGTCACTAAAGCCAATGCAAAAGATACTATTTCTCTACCCTATAATGATATCAAGCAAGTACAGAAATCTATAGAGCGTAATAATATAGCATGCATAATAATTGAACCTATCGCTGGTAACATGAATTTTATTAGAGCTCAAAAGATGTTTATCAATAAACTAAGAGTCTTGTGTAATCAAAATAAAATTATTTTAATATTTGATGAAGTAATGACGGGATTACGCGTTGCCAAAGGAGGTGCTCAAAGCCTGTATAATATACAACCAGATCTTACAACACTAGGAAAGGTTCTAGGGGGAGGTTTACCTGTTGGAGCTTTTGGAGGAAGGAAAGATATAATGGATAACTTAGCTCCTACCGGTGGGGTATATCAAGCTGGCACACTTTCAGGCAATCCAGTAGCTATGGCAGCGGGATTAAAAACTCTTGAGATAATCTCTCAACCCAAATATTTTAAAGAATTAAGTAAAAAAACAAAGTATTTTACATCTGAAATAAATAGAGTTTCTAAAAA
The DNA here is from genome assembly GCA_018670435.1 of Gammaproteobacteria bacterium. Classification (GTDB taxonomy): domain Bacteria; phylum Pseudomonadota; class Gammaproteobacteria. The sequence continues at coordinate 27,266 of JABHRC010000019.1, forward strand.
ACATCATGTTAATATATCAGCGGATAGTCAGGGTGGAATGTTTGGGATTTATTTTACAAAAAAACAAGTAACTAACTATAATGATATTGTAAATACAGATGAAAATAAATTTATAAGTTTTTTTCAATATATGCTTAAACATGGAATATATTTTGCACCATCAATGTTTGAGGCAGGATTTATATCTTCTAGTCATACAAAGAAGAATATAGACTATACTATAAAAATATTTGAGCGATGGGTTAAAGAAATATACTTATCTATTGATTAATATTATTTGAATATCTGCAACATTTGTACCAGATGGTCCAGTTTTGTAAAGTGAATTAATAGAATCTAAAAATGTATAAGAATCATTATTATCTAAATACTCATGGATATCTAACTTAGAGCTTAAAAGAGCCTCAGTTGATGTATAATCAATGATCCCACCTGCTGCATCTGTAGGACCATCGATACCATCCGTCCCTATTGATAATAATAGCCAGTCTAAAGAGGCTGGTATTTTATCAACATTAGCTAAAAATGATAAGGCTAATTCTTGATTTCTTCCACCTTTCCCAGTTCCTTTCATATTAACAACCGTTTCTCCACCAGATATAATTGCTAATTTTTCACTTGGATGCTTATCAGATATTTCCATAAATTTATTTATTAATGAAATTGCCTCAAATTTTGCTTCTCCAACAAAATCCTCATTTATTATCACAGGTTTATAACCTAACTTTTTTGCTGCAACTGACAATTGTTCTCTAAATAATTTATTACTGCAAATAATATCATTTGTTGAATTATCTATTTTATCAGGAGACTCTTCTATAAGCTTATCAATACCTTTCTTTAAAAGTTCTACAACTGATTTAGGAGCAATATCAAGCAAACTATACTTAACAAGTATATTATACGCATCTTGATAAGTAGTTTTATCTTCGACAGTAGGTCCAGAAGCTATAGTGCTGACATCATCATTAATAACATCAGAGATTATTAGTGAATAACAATATGAAGGCAGAGCATGCTGTGCAAGCCTTCCTCCTTTGATGCTAGACATATGTTTTCTAACAGCGTTCATTTCATTTATAGAAGCTCCAGACTTAAGTAATAAATCTGTTAACTGTATCTTATCATTAAGTAAGATTGTTGGTGCTGGTTTAGATAATAAAGACGAGCCTCCTCCGCTTATTAAAAACAATACCAAGTCATCTTTCTTAGTAGAAGATATATATTCAAGAACTTTTTCTCCAGCCTCAGTACTCTTATTATCTGGAACGGGATGAGATGAAAAATGCAAATCAACTTCATAAGGCAATTCAAAGTCTGATTCTGTTGATATAACAACTGGCTTAGGAGCTACAGTGATATCCGGCATTTCTTTTGCTAGAAAATCTAAACAACCTTTCATCATCGTTATAGAAGCTTTGCCGAAAGCAATTGGATATACATTTTTATAATTAACGAATAGATGTGAATTATTTTTTAAATACACATAAACAGTTTCTGCAGGATCTAGCTTAATAAGACAAGATTTATATATACTTCCAACATCTTCACGGAGTGACATCTCTAATTACTCAAACAACTTTATTTGGCAAATCAGTTCCTGCAAAAAAAGCTAACGTATTATCAATAGCTGTATTTCCCATAGCTAATCTAGTTTCAATAGTTGCGCTACCTAAATGTGGAAATGAAACGACGTTCTCCATTGTTTTTAGTTCATTTGGAATATTAGGTTCTGTTTCAAAAACATCTAAACCTGCTCCAGCAATTTCTTTATTAATTAATGCTTGAACCAATGCTTTTTCATCAATTATATCACCACGTGCTGTATTAATAACAAAAGCAGTATTTTTCATTAACTTAAATCTTTCTTCGTTCATTAAATGAAGAGTTTCTTTTGTAGCTGGACAATTAATTGAGACAAAATCACTTTCTCTACAAATATCTTCGATAGTATCTAGTTTAGTAGCATTGAAACTTTTTGTTACATCAGAAGGAATATCATATGGATCCCAATATAATATTTCCATATCAAAACCAAAGTGTGCTCTTTTAGCTACAGCTTGACCAATTCTTCCAAAACCTATAATCCCAAGTTTCTTGCCTGTTACTTTAGTTCCAAGTAAATGGGTTGGTCTCCAACCTATCCAATTTTCTGCTCTAAGCTCTCTTTCACCTTCTCCAACTCTTCTTGCAGCCATAAGTAATAAGGACATTGCAATGTCTGCTGTACAATCCGTGAGAACGCTTGGTGTATTAGATACCGTAATACCTAATTCTTTAGCTTTAGCTATATCAATATGATTAAAGCCAACGCCAAAATTACCAATCATATTAGCTCTTCTATTTTCAACTGATAATATATCAGCTGTGATTTTATCGGTAACAGTAGGCATAAGAACATCACAGTTTTGTAGTGCTGTTTTTAGCTCATCCGCGGTAAAGGGCTTATCAGATTCATTTAAAGTAACGTCAAATAGTTCCTTAAGTCTATCTTCATTCTTTTTGGGCCATTTTCTTGTAACGATCGCAACTGGTTTAGTCATAATTATGCTCCTGATGGGTTATCAAGCCAGTATTTAGATGCTGCTGCTATACCGCTCCCCAATTCTACTTTAATTCCGTTAGACATCATTGCCATTTCAGATCCAGCAATCGCACTGCATAACATTAGTTCATTTAAATCACCTAAGTGCCCAATCCTAAATACTTTTCCTGCTACTTTTGCAAGTCCTGCTCCAAGAGCAAGGTTATAGGTATTAAATGCAGTACTTATAACTGGGACTGCATCTTCACCCTCAGGCACAACAATTGCACTAACTGTATCTGAATACCACTTTTCTTCTTTGGCACACAATTGCATCCCCCATCCATCCAATATAGCTCTTCTTGTACCTTCAGCTAAGCGATGATGTCTTTTCCAGACATTTTCTAATCCTTCCTCTAGTAACATATCTAGGGCTACTCTCATACCTCTTAATAAATTAACAGGTGGAGTGTATGGAGTGAATCCTGTTTCCAGTTTAGCAATCATGTCTTGAACATCGAAATAGCATGTTGGATAAGTAGAAGACTTCATAGCTTCTAATGCTTTTGGACTAACACCAAGGATACCAAGACCTGCCGGCAGCATTAAACCTTTCTGAGATCCACTTACTACACAGTCAACTCCCCAATCATCCATTCTAAACTCATAACTACCAACTGAACTTACACCATCAACCATAAGTAATGCAGGATGGTTTAAATCATCAAGTACTTTCCTTATAGCAAGAACATCACTTCTGACACCTGTAGCAGTTTCATTTTGACAAACTAGAACAGCTTTTATTTTATGATCTTTATCCTTTGATAATTCTCTATGGTAACTTTCAGGATTAGCTCCTGTTCCCCATTCTTCATCCATGGTAATTGCTTTGAATTGCAATCTTGTACACATATCTAACCATAGCATACTGAATTGACCAAAACTGGCACCCAATACTGTATCACCAATATTAAGAGTACTCTGTAAAGCAGCTTCCCAACATCCTGTTCCTGAAGATGGGAAAAAAACAACTTTTCCTTTTTCTGTCAGAACAATCTTTTTAAGGTCTTCTATTAATGGTGTAATTAAACCTGGTATCGTTGGATTCCTATGATCTTCCATAGGACAATGAATTGCTTGTTGAACTGCTGCCGGGACATTAGATGGTCCTGGCACGTATAAATGATGATTTCCTGACATGTGCTTTTTCCTTTTTTAGTATTTAAAATGAATTAACTTATAAATTTAATTTTATATAGTATGCCACAATTGTAGATGTTTTAAACTATAATATGTGACTTTTAGGGAGCTATGGTAATGAGCATATATGGATTATATCTGATCACGGGTGCAATCGGTGGTTTTCTTGGTGGTCTTTTGGGGCTAGGAGGAGGCATTATCTTTGTGCCTTTTTTATTCTTCATATTTAATTCAAATGATCTACATTCAGGATATCTAATGCAAAGTGCGGTCAGCACTTCTCTCGCGTGTGTTATAATTTCTAGCTTTTCAGCAGCAGTTAAGCATAATAAAAATAAATTAATTAATTGGTTGTTATTTGAGAAAATGCTACCCGGTCTAATATTAGGTTCTATTTTAGGCGTTATCTTAATAACGGCATTAACTAGCGATGTGATAAAGATTTATTACGGAGTGCTACTATTAATGATTTCTTCATACCTTTTTTATGGAGAAGATAAGATATATATCAACAAAAGTAAAAGTCATCGCTACATAAATACTTTTTCTTTATTTACAGGCACTATAAGTACTATGTTAGGAATTGGTGGGGGTACAATAACAACACCATATTTCAAATTTTATGGCGAATCAATGAAGAAAAGTATAGCAACAGCAGCTGCTTGCGGTGTACCGATAGCTCTACTAGGAATCTTAGTAACATTCTTTCTAAATACAGTTTTTGGGATTTTTGAAAGAACAATTTTTGATTTTATCGATCTTTATGCTTTCTGTATTGTTTCTTGCACTACACTCTTATTTTCTTATATAGGAGCGGGTATAACATATAAAACGGATGCACTCTTACTAAAGAAAATATTTTGCATTTCATTATTCCTAGTCGGGATAACAATACTTGCTTACTAATGTTCTTTTCATAACATCTATTCCAGTTGCAGACTCAATAACTTTATTCTTTAAACAATTATTTTTGCTAAATATTTTCAAAGATTGTGACCTAAAGAAATCTGGAATTAATTTATCAGTATAGAATCTTTTAAGAAAATTAATTGCATTATAAGTTTTGGTATTCTCGCTCATACAGAGTTTGTTAAATTTTTCCAATATCTGCGAGGTATTATAGTCATCCATATGATTTTGTAAAAATAGATTTTCTAATAAAAAAATATCTTGTATTCCCATATTTAACCCAAGACCAGCCATAGGGTGGACAGAATGAGCAGCGCCGCCGATGACCAAAGTTTTATTAATAACATATGATCTAGTATGAAAACCAATTAGAGGAAAAACAATACGATTAGAAATACTTTTTATATTACCTATTTTTTCACATAAGTGACTGTTAAGAACAGACAGAATTTTTACATCTGTATAATTTTTAATATCATCTAAAATATTATTGTTTACTGACCAGATAAGATTGTATTGATTTTTAGAAATTGGTAATAATCCCAGAATCTGTCCTTCTATAAATTTTTGATAAGCAATATTTTGTGTCGAGTTTTCCTGTAAAAACAAATCTAGTACAAATGCATGTTGGTTATAGTCAACTATATTAGATTTGAATTCGCTAGAGCGAAATAAACTATCCATGCTTTTATCTGATTTGAGAATAAGATCTAGGTCAATAGGTTTATTATTATGAAAAATTACTCTGGAAGTATTTGCATTATCATTAATACTTTCAATACTTATGTCATCAATGCTTATAATATTTTTTATTTTTGATAGTTTGTTTAATAAGCTATTTATAATTGATTTTTCTTTAACAATATAGCCTAAACTGTCATATGAAATGGAGGATGATTCAAATATAAGGTCATCTTCTATTTTATCATCCCAAGTAATAATTTTATTATAAGGCTTTGTTTTGCTGGCAACAATATCTTTCCAAATATTATTTTTCATAAAATAGTATTTTGTTAAAAGATTAATAGAAAAAAATCTTTCAACTTTGTTTTGATATTTTTGTCTTTTAGTTCTTCTAACTATGTAAACATTTTTATATATAGAAGACAGAGCAATAGCAGAAAGCATTCCAATAATTCCATCACCGACAATTAAGATATTTTTCATATGTCAGTACCAATATTAAGGTAAGAGAACTTATTTATCCCCAGTATATTTTTTAAAAATGTATTCTTCATTGATTTTGAAGATTTAAGTAAATTAATTATAAAAAAACTCATCACTTTAGATGGTAATTTGTCTCCACCTAAAATATTAGTAGCTAAATCAATATTATTAAAAACAGACTCGCGCAAACTATTGATTTCATTGGTTAAGCTTGTAATATCTAATTTTCCTTTGTCTATAAAGTTCATTAGAGAATCAATATTTCTAATAGCTAAGTTAAAACCTTGTGCACCCACAGGATGCAAGAGCTGTGATGAATTACCCAAGAAAATTATTTTTCCAGCCGAAACATCTTTTGACCTAGATGTAACTAGATCATACTGACTCACAAAATTTAAATCAGAGAGCTCTTTAATATGATCATTAAAAATATTTTTGAGCATAATATCATTAATCTCATTCTTATTATTAAAAAATAAAGGTATGTCTTTTTTATTTATGGTAAGAATCAAATTTATCTTTTTATCTCCATAAGGAATAGCGGCAAAAATACCAAACTTATTAAATATTTGAATAGCATTATTTTTCTCAAATAATCCATTGGAATTAAATACAAAAGATACTTGAGAATAATTAATTTCTAATGACTTTATGTTTAATTTGTGTTTAATTTTTGACTCCACTCCATCTGAAACTATTAAATATTTAGACTCAATTGAAAGGCCAGAAGAAAGTTTTGCATATAACTTATGATCTTTTTTTTCAGCATTCTCTTGAAAACTATTAATAGACTCTTGGTCAAATATCTTTATATTTGGCAAAGATTTAATATAATTTAGAAACTCTTGGAGTAGGTTTCTTCGATCAATAACATACCCTAGTTCATTTAAATTAATATCTTGAGCATTGAACTCTAATCTATTTAAACTATGGTAGCTTTTAATTTTTAAATTTTTAATTGGATATAAATGAGGTAGTATATTCTCCCATATACCAAATTTTTTAAGAATTAAGCATGATCTGTAATTTAGTGATAATGGAGAATAATTATTGAAAGACGGGATATCTCGGATCGTATTTTTTTCAATTAAACAGCATTTTAAACCTGCCTTGGAAAGCTGGCTTGCAACCAGACATCCAACAAGCCCTGCCCCGCTTATAGAAAAATCAAATTTTTGATTACTCACTATTGCTGCCAACCATTAGTTTTTCTATTGCCTTGATAGATTTTGGTACATTTGATGTCAAGATCTCAGGTCCTTTCTTTGTTATTAATATATCATCTTCAATTCTTATTCCGATGTTATGAAATTTCTTGCTCACAGATTTGTGTGCTCTTATATATAGTCCTGGTTCTACAGTAAAAATCATTCCAGCCTTAAGTTTAACTGGCTCATTATCTTCTTTATATTCTGATGGGTCATGTACATCTAGTCCTAGCCAATGCCCAGTATTATGCATGTAAAACTTCTTATATAGCTCTTCATCCATTGCTTGCTTATAGCTCTTGTTAATCAAACCAAGCTCAATGAGTCCTTTACAAATAATCTTAACGGCGATTAAGTGTATATTCTGTAGAGTATTACCTATCACGCATGCCTCTATTGCTTTTTCCTGAGCTTTAAGCACAATGTTGTATAAAAGTTTTTGATATCTGTTATATCTACCATTAATTGGAATAGTTCTAGTTATATCAGATGCATAATTTTTATACTCACAAGCAGCATCAGTTAGTAAAAGGTCACCATTTTGGAGGGTAGACGAATTTTCTATATAATGAAGTACGCATGCATTTTTACCAGAAGCAACAATAGATGTGTAAGCTTCTAATGCATTGTTAACATTAAAATTATAAATAAGTAATGCTTCCAACTCTTTTTCTGTCAACCCTGGTTTACATTTTTTAATCATTGCGATATGAGCCTCAGAAGATATCTTGCCTGCCGCACGAATAAGCTCTATCTCATGCTTGTCCTTTATTAGTCTTAGCTTATGTAGTATTTTTTTTAATGAAAAGAACTCTGATGGAAGTTCAATACCTGATCTATATCTTTGCTCGAGTTTGTCGAGGCATTTATTAAAAATTAATTTACTTACATTATCATGATCCCAACTATGATAGACAGATTTTATATTTTCAAGATAAGAGATAAGATATTTTTCAAAATCCTCTTGGTAATCACATTTATCAAATCCATGAAGATTTTTAATTTTGACTGAGCTAGGCAAAGAACCAGTCCATACCTCATCATGTTTATTGGGTTTTTTTGTGAAAAAATGTGTAGTCAACTTCTTCTTTTTCTTTAATATTACGAGTATTGCTGACGGATTATCATACCCTGTTAAATAATAAAAATTACTAGATTGTCTATATCTATATGTAGAGTCATTGTTTCTAATTTTTTTAGGAGCAGACTCAATTATAGCTATAGAATTATCATTCATTAGCCTAAAAAGTTTCTTTATCCTCTTTTTAAACATAGTTTTATTGATCATTTTGACTACTACCCTCCTTAGATACAGAATATATATGACTTACAGCAGACAAAACATAAGCACTAATTTCTTGATAATATTTATCAATATCATCTGTATCATTAATATCATAATTATGACCAACTTTGCTAATTTCAGTTAAATCATGCAAAATTTCTTGATAATCCAAGGTATTTTTTAATAGCTTCTTTTGAATGAGGAAGTTAATGCTAAGTATGAAACTTTTAGACCATTCACCTAGGGCCATAAGTTTAAATTGAAAGTCATCCTCATCATTGAACGGAAAAATAGGTAGTCCATTATCAACAGACTGTTTGATGAACACTATGTTATCCGTCACTATTTTATAGTCTGGCTGATTTTTTTCAGGTTTTGATACATCAGAAAAAAACATCTCAAGTGCAGGGTAATAACTATCTATAGGTTTATTACTGACAGCAAAACCTGTTAGGTAGCCACAAACTTCATTAATAGAGAAGGGGCTATCAATTCTTGATATAAATGTATTTAACTTAATTTGTAATAAATCCATAGTTTCTTTCTCATTAGTTAGCTAGAATAATCATTATAGAAACATTATAATATATGTCTGTAAATAAATGATTTTAAAATAACATTATGTCCAGAATAAGTGAACAACTAGAAAGTCTTAAATTATCGATTGGTGTTGTAAAAGAGAAAATGCAAAAAATCAAGATTGAGAATACACTCTTGCAAAAGCAACAAACTATTCTTGTAACAGAGAAATCCGAATTAATAAAAAAAAATGAGTTAGCAAAAGAAGAAATTGAAGCTATATTAGAAAGAATTAGAAATATTGGATAATTATGGAACAAGAGCAAATAACAGTAATAATTCAAGATCAAGAATACAAAATTAAGTGTGAAGCAGACCAGGTAGAGCTACTTCAGAAATCTGCAATGTACTTAGATATAAGAATGGGTGAAGTAAAAACATTATCGCCCGGGATGGCTAAAGAAAAAATAGCTGTTATGTCAGCATTGAATATAGTCAGCAAATATCTAGATCAAGAAGAGCAAGTAAAAGAATACTCTCAAGCATGCGATGAAATTACAATTATGTCTGATTCATTGAGAGAATATGGACAAGATAAATGAAATATTGGCTCATGAAAAATGAACCTGATGATTATAGTATTGATGACTTAAAAAAAGATAAAACTGAACCTTGGGATGGTATAAGAAATTATCAAGTTAGGAATATGATTAGAGATGATATGAGCATAGGAGATATTGCCTTTTATTATCATTCTAATTGTGATATTCCAGGAATATATGGTCTCATGACTATTAATTCAAAAGCCTATCCAGACCACACAGCTTTTGATAAGAAGGCAAAATATTATGACATTAAAAGTGATAAAAAAAAGCCAACATGGTTGATGGTTGATGTTAAATATAAAAGAAAACTCAAAAATCCTATAACACTAAAAGAACTAAAAAGTGAAAAAAAGCTATCCAATATGAAAGTGGTTCAAAAAGGCAATCGCTTATCAATAACAGAAGTAGAAAAAAAAGATTGGGAGTATATTTTATCTCTAGAAAAATAATTTAGAGGTAAAATAATAATTATTTGAATAAGAAACCAAAAAATAATTAAAAAAAAGATAAATAGTTATAAAAAAAACAAATTATTATTAAAAACATTGAAAATAAAACTTGTAATATGATTTTTATGTAAATAAACTAAAAATAACCACCAACACTGCGGAGGAAACAGTCATGGTAGCAAAGAAAAAAGCAAAGGTTGCTAAGAGAAAAACTAAAGTAACCAAAAAGAAAGCATCTAAGAAAAAAGTTGCTAAAAAGAAAGTAACGACAACACGTAAAAAAGCTGCTAAAAAGAAAGCTAAGAAGAAAGTAGCTAAGAAAAAAGTAACTAAGAAAAAGGCTAAGAAGAAAGTAACTAAGAAAAAGGCTAAGAAGAAAGTAGCTAAAAAGAAG
>JABHRC010000016.1 GCA_018670435.1 Gammaproteobacteria bacterium
CATTAAACATAACAATCCTTGACTCTCAATCATTCCATGTCTCAATAATGTGTTTTGATATTTTTAGAATGATGTTGAAACATAAGAATACATGTTTGAATGAATAAACTAACTACACCATAAAACTATCATAATAAAAATATGAGCGAAAAGAAGGGAACATGGAGTATTGCTTACATAAAAGGTAAGTTGTCTATACATAAAGAAATGGATTTCTGGAGATTAGGTCCAATGAAAAATATGCCTGTTCTTCTTTCTTTGTCGATAGTATTCTTCTTTGGGGTAGCTTTTACTATTTTATTTAAATAAATTTATCACGAATACAAAAAATAAAGTATGTAGTAAAACATCAAACTTATAACTCTCAAAAAGTGTGCAAGCTAAACTATATATCCTCTCGGTGTTGGAATAGGGTTGAGGTGTCTGCTGTGGCTGTAGAAATGTCATTGATGATTATAATACCTAATAAGATATTCGTTAGATGTTTGGCTTTAATTTGTTTTTTTGGTTTGGAAGTGAATCATTAAACTAATAACTCTGTCCCATTGTAACATGGCATTTTTATTTGTGTTGAACTAATTACCACTTTAATTCCCCAAAAAAAATGTTAGATATGAGCATAGTATTGGTATAATAAACCTATGCCATCATTTGATATTAAATCTGAAATTGATAAACATGAATTAACCAATGTTGTTGATCAGGCAAATAGAGTATTAAAAAATAGATTTGATTTTAAAGATGCTGATGCAGAATTTAAGTTGAATGATAATTCAATTCTTCTAACTGCAAAGGAAGACTTTCATATCAAGCAAATGTCATCTGTATTACAAGAGGCTATTACTAAAAGAAAAATGGATATAAGAATCCTAAAGCCCGGTAAAGTCGAGGTTGCAAACAATACTGCACGACAAACCATTGATCTTCAAGAGGGAATAGATAGGGAGTTAGCAAAAAATATCACAACTTTTATTAAACAATCTAAGATCAAAGTTCAAGCTGCAATTCAAGGTGACAGTGTAAGGATAACTGGTAAAAAAAGAGATGAATTACAACAAACTATTCAACTCATGAAAGACAAAAAATATGATGTTCCATTACAGTTTGATAATTTTAGAGACTGACTCGTTCAAAACAAAATAGTTATATTACCTAAAAAACATCGTGCTTAAAGAAAAAAATTAATATACAAGTTTATTCGATCCGTTGTATTTCGCACATGTTTGACAATATTATGAATAATTTCATATTTTTACCATATTATTGAGTTTTTATTTTTATTCTAATGTTATAAAATCATATTATGAAACCTGAATTTATACTGAAAGGAATAGGTAATCGTAATCTAAATATCATGTTTGGTGACTTTTGTTATTATAATCGTCATACGTTGCATGAAAGATATACTCCTCTTGGAATTGGAATCATCGCTCAATATACCAAAGAACAGTTTGGAGAAGATGTCGAAGTCTCTATTTATAAAAATATAGATAAATTTTTAAAGACTGCTTCAGAAAAAGCCCCGAACGTTATTGGCTTGTCAGTTTATTATTGGAATATGGCACTTAATAAGTATGTGGTTAATCGTATACGTGAAATGTATGGGAAAGAGGTTTTAATTGTCTTAGGAGGCCCAAGTATCGATAATGATATTAATGAGCAGCATAAATTTTTATCTAAAGAATTTCCTCAAGCCGATGCCGTAATAATAAATGAAGGAGAGATTGGGTTTAAAAATATAATTGAAAAATTATTTGATAGTAGAGAGAGCTTGTTCAAAGCTCCAATAGACGGAGTTCATTTTTTAAGTAATGGAGAAGTTATACAAGGATTAGCAGTAGGGACCAACATTGACTTATCAACAGTCGGCTCACCTTACTTATCAGGGCTAATGGATGAGTTCATGGATTCGGATTACCAGCCATTAGTACAGACATCTCGTTTCTGTCCTTATACATGTGCATTTTGTGTATCAGGCAAACTACGAGGTAAGCTTAGGGGTTATCCTATAGAACAAGTTGCCGAAGAACTTAAATATGTTTCTAAAAAATATGCGGATCGCCCTCATCACACTATGTTCATAGCAGATGAAAATTTTGGAATTTTAAAAAGAGATGTTGAGATAGCTGATCTTATAAAGAAATGCAATGTTGATTATGGTTTTCCAAAAAAAGTATTTTTTTACAATGATAAACGTTTTAAGGAAACATCTAGAAAAGTAATTGAAATATTAGGTGACATAAATCAGGGAGGTCTGGTACTTTCTTTGCAAACAGAAAATCCTGAAACATTAAAAGCAATTAATAGAAGAAATGTTACGGATGAAGAGATTGATGATGCTATCAAATGGGCTAGTACTCTTAATATATCAACATCTACTGAGCTTATTTTTGGTATGCCACATGATACTAAAGATAGTTTTGTAAATCTCCTAGACCGCTCAGTTGAAAGAGGTTTTGATCAAGTTTGGTGCCATAATTTATTTTTAATGGATGGAATTGAGTTAAATCGTCCTGACGCTAGAAATAAATTTGGAATAAAAACAAAGTATAGGCAGCTCGGTACAAATTATGGTTCCCATGAAAATACTTTTTTAGGAGAATACGAAGAAGTTGTTACTTCTTGTAATTCTTTTAGTTATGAGGATTTTTTAGAGATTAGAAATTTAAATTTCATGTACTATACAGTTTTCTCATTAAATTTCCAACGATGGTTTTTTCATTTTATTAGAAGGTCTGGTGTGAAATTATCTGAATTCTTCTTAAACTTTATTAAACCTGATAGAAGTGAAAGTTGGCCAGAAGGGTATATAAAATTTCTGGATGACTTGAAAGCCACAATAGAGGGAGAGCTACATGATAAGCCTAGCGATGTTATCAAAAAGGCAAATAATATATATCATAAAAACAATAATGATGTTGGAGACCCTTCGCGCATAAACGTTAATATGGGGGCCAGACTAATCTACCAGGAAGATAGCTGGGTCAAAGATGTATTTATGCATCATTTGGAAAAAATATCTGCCGATATCTTAACGAATCAAGATATTAAATTAGCAAATTCTCTAATAGACCTTGCTCATAACGAAAGAATTGATTTGAAGAGTGTTACTGATAAAGAGCCAATGAATTTTTCATACGATATAATCGAGTGGAGAAAGACCAAGTTCAAAATACCATTGCAGGATTTGAAAATGCTAGAACCAAAAAGCATAAACTTTTTAATGGACTCTGATAGGCTAGCTCAAATTGACAGTTTTCAAAAAAGATTTGGCAAGAGTGATGATAATGATTTTTATTATGCTGCAGTTGATTTTATAACACCGCGTTCTAAGCTAAGCCACTTCCTCTCATATGGGAAAGATTAATCTATTGAATCACTGACTTCTTATCTTTTTCATTTGCATATCATAATTATCTCTAGGACTAAAAGTCCTCGATTCAAATGCTGGTTTAGGAGTTCTAAAACCTTTGTATGAACAATCATTCCACAAGCCTACTTGTGAATATCTTATTTCATTAGAAGAGTTATAGCCTGAACGATGAATTAAATGACGGTCAAAGAACATAACATCTCCAATATTCATTTCTAATTGGAGTATTTCATGTTTTTTTACAATTTCATCTTTAACGATAATTCTTTGAGCGTAACCGCCACCTTTAAATTCTTCCCAATCTTGATCAACGACTCCATGTTGATGCGATTTCTTGCAAACTTCAATCGTACCATTTGAAACTGTTGAATTTCTTATTACGGGGCCCCATGTTTGTAAAAAACGAGTGTCTGGATAAGAATGAAAGATTTCTTGATGCCAAGCAGCTCTCCTCATTTCATCTTTTGGTTCATCCATTCTTATTCTATGAGTGACGCTATACATTGTACTATATGACTTTAGAGACATTAGCTCTCTAGCTGTTTTCTCAATTTCTGGATTTCCAATTAGTTTAAAAAAGGCAGAACAATAAGCCACGGTATCATATAATTCACCCATGAGTTCACGATTAAAATCAGATACAGCAAATACTAGTTTATCTAATTCTTTTATATCATCAGGGTAATTCAAGTCTTCAATATTTTTAATTTGAAAATCTGTCCTAATTTTATGTCTACTAATCATAGAAATCAAAACATCATAAAAAGTTAGGAAAATTTCTTTATGCATTGATATAGGTGTAATTGACTTTGCAATATAAAACCCATTCTCGCTCAGCTCTTTTAATTTATCCATATTGAGATTTTATAAGAATTTTTAATTTTTGTCTATGTTAGATATTAAGCTCTGATGAAGCAGAGCCACACACTGCAACGGTGTTATGACTCTACAGCTTGAGAGTATACATGATTAGCATGGCATATCCAGTGTATACAGATCAGTATGTTAATTTAATATATTCATGAATAAGTAAAATATATTAGGCATGCAAGTATTGTTAGAGTGCCCCAAAACTGTATCCATATTTTTTTAAATCTCATCCCAAAATATAAAAATATTAAACCAGTTATAAGTGTAAATATAACTGTTCCGTCAACAATATGCTCACTTGGATTATGATTTTTATCCTTTGCTAGTATGCTATATCTCATAATATTTAATTATATTCTTTAAGCTCTTAAAGGATAATCTAGATTAAGAAAAGTTTATCTTATATATCAAGATAAGAAGAGAAGATATAATTGCAATGACAATTGTTAGAACTAGATTTTGGTTATTTGATGCATCTTTGTTAACAAGTTTTTTATATTCGTTATATAAATTGAATTGTTTGTAACTTTGCAAGTACACATCTAAATAAGCTAATCTTCTTAACCTTCTGCTAGATAAATAAAGATTTTGATCACACAGAATTACGTAGACCTGACTGAGGTAAAGATAGCTGATAGATCTCATTGTTATTATATGGTTATTAGATCTCATTTTTGAACTTGTAGTTTTAATTGATGTCAGAATGTTATATTTCTCATTAAATATCAAGATTTTTATTCAAAGTGATGCGACAAAAAATATAAATGTGTATACATATATGAACAAAAATGTATACTTTGCCCGTAGAGTTAAGATTTAACTTACATTTCTTAGCTCTACACTAAATAATACATTCACTTGCAAAAATACTCATATCATTTCAAATTATATAAAAACTTATGTCATAATGTATTTATAAAACATTATTGAATTTAAAAACATATGAAAGTATCCGATTATAATTTGATATTAATTCTTACAGGTATGATCTTAGGTCTTGCAGGCCAATTTTATAATAATTTCAATTTAGTATCTTTAGGACTTATTGTATTTCTTTATTCATTATACCGAATGTATCTTAAACCTAGGTAAATAGCTGTTTTTATAAGATTGGATTATTTCATTAAATAGATTAATCAGTCATACTAAGGATAAGAAAATATATAATCTTTCAATTCATTTTATTATTGTCACTATATATTTATTAAAAAAGCCAACAGGGTAGTTATGTCTGATATTTCATTGATCAAGGATAAGGCGAAAAAAATGTGGAGTACTTTCTCAGCATTTGAAACAGTTACAGCTTTAGCGGCACCTGAACTCATAAAATTTTCCGGTGTCCATAGTGGCGATAGATTGCTTGATGTAGGTTGTGGCACAGGGGTAGTAGCTTTAACAGCTGCTCATACTGGTGCCAAAGTTAGCGGATCTGATTTAACTCCTGAGCTTATAACTAGGGCCAAAGAAAATGCTCAAATCTCTGATCTAGATATAGACTTTCAGGTTGCTGATGTTGAAGATTTACCATATAAAGATAATGAGTTTGACTTTGTTCTTAGTCAGTTTGGTCATATGTTTGCACCACGCCCTGAAGTCGCTACAAGCGAAATGCTTAGAGTTTTAAAACCTGGGGGAGTTATTGCTTTTTCTACATGGCCTCCGGAATTATTAACTGGAAGACTGTTTGTTCTCACAGGAAAATATGGTCCACCAGCACCAAAAAATGTAAGTCCTCCTGTAATGTGGGGCGAAGTTGAGATTATAAAAAAACGTCTCAGTGAAAGTGTCAGAGATATAACTTTTCATAGAGCAGAATATGGAAACCCAACACTTAGTCCATCTCATATGAGGGTTGCTCTTGAAGCATATATCGGGCCAATAGGCGCTACTGTAAAATTATTACAACCTAAGCCAAAAAAGCTCGCTGAGTTTAGAAATGCCATGGAAGATTTATTATCTGAGTATTTTCAAAACAATACTGTAATCCAAAGCTATTTAATGACAAGAGCTATAAAGAAGTAGTTTAGCTATCTGCTTGCGGCATTGGTAAGCCAGCGAGTTTACAAATTTCTCTAATAGGATCAGATGGAAATAGAGAATATACATGGGATTCATATTTTTTTTTATCATGAAATTTAATATTCTTAGACATCAGATCAATGATCATATGATGCATCGTAGGTGAAACTAAATTTTGATGATAATACTCACGAAAATAGAAAATAATTTCCCAATGATCATTATATAGTTTTATGTCATCTTGTTTGGCCATCTTTTTTACATATGCTTCTGACCAGTCATTAAGATTTACTAGATAACCTTGTTCATTAATATCAATACTTTTATTGGCAACTTTTATTCTATTCATTAATTTCTCCTAATTAATAGAAAATTGTCTATATTTTTATAATTATCATAATTAATCTTTATAACAAGTATTATTATAAAAATAAGTAATTTTTATATATGAAAACCGGAACATATCATGAGGATAATTAGATTTTATTAGGTGAACCAGGATCTTCCGAGGAGAAGATTGATTGCACATAAAGGAGATTAATCATACCTGGCCACCATTATATATAAGAGGAGTTACCCTTAATAACATAGTCAATGCATGATTCATGCCAAACTAATTTGAAATAGTTTTACTTATCTTGGCAACAAGTAAAATCTAAAGAAATCAGTAATGTTTGTTGAATATTTTCTTTAAGAATAATACACTTCCAACATCGTATTTTATACGGGGCTATAGCTCAGATGGGAGAGCACCTGCTTTGCAAGCAGGGGGTCGTCGGTTCGATCCCGACTAGCTCCACAAAATATTGAAATCATTGCAAATAAAGCTTCTAATTCCCTATCTATGATATATAATCACTCTCAGTGAGCGTTAAAAGCGATGCTCGCTTTTTTTTGCTCTGAAGAAAATTTAGGAATTAATTGTACATGTATCTTTTTAGATCTTAGAATCTAGAATCAAACCG
>JABHRC010000026.1 GCA_018670435.1 Gammaproteobacteria bacterium
AAACAATTAAATAAAAACTATGTAGAGCTAATCCCTGCAAATAAGAAATTATCTTCAACCAAGTATGATGTTGGGAGAATATCAATCCAGGGAATCGTTATAGGGCAGATAAGAGTCTATTAGTGATACGGTCAAAATTTTCTAACTGGTCTAAAATAATAATGCATGTTGATATGAATGCTTTCTTTGCATCTATTGAACAAAGAGATAAGCCATGTTTTCAGGGACAACCTATTGCAATTACAAATGGAGCTAAAGGATCATGCATTATTACATGTTCATATGAAGCAAGGGCATTTGGCATCAAGACTGGAATGAGATTTACTGACGCTAAAAATAAGTGTCCAGGGTTACTTAGATGTGTTTCTGATCCTCAAAAATATACAAAAGTATCGTCAAAGATAATGAAAATATTATATGATATATCTCCAGATATTGAGATATTTTCAATTGATGAAGCTTTTTTAGATCTGACTAGATGTAAAAAAATATATTCTTCTCCATTAGATGCAGCTTATCTTGTTAAAGATCGATTATTTAGATCACTGAACTTACCATGTTCAATCGGTATATCTACAAATAAATCAAATGCAAAATTCGCGGCTAAAATGAAAAAACCAGATGGGATTACAGTAATGGATCCTAATGATTCAGAAGGCATATTATCTAAGTATTCAGTTAAAGATTTATGCGGAGTATCCAATGGTATGCAGTCTTTTTTAAATTATCATGGTGTTTTTATATGTGGTGATATGAAGAATATTCCAATAAGCATATTAGGAGATAAATTTGGCAATATAGGAAGAAAAATATGGTTGATGGCTCAAGGAAAGGATATTGAAGAATTAAAGTTACATGTTAATACACCTAAATCACTTAGTCATGGGAAAATAACATCTCCAAATTTAAAAAATGAATATGATATAAAAAAAATATTACACCTTATGAGTGAAAAAGTTGCAAGAAGGATGAGGCAGAATGGTTATGAGAGTAATATATTTTTAATTGGTATCCGTAAAAAAAATGATTGGGTAAGCAAAAAATATAAAATAGTTAATTATACAAATCATGGTGGTGATATTTTTGAACTCTGCCTTAAATTGATTAATAACAACTTAATCAAAGATGGTATATATCAAGTACAAATCACAGCCACAAATCCTAGACCTATAGGTATACAAAATGACTTATTCTTAAAAGGCATGCCTGATAAATTATGTCTAGATTTTACTATAGATGAGATCAATGAGAAGTTTGGATCTTTAGTATTACAGCCGGCACGTTTATTAAAAAAACTTGATTCACCAGATGTTATCTCGCCTTCATGGAGGCCCAATGGTTACAAGAAATCTGTATAAAAAAAAGGCCGAAAGGGGGTAGAATTCGGCCTTTAGTATAAAGGGGTGGAGATATGACAGTTGTCTATATCTTGTATATAACAATAATATAACAAATAGCCTTTGTCAACTAACAATATGAACAAAATACAGTGATAAGATGATATTTATATACTTGTTCGTTAATATCCTAACAAAAGATTGACAAAAAGCATGAAAAACATAAGAATAGGGGACAGGTAAAGTTACGTTAAATTAATTGGAGGATATTTGTACAGGTGAAAGGAGAATTATCTAAGAAACCACGACATTTAATACAAGTAGTTGGAAGAAGAACAGGGATTAGTTCTGACGTTATAAGAGCCTGGGAGAGAAGATATAATGCGGTAATATCACAGAGAACAGAAACAAACCGCAGATTATACACAGATGATGATATAGAGAAATTAACGTTACTCAAGAGAGCTATCAATGCTGGAAGAAGAATTGGAGATATAGCAAAGTTATCATATGATGATTTATTTGAACTTGTTATGGGTGATGAGTCAAATACAACAAGGTCCTATCAGAGACCAAGCACTGGAACTGTCATGGAATTATTTGATGAAGCGGCATCAGCGATTGATTCAATGGATTCAAACAGATTAGATGTTGCGTTGTCTAATGCAGTAGCGATGTTAAGCACAACAGATTTTTTAATGGAATTCTTAAAACCACTACATACATATATAAATGATGAATGTAGCCGAGGATCACTTAGATATGTACAGGAAAAGTTTTCAAAGATTTCAATAAGAAACTGTTTATCTAATTTATATACTAAATTTAGGTCTGCCAAAGAAGAAGGACCAAGAATAATTATAGGCTCTCTCACATCTGAATATGAAAACTTAGATACACTAATGCATATTATCGTTGCTCAAAATATAGGGTGGGACGTTACATATGTGGGAAATAATATACCTCATGATGAGTTAACATTTATGGCTAAAAAAATCTCTGCTAGGACAATGGTGATAGCTTTAAATAACCCGAGAGATATAGCTAGAAAATCATATGAGATTAAAATACTTAAAGAAGAGGCGGAAAATAAAGATAATATAGTGTTAATCGGCAGTCAAGCTTCGAATTATAGGCAAATTGCTGATGATGTTAAAGCTGTAATATCACCGGATTTAAGTACATTCAGGTTTACTTTAGAAAGATTATATGGATTAATTAGATAGGCATTCAAGCAAATCTTTTACGGACGCTATCTCTTTTTCAAAGAACTTTTGTTTGTTGAAGTTGCTTTGAATAATCTCAGAAGGAGCTTTTTCAATAAAGTTCTTATTATTTAATTTAGTCTCAATTTTCGATAAATTCAATTCTAAATTAAGTAAGCTTTTTAAAAGACGTTCTTTTTCTTTTTCCATATCAATTTTATTTTTAATAGGTATATAAACTTTAAGGTTCTGTAAAGAAACTGTTATGCATTCACTAATATTAAAAGAATCTCTATTTATAAATATGTTTTGAACCTTAAGAAGACTGCAAATAATGGAATTATTATTATCTAAAAAACTTTTAATCAAAACATCTTTAGAAAAACAATATATGTCTATTTTAATCTTAGGATGTATATTTAAATCACTACGAGTTTTTCTTATTTTATTTATAAACTCTTTTAGTAAAGAAACTTCAGCATCTATAGCTTTATCTTTAAAAATCTTTTGTTGCGATGGAAATTTAGCATTCATCAATATTTGATCATTTGTATAACCTAGGGAATTCATCTCATTCCATATTTCTTCTGTAATATAAGGGATTATAGGATGACAAAGCTTTAAGATTATTTGAAGTGTATAAATTAATACATTCTTTGTATATTCATTTCCATTATCAATTTCGACTTTAGAAATTTCAACAAACCAATCACAATACTCATTCCATATAAAGCTATATAATGAATTTGCCATAAGATCAAATCTATATGATGTACAATGTTTTTTATATTCTATTACTAGATCATCTAATTTTACAATTATGAATTTCTCATAGTTTGTCAGATCATCAAATTTTAGCCTATCCTCATATTTATAATCTTCTGTGGTCATGTAAACAAATCTAGATGCATTCCAGAGTTTGTTGCAAAAGTTTCTATATCCTTCAATCCTTTTTAAGTCGAAGCTTATATCTCTTCCGGTTGACCCTAAGGCGCAAAAACAAAATCTAAGAGCATCTGCCCCATATGGTTTTATGCCATCAGGGAATTCATCTTTAGTTTTTTTAATAATCTTATTCTTAAGCTTAGGTTGAACCAAACTAGAGGTTCTTTTTTCAGTTAAGCTATCTAATTCTATGCCATCAATAATATCTATTGGATCTATTACATTACCAACTGATTTCGACATTTTCTTGCCTTCTGAGTCTCTTACTAAGCCATGTATATATATTGTTTTAAATGGAACTGTATCTAAAAACTTAATGCCCATCATAACCATTCTTGCCACCCAAAAGAATATAATATCAAATCCAGTTACCAATACACTGGTAGGGTAATATTTGTCTAACTCTTTGGTTTTTTCCGGCCAACCTAGTGTTGTAAATGGCCATAGTGCAGATGAAAACCAGGTATCTAAAACATCATTATCTTGAACTAATTTAACATCCATATTTAGTTTATGTTTTTCTCTTACTTCAGCCTCATTATTGCCAACATATATATTATTATCTTCATCAAACCATGCTGGTATTCTATGACCCCACCATATTTGTCTGCTAATGCACCAGTCTTCTATATTATCTAACCAGTTAAAATATATTTTTTCCCAATTCTTAGGAACAAATTTTATGTTTGAATTTTTTACAGCATCTATCGCTGGTTTAGCAAGATCTTCCATTTTCATAAACCATTGATCTGTAAGTAGTGGCTCTATTATCTCGCCAGATCGTTCTCCCATAGGTACAGTAGTTTTGTAGCTTTCAATTTTATCTAGCAACCCTATATTTTTTAACTCAGTTAATATTAATTCTCTTGATTTATGTATGCCTATGCCTTTAAATTTATTTTCAACATTATTATTGAAAGTACCATCCTTATTCAATATATTAATAAAATCTAAGTTATGTTTTTTTCCTAGTTTATAGTCATTAAAATCGTGAGCGGGAGTTATCTTTACGCAACCTGTACCAAAGTTTATATCAATTGAATCGTCAGCTATTATTTTAATAAGCCTGTCTGTTAATGGTAGCTTAGCTTTTTTTCCTATAAATTCTTTATATCGCTTATCATTTGGATTAACACAAATTGCTGTATCTCCAAATAACGTTTCAGGTCTTGTTGTGGCGACAGTAAGCATTTTATTACTATCTTCAATTTTATAATTTATATGATATAAATGACCAACTGTTTCAACATTAGTCACCTCTAGATCTGATATTGCTGTTTGAAGTTTTATATCCCAATTAACTAATCTATTTCCTCTATAAATCACTCCTTCGTTATATAGTGTTACAAAGACTTTTTTGACAGCATCACTTAAACCATCATCCATTGTAAACCTATTTCTATTCCAGTCAGCTGAAGATCCAATTCTCTTTGTTTGCGAAATAATAGTATTTCCTGATTTCTCTTTCCATTTCCATATTTCATCAACTAATGCTTTTCTGCCTATGTCATGTCTAGTTTTATTTTCTCTAGCAAGATTATTTTCTACCACTAGTTGCGTAGCAATACCGGCATGATCTGTACCTGGCTGCCATAAGACACTTTTACCTAGCATTCTATTATATCTAATTAGTATATCTATAATTGTATGTTGAAATGCATGTCCCATGTGTAACGTACCCGTGACATTTGGAGGGGGGAGGACAATAGAGTAATTTGACTTTAAATCTTTAGGAGAAAAGCAATCATTATCCGTCCATTTTTTATATATAGAAGCTTCTAGATCTTTTGGTGAGTATTTTATATCCATCTATAGATTTTCATGCCTTACATCAAGATTATTTTTTTTATAATATAAATATTTCTCTCTTGATATATTTTTCTTATTTTCATCATGACCAACTATCTCTATTATAATTTCATGCTCATTCTCGTTAGTATCTAATTTCATATCTATATTTAGTACGACATTATAGTCTTTTTTTATTATAGAATCACTTTTAAAGTTATTCTTATATAAAAGTATAGGAGTAGTGGAGTCAAATTCAGTATTTGTCGAATGTGGTATGAAAGCGAGTTGCTCAAATGTCCATAGAAGATTATTAATTTCATCTATGACCTCGTCATTATCAGATATCACGAGAATTCTATATCCATCATTATAATATTTCTTAATAATTTTGCATACAGATAGATTTATATCGTCATGCTCATTCAATATATAAAAATAGGCTCTTTTTTTCAATTTATTGATTTGATAAAATAAAGTCAATTAATAGGCTTACTGGTCTTCCAGTAGATCCTTTATTCTCACCAACTTCCCAAGCTGTACCAGCTATATCTAGATGCGCCCACTCTATTCCTTCAGTAAACTTTGCTAGGAAAGCTGCCGCAGTTATTGCCCCGCCATATCTTCCTCCAATATTTTGTATATCAGCAAAGTTTGTCTTTAACTCTTCAAAGTAATCATCGTATAAAGGCAGCTGCCAAACACGATCTCCTGTTTTATCAGCAGATTTCTTTATCAATTCAGCAAGTTTATCACTATTTGAAAATAAGCCACTTGGATATTTACCTAGCCCAGCTAAAACAGCTCCCGTTAGTGTTGCCATATCCAACATGTATTTAGGTTTAAACTTTCTAGCATATGTCAATGCATCACATAGGACTAATCGTCCTTCAGCATCAGTATTCAGTATTTCAATTGTAATTCCAGACATGCTTGTAACAACATCACCTGGTCTTGTAGCTTGACTCCCAGGCATGTTTTCAGCACATGCTATTATTCCAACAACATTTGTTTTTACATTCATTTCAGCACATGCTCTCATTGTGCCAATTACACTTCCTGCCCCAGACATATCATATTTCATTTCATCCATGTTTGGAGATGGTTTTAGGGAAATACCACCGGTATCAAAAGTTATACCTTTACCGACTAATACTATTGGAGCTTTATTTTTTAATGGCATATATTCTATAGAGACAAGTTTCGCTGGTTGTTTACTGCCCTGAGATACAGATAGTAATGAGCCCATACCAAGTGATTTCATCTTAGCTTCATCTAGAACGGTAATTTTGATTAATTTATTAATTTTCTTGAGCTTTCTAGCTTCATCGCTTAAATATGTTGGGGTGCATATATTTGGCGGAGTGTTACCTAAGTCTTTAGCTAGTTTAATTCCATTTGAAATAGCCTTACCTGTTAATGTCAATGAATTAAATATTTTAGATGGGATAAAGTTTTTAGAAACGAAACTACATTTTTTTATCTTGACTGCAACCTTTTCTTTTTTATAAGAATATTTATAAAGACCATTTTCAATAGAACTAACTATATGTTCCAAGGATATGGCAAGCTTTTTAGATATTATGTTATCAATATTTAAGGATATTGATTTAGTATTTGTTTTTTTTATTTTATTTATAATTAGATTTATAGATCTATTTAGATTAATAGGTCCATATTTATCTTTGGCACCTAAGCCAAAAAATATTATCTGAAATTTATTTTCTATATCGTCAAAAGTACGATTATCTCCAATATCACCAGTAAAATTGTTATTATCAAAACACTTTTCAGCAAGCTTTAATGTGGCATTACTTATAGATTTATTCAGATGTGATAGTTTTTTATCATTAAATACGCCTACAAGGTATATATCCGTATTACCCTTTAATTTATCTGATATTAAGCTTTTATAGTCCATGTTTTTACCTTTTTGTGAGAATATGTACTAGATTAACATTATTTTTAAAAACTTGTTAAAATTTGATAAAATAAATCATCATAATGAAAATTCTTGAAAAATATTTACTGAAAGAAATCTTAGGATCATCCTTATCTGTATTATTAATATTCATGGTGATTTTATCATCTAATACTATGTTGAGACTAATAGAAGAGGCTTCAGTTGGGACATTCCCAACATACTTATTATTTCCGGTTATTCTTGTCAAAATTACTCAATATTCAATATATATTATACCCATCAGTTTATTTTTTGGGATAATTATTTCCTTAGGCAGGTTTTATAATAATAATGAAATGGCAGTCATATCAACTTCGGGGCAATCTATATTAGATATAGCATTAATTATAAATAAGATAGTACTTCCATCATCCTTGATAGTTGCACTATTCTCCTTATATATAACACCATCCGCTACAGAATATAGGTACAAGTTAGAACATAGGCTCAACAGTGAGGAAAGGATTGAAGAAATAAAGCCGGGAAGGTTTACCTCTTCTCAGAATGGACAAGCTACTTTTTTTATTGAAAGTTCTGAAAATAATCTACTAAAAGAGATATTCTTTAGCTCGTCTGATGCCATGGGTACAACAGTTGAAAATTCAAAATCAGCCTCATATTTTAAAGACGAGATGGATCGAAGGTTTATTATGCTAAAGGACGGGGTTATTACGGAGGTATTATCATCTGTTAATGGGAATACTAGAACTACAAAATATCAAGAACATGGAATTATGCTTGGTCAAGAATTAGTAGCTTTTACAAATACTAAGCTTGAGGCTAAAAGCACATTTGAATTATTATTGTCTAATAATTTAGAATCAACAGCAGAACTTCAATCTAGACTAATGCTCCCGCTTGCGACTTTAATATTGGGATTTTTAGCGATTCCTCTTAGTTATTCATCGCCAAGAAAAGGAAGATATGACAAAGTTTTTCTTGGTGCGCTGGTGTATTTTACATACTTCATAGCAATGTCAATTACGAAAAAAATGTTTTTACTAGAATTAACTCCAGGTTTTTTAGGGTTGTGGTGGCTACATTTAATTATGGTAGGATTAATAATTGGGATTTATTATCAAGATAGAACTAAAATACCCGGAAGGCAATGATGATAATTTATAGATACTTATTCAATAGATTTTTTTCGGGATTAGTAGTTAGTCTTGCCGTGTTAACTTCTATAGAGATATTTTTTTCATTGACAGCCGAGCTAAAGTATCTCAATGTTGGAAATTATAATATGCTGGTAGTCACTAAATATATAATTTTAAATATTCCAAGAAGTATAGAAGTTATGTTTCCATATGCTATTTTAATTGGCTCAATGTTATCACTAGGAGCAATGTCATCAGATATGGAGTTCATTTCTATGCAGTCTGCTGGAATATCAATATCTAGAATTATAGGAATCATTTTAATTCAGGCATTTATATTATCTAGTATTTTTTATTTTATATCAGATTCCTTTGTCCCAAAGTATAGTAATAAAGCAGAGAAAAAAAAGAATCTTGCATTAAATAAAAAACTTATCTTTAATAAAAACGGCGTTTGGTTTAAGGATAAAAATACTTTTATTAAGATAAATGAAATATATTCGGATATAAAACTTAATGGTATAACAATGTATAGCTATAATGAGAATGATTCTTTATCATCAATTAAATATGTGCGATATGCTAGTTTTGTTGATAATAAATGGTCCCTCAAGGCAATCAGTGAGACAATAATTAACAATTCACTAATAACAAAAAGATATACAGAAAATGACACTGTTGATAGCTTTATTGACAGAAAATTGATTAATATTAAAACTGATAAGTCGTCTAGCTTATCCTTGGCTGATGTGGATAAAAATATTAATTATTTAACAACAAATAGTCTTGATGCAGCTATTCATAAAAAAATATATTGGGAGAAGATATTTAAACCTTTTTCTACAGTCATCATGCTTTTCCTGGCAATGCCATTTATTTTTGGTAGACATAGATCTGCTAATCTTAGTAAAAGACTTGTTTTGGGTCTATTTATTGGTATAGGTTTTTTTATCATTACCTCTATATTGCCTAATCTAAGTATGGTATTTGGTATATGGCCTTTTATAAGTGTGCTCTTACCACATATATTATTTGTAGTCTTAGGAAAGTATTTACTGGATTATCAGCTAACCGAAGGAATTAGATAAGATCTAGTTTTGAGATTTAACTAACTTTGTTTTAGAGATGATGTCCTGCAACGATTCTTTATGAAAAATTAAAAGTAAATGACCTCCAATTAATGATACAAAAATTCTAAGTAAACATTGTTTTATTGATAACCCTTTTTTATTATCTGTATTTATTATGTATGTTTTCCAGCTTTTCATACCTAATGTTTGATTATGCTTAATCCAAAACCACAAATAGTAGGTTATTATAATGACTAGTAGATATAATTGATAAAAAATATTAGCTCCAATCCCTTCGCCATTTGAAAATATCATCAATGGTAGTGTAAAAAAAAATAATGTTGAGAACAACAATAATAAGTCATATATACATATTATTATATTTTTCATAAAACCAATATTTCTGTAATCTTTATTATCCATAACTATAAATTTATATTAAACGGTATAACTTCAACAATATCACCTTTGTTTATATTATTAGTTTCTGATGACAATCTTATGTAGCAGTTAGCTTTTGATAATGACGATAAAATATTAGAGCCTTGTAGTCCTGTTGTATTTACGATATAAACTCCATCTTTTTGTTCTAGTAATCCTCTTTTGTATTCAACCCTACCTTTCTTTTTAGATAGATTAGACTTAACTATAGCATTTAATGTTAGCTTTGAGGATGTTGTCATTTGCAACATTCTTCTAATTGCGGGGATTATAAATATCTGAAATGTTACTGCTGCTGATACAGGATTCCCCGGTAAACCAAAAAAAGAAGCATTATTTATTTTTCCATATGCTAGAGGCCTTCCTGGTTTTATAGCTATTTTCCAAAAATTAACTTTACCAACTACTTTTAAAGCACTTTTTATGTAATCAGCATCTCCTACAGATACTCCGCCTGTTGTAATAACAATATCTGATATTTTTGAACATTCTTGTAATTTCTTGACCAGTATTCTTTCATCATCTTTCACTACTCCCATATCTTTAATTTGGACGGGCAGTTCGTTAAGTAGCCCGAATAGTAAATATCTATTGCTATCATAGATCTGACCTTTTTTTAATTTTTTATTTATGGAAACTAACTCATCACCTGTAGAAAAAAAACTTACAACTGGTTTTCTAACAACATCTATCTTAGCTATCCCTAGTGATGAAAGTATACCTAAATCTACATAATTTATTTGTCGTCCTTTTTTTATAACTGTGGCACCCTTTTTTATATCTTCTCCAATATTTCTTATGTTCTGATTTTTTTGCATAAGTTTTGGAAAGGAAATCATATTATCTTTTAGATCCGTCATTTCCTTCATTATTACAGCATCACTATTATCTGGAATTACAGCACCAGTCATAACTCTTACAGTTCCTTGATTTTTTAGTTTCTTGATATAAGGTTGTCCAGCCAAAGATATACCCTGTTCTACAAGGGTATATTCATTTTTTTCTAAATTTTTGATATTAACAGCATACCCATCCATCGCAGAATTCCTAAAAGATGGTATATCGATCGATGATTTAATATTTTTTGATGAAACCCTTCCTAGAGAATCCATTATATTAATAGTCTCACTTTCTTTTATTTTTGCTATTGATTTGAGTATTTGTTTGACGGCGGTAACTTCATCAAGTGCCGAGGGATCAAAGTCATTGATACAGCTATTTTTAGTATTCTTATTCATGGGTTTCATTACTATTATTTTTAAATCATAGTACAATAATTAATAATCTTATGAATACAGTATATGCAGAATTCTTTAAATAACAATATTATTGATAATTATTGTGACTCTATATGGGTTGAGAAGGGGCTTTCTAAAAATACCATAAGCTCGTACTCTTCAGATCTTAAGCAGCTAGAGAAATGGCTTGCTAACAAAGAGATAGATATCCAGTCATGTAGTGAGATTGATCTAAATTTATATTTGGCTGAAAAGATAGACCAAGGAATCCTAGCGTCATCTATTAATAGGATACTATCGTCTATAAAAGGCTTTTTTAATTGGTTAGTACATACAAATACTATTAAATTAAATCCAAGTGAGCTAATTGAGTCGCCAAAAGTAGGTAGGAAACTTCCAGTGAATATAAGCGAACAAGATGTTGAAAAAATTTTAAATGCACCTAATTGTAAAACAGTTCAGGGGAAAAGAGATAAAACAATTTTAGAGCTACTATATGCTACAGGCCTCAGGATATCGGAGCTGACAAATTTAAAACTAAACCAAGTTGATATCACTCGAGGCATAATAAAGGTCATGGGAAAAGGGGGGAAAGAAAGAATTATTCCTGTTGGAGAAATAGCACTCGTATGGTTAAAAAGTTATATTGATTTAACAAGAAGTCAGTTAGTAATAAATGATGACAACCTTTTTGTCTTTTTAAGTAACAAGGGTAGACAGATATCTAGAAAAGTCTGCTGGAGTTTGATCGTGGAATATTCTACAAAATCTTTAGAAAATAAAGTTATTTCTCCCCATTCATTG
The DNA here is from genome assembly GCA_018670435.1 of Gammaproteobacteria bacterium. GTDB lineage: Bacteria > Pseudomonadota > Gammaproteobacteria. Next base: position 11,889 of record JABHRC010000026.1, read on the forward strand.
AGACATGCTTTTGCCACTCATCTTCTTAATCACGGCGCTGACTTAAGATCTGTGCAGATGTTGTTAGGACATTCAAGTTTATCAACTACTCAGATATACACTCATGTAGCAAAAGAAAGATTAATTAAATTCCATACAAAATATCACCCGAGAGGATAAATAATATGCATAAAATATTTTTAATTATATTTATAATGACAACGATAATTTCATGTTCACAGACTAATAATAGTAAGGTAGATGCTCAAAAAGCTATGGAAGAAAAATACCCAAATATAAAGATTGATTCTATTGAGAAAGTAAATAATTCATTTTTTGAAATCGCAATACAAGATCAGTTATATTATCTTACTTCTGATTTTAAGCATCTGATTGTAGGAAGTGTCATTGATTTTGAAACTGGCAGTAACCTTACAGAGAATAAAATGAAGAGAGAAAGGATAAAATATTTATCTAAAATCAATGATAAAAATGTTATTACGTATAAGCCAGATAGCACCAAATATATTTTAACTATTTTTACTGATACATCTTGTCCATATTGTCAAAAACTACATAATGAAGTCGATAATTTATTAATGAATGACGTTGAAGTACGTTATGTATTATTTTCGAGAAATGGAAATGATGATGATGCTTATGCAGATATGGTCTCTATATGGTGCTCGAAAGATCAAAAAGATGCCCTAAACAGAGCCTTTGATAATGACTTTGTTAAAAATCAATCGTGTCAAAATCCTATCTCTGATAACTATTCTATAGCTAGGGATCTAAAGGTTAATGGAACACCTATGATCTTTATGGAGAATGGACTAGTAATTCCTGGATACGTTACTACGGATAAGATTATGAGTATACTAACTGATAATATCTCCAGATAAGTAGGATTGATATCTTTCTTCTTCTGCCTGTAAATAATTTTCAATCTGTTTAATGTAAGATGATTGTTCTCCGCCATTATCTTTTTCTTTAATCGACTGCATTTCATTTTTAGCTCTTTCAAGAGTACACCATTTTACTTTTTCTTCTGTACAAAATACTTTGTCTGCTATGAATCTTCTCCTATCAATTAATTCTTGATCAGTGAAAACGCTAGGTGACTCGGAAAATAACACTCTATAGCTAATTTCTCTTAATCTACGGTCTTGAAAGCCTTTCGTTATTGCATATTTTTCTATAGGGTCATTGCAATCTTTAAATAAAATAATTCTTTCTTTGTCCTGTGAGCTATAAAAGCCACCATTATATATTTGTGCTTCTAGAAATTCGGAGGGTTCTCTCGTAATCTGAAAATCATCATAACGTTCAACCATAGCAAAATTAATTTTTTCAATAAAATCCTCATGACCGCATAGCTCCTTAGCTCTATTTTTGAATGTATTAATCTCATTATCTTTAAATATGCCTGATGATTTTATAAAGTTCGAGCTTAAAATAATTGGAGACTTATTAGCTTGATATAATCTGATAACTTTTTGTTTTGCTTCTATCATAGAAGTAATTTTTGATACACCTGCTTCATAATAATTTTTAGGATCATTGCTTAAGTCAAAAAATGCTAACTCTTTATTATTATTAGGATTATTTGTTAAAAACGATATAGGTTTATATGTTGCATTTGCCGCTCCATGTTCGGGAGCAGCATAAAAATAATCATTATTGCTGATATATTCCATTAAATCTCTTGGACTAAGAATTTTCATACACTCATTCCAGTAATCTGGAGCTTTATCTTTGATTATTCTTGCGACTTCTATAGTTGCATATACATCACTTAATGCGTCATGAGCTTTTTCATGAATAATCCCATTTTCTTTTGCAATTAGCTCTAGCTTAAATGAAGGCTTACCTGTTTTTTCAACAATAGGGATCTTTAAGATGTCTTTTTTTAAAGCTTCAAGGCCTAAAACTATCTTAAATAAATCTGTCCTAGAATTCTTATTTGTATTGGTGAGATAAGGGTCATGTAGTGATTGAAAAAAACTACTTCTGAGAACTTCTTCATCAAACCTCATGCTGTTATACCCTATAAAAGTAGCTGGACCCCAAGACGTAAACATTTTATGAACATAATCCATCATGTCATAGAATGATTGCCCATTTTTTAAAACATCTATCGGCACTTTGTGGACAAGCATAGCATTGGGGTGTGGAATTATCCCATCTTTAAGTTTACATTTCTCATCAATAGGTTCATGACCCTCTATACGATTAAAATCCTCATCAAGAACTACTGCTGCTATTTGTATAGGTTGACTGAACTTTGTATCTAATCCAGTGGTTTCAAAGTCATAAAATACATAATTCATTTATATTCTCAGATATATATAGTAATATGTTTTTAATTATACATCATCATAGTGAAAAAAAAATATACATCATCAGATATTGAAGTCCTTAAAGGTATAGAGCCAGTTCAAAAAAGACCTGGAATGTATACTGACACAACTAACCCTAATCATTTAGTTCAAGAACTAATTGATAATAGTGTAGATGAGGCTATATCTAGTCATTGTGATGAGATTCTTATTCATTTGCATAAAGATTACTCAATCACAGTGGAAGATAATGGAAGAGGCATGCCAGTTGATCTTCACCCCAAACATAAAGTGTCTGGTGTTGAGGTCATAATGACTAACTTGCATTCTGGAGCAAAATTCTCAGAAAAAAATTATAAGTTTTCAGGCGGATTACATGGGGTTGGGGTTTCTGTAGTTAATGCATTGTCTGAATCTTTAGTTTTACAGATATGTAGATTAGGTGATCCAAAAGAATATTCTATGTCCTTCAAGAATGGAAATCTTTCAAATAAGCTTAAGCCATCAAAGAAGACATCTCCCAAGAAACAAGGGACTTCTATTACTTTTAAAGCTAACCCTGAGTATTTTGATAGTTTAGATCTAAATATAAGAGAGTTGACTCATTTAATTAAAGCTAAATCTATACTTCAATCGAAACTGAAATTAAAATTGATTGATGATAAGTATGGAACAGGAACTAATGAATTCTTTCATAACGGAAATCTTAGTGATTATCTTATTGGGGCGAATGATTCAAGTACAGAGTATTTACCAAGTGGAACATATCATGGATTTATTGAAGGAGATACCTATGTACTGGAATGGTCCGCACTATGGTTGCCAGAATCAACAGATCCTCTTCAAGAAAGTTATGTGAATCTTATACCAACAATGTATGGGGGGACTCATGTAAATGCATTTAGAACAGGAATAGTTGACGCCATGAGAGAGTTCTGTGATCGTAGGAATCTTTTGCCTAGAAATATAAAATTGACACCTGAGGATATATGGAAGAATGTATCATTTGTTTTATCATTTAAGATGAGTAATCCGCAATTTTCAGGGCAGACTAAAGGAAAACTACAGTCAAATCATCTTCTTAAATCTTTGACATCACAGTTGAAAGATAAATTTGAATTATGGTTAAACAAACACTCGGAAGCAGGTGAAACATTGGTTGAGTTAGCAATTAAAAATGCTCAGTCACGAATATTATCATCTAATGGAGATTCGAAAAAAATAAACACACGCTCTGTCTTGCTCCCAAGTCGTCTTTCTGATTGTACGCTGAAAGATATTAAGGTAACGGAACTTTTTTTAGTTGAAGGTGATTCTGCAGGAGGATCTGCAAAGCAAGCAAGAGACAGATCACATCAAGCTATATTACCACTAAGAGGCAAGATATTAAATACATGGGAGTTATCGTCCACAAAAATATTGGAATCTAAAGAGGTAAAAGACATTAGTACATCTATTGGTGTAATACCTGGCTCAGATGATATATCTCAGTTACGTTATGGAAAAATATGTGTTTTAGCAGATGCTGATTCTGATGGATTACACATAGCAACATTATTGGCAGCATTATTTTATAAACATTTTTACCCCTTAGTGGCAGCTGGACATATATACATATCTAAGCCACCACTTTTCAGAATTGATTATAAAAAAGAGACATATTATGTGGTGGATGAAGCTGAAAAGAAATCTCTTTTGAAAAGACTTAAAATCGATGAAGATAGTTCATCAGTATCAATCACAAGATTTAAGGGGCTAGGGGAAATGAATCCTAGTCAATTAAGAGATACAACGTTATCCAAAAAGACAAGAAAACTTGTTGAGTTAACTTTATCTTCAGGTAACAAAGATAAATCATTAATGGATATGTTGTTATCTAAGAAAAAAGCTTCAGATAGAAAAGTATGGTTAGAAAAGAAAGGAGATCTTGCACAAATAGATTAAATCATGGATATAGATTTAGAAAAAATTATTAAAGAGTCAGATAAATCACTAGAACGATTACCTATAAAAGATTTTTCTGAAGAAGCATATTTAAATTACTCTATGTATGTAATATTAGATAGGGCGCTTCCTCATATATCTGATGGATTAAAACCTGTGCAGAGAAGGATCCTCTATGCAATGAATGAGCTATCCTTGAATCATACCTCTAAGTTTAAAAAATCAGCAAGAACGATAGGTGATGTATTAGGCAAATTCCATCCTCACGGTGACACTGCTTGTTATGAAGCGATGGTTATGCTGGCGCAAGATTTTTCTTATAATCATCCTTTTATTGAAGGGCAGGGGAATTGGGGTACTCAAGACGATCCAAAATCTTTTGCAGCAATGAGATATACTGAATCAAGACTTACAAAATTCTCACAACTATTTTTAGATGAAATAAATATGGGAACTGTTAAATGGACACCTAATTTCGATGGAACGCTTAATGAGCCAAAAACATTACCATCAAAAGTACCAAATATTTTAATAAATGGTAGTTCAGGTATTGCAGTTGGTATGTCCACTGATATTCCATCTCATAATCTTGCAGAAATAATACAGGCAGTTATTGCGCTATTAGATAACTCAAAGCTGTCAATTGATGACTTAAGAAAAATTATCACCGGCCCAGATTTTCCAACAAAAGGAGAGATAGTATTAAATGAGTCTGAACTGGATAGCATATATCTATATGGAACTGGCAACATTAAAATTAGAGCAACTTATGAGACCCGGGGAAAGGAAATAATTATAAATTCTATCCCATATCAAGCGAATACAAATAAAATTATTGAACAAATTCAGGAACAGATATTTCTCAAGAAGTCTACATTTATTGATAGTGTCATAGATGCATCCGATCAAGAGAATCCTGTAAGAATTATACTTAAAACTAAAGGTAGAAGTCATGATATTGATGGAATTATGTCTCATTTTTTCTTTACAACAGATTTAGAGAAAAGCCTCAGAGTTAATCTCAATATGATTGGTTTAGATGGAAAACCACAAGTAAAAAATTTACATATGATTTTATCTGAATGGATAAAGTATAGATTAATTACTATTACCAATAAACTTTCTTGGGAATTAGATAAAATACAAAAACGTATACATATTCTAGAAGCCTATATAATCGTATACAATAATTTAGATAGAATTATTCAAATAATAAGAACTGAAGATCATCCAAAAAAAATACTTATCAAGACATTTAAGTTTACAGAAGCACAGTATGAGGCAATTATTAATATTAAGATCAGGAGTTTAGCTAAGCTTCAAGAAACAAATATAATTGAGGAGTTAAAAGTACTAAATCAAAATGAAAAACAGCTCACTGCTATTTTAAAATCTAAAACTAAGCTTAATAAGTATCTAAAAGATGAACTCAAGGAGGTTTTAGAGTCTTTTTCTCGAGAAAGGCAAACAAGAATTACAAACGTTAACCCATCCAAAGCAATTGAAGTACAGGCTATTATTAATACTGATCCAGTAACAGCAATTTTATCTAAAAATGGTTGGATTAAGTTTTCAAAAGGACATGATGTTGACATTAACCATTCAGGTTTTAAGACTGGTGACGAATACCTCTCACACGAGGAAGGCTACCTCGACAAGCCTTTAGTATTTTTAGATCAATTAGGTTTTATTTATAATCTCGATTCTACAAAGATTTCTGTATCTCGTGGACAAGGGGAGCCTCTGAGTAAATATTTTCAGATCCAAGATGGAATATCGATAGTTGGTATGCATCTTTTTACTAAAAACCTATCTATTCTTACTTTATCTGATCGTGGTTATGGATTTATTTGTCTACAGGATGACTTGGCTGTTAAAAACAGAAAAGGCAAAACACTGTTGCGTACAAAAGATTCATTAGCTATCAGATCTGTGACTGTTGACCTTGATACTGATTTATTTTATCTAATAATAACTAATTTAGGATATATGCTCATTAGTAAAATAAAAAATATACCAATCTTGCCCAAAGGAAGAGGGGTTAAATTAATTAATATCCCTAAATCTAGTAATGAAAATATTGTCTTTTCTGCAGTTTTGAAAAAAGGACAGTCTTTAAGTTTTTCTTATAGTTCCAATAGAAAAAGAATAATGGATTTTGATAGTCTTAAAGCTTTTATGATGGAAAGAAACAGAAGAGGAAAGAAAATTGATAAAAAGTTTTTACTTGAAAAAGTTAAAACAACCTATAATATTGAATAGAGGAGAATCATGAAAAGAATTATATTTTTTATAGCTACAAACATTGCAATATTGATAGTGCTATCTATATTTCTATCCCTTACTGGTTTTACTGGTATTTTACAGAGCAATGGGGTTGATCTTGATTATGATTCACTCATGTTGTTCTCACTTGTATTTGGTATGGGAGGATCATTTATCTCTCTTTACATGTCTAAGTGGATGGCTAAAAAAATGGCTGGAGTACAAGTTATTACCAGTCCATCGAATGACTTTGAAAAATGGTACTTAGCAGTTGTAAAGAGACAAGCAAACATTCTTAACATTAAGGTTCCAGAAATTGGTATTTTCCAATCTGTTGGACCAAATGCTTTTGCTACCGGCTCATCTAAAAATAGCTCATTGATCGCGATAAGTTCCGGTCTCATCAGTAATATGAATAGAAATGAAATTGAAGCAGTAATTGGACATGAGATGAGTCATGTTGCCAATGGTGATATGGTTACACTCTCCTTGATTCAAGGAATTGTAAATGCATTTGTAATATTCTTTTCCAGGGTAATTGGACACTTTGTTGATAGAGTGATACTTAAAAATGAAAGAGGGTATGGTATCGGCTATTTCTTTACAGTAATTTTTGCTCAAGTAGTACTCGGCATACTCGCTTCTACAATAGTAATGTGGTATTCAAGACAACGAGAATATCGTGCTGATCAAGGCGGCGCAGAATTAACATCAAAAGAAGCTATGATTTCTTCTTTACGAGTACTGGCCAAAATGTCATCAGCTAAACTTCCTGATCAAATGTTAGCATTTGGCATATCCAATAAAGGACACAAATCTTTTGCTCAAAAATATTTTTCTTCTCACCCACCTTTATCAGAAAGAATTGAGAGATTACAGCAAGCTAACATTAGTACTTACTCTAGACAACAAGCAAGTTAATGGCCGATAATTCATCACTTTTAAGAAATGGAAATAAAGTTCTAATTGATAATGAGCCGTATTTAATACTTGAAAATAGTTTCGTTAATCCTGGTAAAGGACAAGCTTTTACAAAAGTTAGGATTCGTAATCTTTTAAATAACAAGGTGCTTGAAAAAACCATTAAAATTGGTGAAACAATACATGAAGCAGATGTCATAAATACTAAAATGCAGTTTCTTTATAAAGAGAATGATATATATATTTTTATGAATTTAACTACTTATGAACAATCAGAAGTAAATGAGTCTATATTAAGCAATAATATTAAATGGTTGGTTGATGGTGACGAATGTGATGTAATCATTTGGAATGATAATGTTATTCAGGTTGATCCCCCCAAATTTGTCAATTTAACTGTAAAGTCTACGATAGATGCAATCAAAGGTGACACTGTATCATCAACACTCAAAGAAGCTGTAATGGATAACGGTGAAATTCTCATGGTCCCTATCTTCATCAAAGAAGGTGAAAAGATTAGGATCGATACTGCAAATAGTGAGTATGCATCTAGGGTTAAGGTATGAGTAAAGTCAAAAATAAAAGAATTGAAGCCCAACAGCAACTACAAGAAAGCAAGGTAAAAAAGAATGCTAAAATAATTGCCATTCTATTTTGGTTTGGGTCGAGCTTATATATTTATTCGTCAGATGTTGGTTTTTCAGATGTTTATTCTTGGAAGCCATTTGTCTTTTTCATACTTGGCCCATTATTTTCTGCAATTGTTTTTGGGAATATTATTTATTCATTGCAAAAAATAATAGAGAAACTCTTGATAAAATTTTTAGCAGCAAATAAGCCCCAGCTTATACCTCCCTTAATAGTTGTCATATTCTTTTGCGTCCTAATAGGAATCTTTCTCGTTATTTTTGAGTTTGCAAAGATATTACAGATTCTTCTTCACTAAGATGAAAGATAAATTTATCTTGAATGATGATTTCAATGAAATTATTTCACTTTTTGAAAACTCTAGCAAAAACATATTCATTACCGGTAAAGCAGGAACAGGAAAGTCATCTTTAATTAATTATATTAAAAAGAAAACTAATAAGAATTTAATAGTATTAGCGCCTACAGCTATTGCCGCATTAAACATTAATGCAAAAACAATACATTCTTTCTTTAATTTTCCATTCCATGTAATTACTCCTGATGTAATTAAAAAGCATTATAATAAAAGACTAGTGAAACAAATTGATACTATTCTTATCGATGAAGTATCTATGTTAAGACCAGATATCATCGATGCAATTGATTTAACTTTACAGCTTACTAGAGAAAATAGAAATCCTTTTGGTGGAATTCAAATGATTTTTGTTGGAGATCTATATCAGCTGCCACCTGTGATTACTAATGATGAGGTAGATGTTATGAATACATTATACCCCGATGGATATTTTTTCTTTAACTCCAATGTTATAAAAAAAATTGATTTAATTAAGTTTGAGTTATCTCAAGTCTTTAGGCAATCTGATACCAAACTTATATCACTATTGGATAGAGCTAGAAAGGCCATACTTGATGATGATGATCTCATGGTTTTTAATCGCCGCTTAGTAAATCATGATTTTGTTGTTCCAGAAGAAGTTTTAACATTATCAACCAATAACTATAAAGTTAATAGTATCAATGCATCTAATTTAAAAAATATATCTTCTAGAGAATTTACTTATCATGCGGAAATTGATGGAAGATATACGGGAACTCCTGTTGACGAGAAGCTTAAAATTAAAGTTGGTGCACAAGTAATGCTTGTTAAGAATGGAAAAAATTGGGTCAATGGTACACTGGCTACAATTGAAAAGCTCTCAAAAAACGAGATACACATTAAAGTTAAGGATGAAGTTTTTTTGTTGGAACCTGAAAAATGGGAAAGATTTGAGTATACAATATCTGAGAAAAAAGTAAGCTCATCAGTTAGCGCTACTTTTACCCAATATCCAATAAAGTTAGCATGGGCAGCAACTATTCATAAATGCCAAGGACAAACATTTGATAATGTTATGATTGATATGGATTATGGCGCTTTTGCGCATGGGCAAACATATGTTGCACTTAGCAGGGTGGTTTCATTAGACGGCTTATTTTTAAGGAAACCTCTAAGAAATGAAGATTTTATATTTAATCCTGCTATTAAAACATTTCTTGAATATTGAAATAATATTTTATAAATTATTGATAAATATATAGCTCCCATAAATAAGTACTATTATGTTCAATACTCTTGAGAACATTTGACTATTGATTCTTTTGTAAAAATATTGCGCTAAGAAAAAGCTGATAATAGGAATATATAAATAATATAGATTACTCGGAACCAATGTATTATAGAAAGTATTTATAAATAATAATTGGACTATGCCGAGTATTAAATATCCACTTGCAATATTATATCTCATTAGATCTTTATTATTACTTATATTTGCACTTATTAATGTAAGTAAACTGCCACCTAGATTTGTAAAACCATGTATTATTCCAAGGAGAATTAAGCTTATATTTATTTTCCTATCACTGTCTCTGTTGAAAACTACATCCTTGAATTTGGATAAATTGACCAATGAGAAAAATACTATTGTCAATGATGTTAATAAAATAATATTGATATTATTCTCATTCTTAATAAGTATATATAACGCTAAGATTAAAGCAGGTATACAATATATTATCATCTTCTTGCTAAAACCTAGGTTAGTTTCTTTACTATAAATAATTTGTAGGAGACTAATTGTTATTGAGAATGGAATTAAGATATTAAGAACATCAAAAAAGTTATAACCTAGTAAAAGAAATGTTGGTGTTCCAATCAATAATAGACCTATACCAAACACGGATTGAAATATTGATAGTAAAATAATTATTAATAATTCAACTAAACCCATTTTATTTACTCTCTTAAAGTCACTGCTTTCATAAGTTAGTGATATTTGATTGAATAGAGCTCCATGCCTAAAAGCTCATGATAGAACTATATAGGACATTTTAGTTTTAGACAATAAAGATAATTATATTTACAGAGCATTGTTCTCAAATGACTGACTAGGTATAATGGGTAATTGATTAAAAGATTATATAACCGACATCATGGGTATTTCATTGTCAGATAAAGATAATTCATTTAAACTATTAGCAAAAGGATATACGGACATACTTCATTCTGTAATCGATAGTATTGAAAGTAGTGAATCAGTTATCGATCAAAAATCAAACTTAGAAATACTGGTTAAATTGGTTGGTTGGTTCCTCGAAAATAATATAAAAGTCCCAGAAAGGTGTGCGAAGTATGTTGGTCTATTAATTAAAGACGGGACTATTACACACTCAGTAAAATCATCCAAGACATTTAGTAATAAGGGATATCAAAGCGCTATGACTTGCCTAGATATTTTTAATTTAGTATTACAGGGAGAAGCATTAAACCAAGCTATTGAGCAGTATGCAAAAGACAATCATATGAAGTCTACAGAAATCTATAAACGTTTAGAGAATCATGGAAAAACTGCGCGCAACATGATTGACATGGTTTGGGATACCCCTTTAACTCCGGAACAGCTACTAGATATAGATTCAATACTTACATATGCTAGGAGCCAATAGAAGAATTATGAGAAAGATGAATGAATACAAATTCATTGTGCATCATATTTCAAATATATTTTTTTTGTTTTTTGTTTTTAGCTTCACCTTAGTTGAATATAGTTATGCAGATAGACAATTTCCTATTTTAAGAGATTCTATAGAACAAGTTCAACAAGGAAAGGCATTGTATGATCAGAACTGTGCAAGCTGTCATAAAAAAGATTTAAGTGGGACAAAAAATTGGAGATCTACTGACTCAGATGGTCATACTGTGCCACCACCACTTGATGGAACAGCACACACATTTCATCATTCTGACGAACTTTTGCATAATATTATCAAATATGGATTTAACAATTTAATTAAAAATTACCAAGGTAAAATGCTAGGTTTTGGTGATAAGTTGAGTGATAACGACATTGATTCTATTTTAGCTTATATTAAAACATATTGGTCTGAAGATATTTATCTAAATCATTTAGATATGAGTAAAAATGAGTAGTTATCTAGAGAATGAAATTAATAAATAAATATGACGTTATAATAATTGGAGCTGGCGCAGCTGGTATGATGAGTGCTATTGAGGCTGGCAAAAGAGGAAGAAAAGTACTTCTAGTTGATCATTCAAGAAAAATAGGCGAGAAGATTCGTATATCAGGTGGAGGAAGATGTAATTTTACCAATACGAATACTCATCCGAGTAAATTTATTTCTAAAAACCCTAATTTTGCAATATCTGCTTTAAGCCAATACACTCAAAATGATTTCACAGATTTAATTAAAAAACATAAGATTGAATTCCATGAGAAGAAATTAGGACAACTTTTCTGTGATGGAAGTGCACAACAAATTATAGATATGCTGCTTTTAGAATGTGAAATGGCGAATGTGACTTTATGGAGAGGAGTAGTTGTTGAAAATATTGATAAGCAAGATGATCAATATCTTATAAATGTTAACTCAGAAAAATATCTTTGCAATTCATTAGTTATTGCAACGGGAGGTCTTTCTATCCCTAAAATCGGAGCTAGTAAATTCGGATATGAAATAGCTAGGAAATTTGATTTAAGTATAGTGGAAACATTTCCAGCTTTAGTGCCCCTTACTTTTAATGAGAAAATACTAATAATGTGCAGAGAACTTAGCGGATTATCTCTAGGAGCAATTGTCTCTTTTAATAAAACTCTTTTCGAAGAAGGGATGTTATTTACTCATAGAGGATTGAGTGGCCCATCTATTCTACAAATATCTTCTTATTGGAAACTAGGAAACTATATTAATATCAATCTTTCACCACATTTAAATATCTTTAATCTTTTAGAAGATAGAAAAGAATCAAATCCTAAGCAAGATATAAACACTATTATTGCAGAAATCCTTCCTAAGAGATTAGCTCACATGATTTGTAGTGAAAACAATATTAATGGGAATATTTCTGAGTTGTCTAATAAAAATCTCATAAAACTGAGTGATGCTATACATTCATGGATGATTAAACCAACTGGTACCGAAGGTTATAGAACAGCTGAGGTCACTCTTGGTGGAATAGATACGGATGAGATTTCTTCAAAGACAATGATGTCGTTAAAAAACCCTGGTTTATTTTTTATTGGAGAGGTGTTGGACGTTACCGGTCATTTAGGTGGTTATAATTTTCAATGGGCATGGTCATCGGGGTTCGTTGCTGGTCAGTATGCCTAAATGTCTATAATTTCTCTAGCTTTATTTATAGTCAAGATAAAACTTTTCCGGATTTTCTGAATGTTTTAGCTCACATATTTTAATAAGAGCTTTATAAAAATTATATTCTTTCTTTTTACTATATGAATTTGAATTAAATTCTTCTATTGCTTTCGTAGGTTTGGCTTCAGCAGGTAATCTTTTTTTCATTAATTCATTTGTAAGTATAAACATTGAATCTGCGCATTTTTCAAATTTAACATCATGATTACTGCATCCTGAAAAAATAGTAATTAATATTATGGGAAGTATTTTATTCATCACCTTCTTTTACAAAAATGCCATCAATCATTTTACCTTTCCGATCTTTGATATCATCATAAGCAACAGATAGACATTCTTTCATTGTTAAATTATTCCTAACCATAATATTAATTAATACTACCATCATATCTCCAATATCGTCACGAATATCTTTACCTTTGCACAAGCTATCAGATAACTCGCCTGCTTCTTGAATAAGTTTCATATATTGATCTTTATCAGTACTTCCATCAATTAGGTTTCGGTCTCTATGCCATTGCCCAATTAATTCTTCATGGTTTATTTGAGTCATTTTTTCCCTCTAATATGTTTAATTTATTATAACAAGATTGAATTAGATTGTGAGTTTATAGTATAAAAATAATTTTATGTATGTTTTAATAAAAATATATGGATATCGGTATTTTAAAGGAATCTGCTCACCAAGAAAGAAGAGTAGCAATAACTCCAAGTGTAATCACTAAAATTCGTAAACTTGGCTATAATATCTTTGTAGAGAAGGAGCTCGGGTTGGATGCTAATTTTTCTGATTCTGAATATGTCGAAGCAGGAGCAATAATTTCTGACATTAGTAGTATCTGGTCTTGCGATGTCATACTTAAAATTAATAAACCAAATGAAGATGAAGCAGCCAAACTCTCTAAAAATCAAACTCTAATATCATTCTTTAGTCCTGCCACACATTCAGATCTACTTAAAAAATGTGCTAAAGATAATATCAATATTTTATCAATGGACTCGGTGCCGAGAATATCCCGTGCTCAAAAGATGGATGCTCTTTCATCGATGGCTAATGTTGCAGGATCAAGAGCTGTTATAGAGGCTGCACATATTTTCGGGAGGTTTTTTGGGGGGCAGATAACTGCTGCAGGTAAAATACCTCCAGCAAAAGTATTGATTATTGGCGCTGGTGTTGCAGGCTTATCAGCAATTGGAACTGCATCAAGCCTTGGTGCGATCGTTAGAGCTTTTGATACAAGGCCAGAAGTCAAAGAACAGGTTGAAAGTCTTGGGGCACAATTCTTGACGGTAAGTCTTAATGAGGATGGTTCGAGCACAGATGGATATGCAAAAGTTATGAGCAAAGAGTTTATTGATGCTGAAATGTCCCTTTTTAAAGAACAATGTAAAGATGTAGATATTATAATTACTACCGCACTTATTCCTGGTAAAGAAGCACCTAAACTTATTACAAAAGAGATGATTGATTTAATGAAACCTGGTTCAGTAATTGTTGATTTAGCCTCTCAACAGGGAGGGAATTGTGAATTATGTATTCGTGATGAAATATCTAACTATAATGGAATTAAGATTATTGGATATACAGACTTGCCATCTAGACTAGCATCACAATCTAGTGAATTATATGCAAATAATCTATATCATATCTTGGATGAACTAACGCCAAATAATGATGGAATCATAGATATTAATATGGAAGATGATGTTATCAGAGGAATGACGGTTGTTAAAAATGGGATAATTACTTATCCACCCCCTAAAATACAAGTTTCTCTGACACGTAAAGTTGAAGAGAAGAAACCAGTAGACCTTAACCCAGTAATAGAAAAAAAAGATTCATTGATTCCAGCGTTAATTGCAATATCTGTATTATTTTTGGTAGGAGCATTCGCGCCTGAGTCATTTATGAATCATTTTACTGTATTTGTTTTAGCATGCTTTGTTGGTTATATGGTTATATGGAATGTAACTGCTTCATTGCATACCCCACTAATGTCTGTTACAAACGCCGTGAGTAGTATAATAATTATAGGAGCTCTTACTCAGATATCGTCAGTAGACACTCTTTCGCTAATTCTTTCGGGGTTTGCGGTATTTATTGCAAGTATAAATATTTTTGGAGGTTTTGCTGTAACCAAAAGAATACTAGGAATGTTTAAAAAATGAATTTAGAAATATTTAATATGGAAGTTGTCAGAGCTTTATATGTAGTTTCAACGGTTTTATTTATCCTTACCCTCGGTGGTTTAAGTAACCCAGAAACGTCAAGACGAGGTAACCAATATGGTATATTTGCAATGCTAATCGCCGTTACCGCAACTATCTTGGGACCACAAGTTTCGGGAAATTATAGTATAATGATAATTGTAATATTGCTTGGTGGTTCATTAGGTCTTTTGTTATCTAAAAGGGTCAAGATGACTGAGATGCCCGAATTGGTTGCTATTCTTCATAGTCTTGTTGGGTTAGCAGCTGTATTAGTAGGTCTTGTAAATTTTATTAATCCAATTAATGAGTATGTAGATGTCGAAAAAACTATTCATTCTATAGAAATTTACCTAGGAATTTTTATAGGAATGGTAACATTTTCTGGATCTATAGTTGCATTCGGAAAACTTAGTGGAAAAGTATCTGGCAACCCACTTGTATTACCCGGAAAGCACTATCTGAATTTGATAATGGTCCTAGCTATTATTTTTTATGGTTACCAATTTGTTTCAGCAGAAACTATTGATCTTTCGGTATATCCTTTGGCAATTATGTTAACTATTTCATTCCTATTTGGAATTCATCTCGTTGCATCAATCGGTGGAGCTGATATGCCAGTTGTTGTCTCAATGCTAAATTCTTATTCAGGTTGGGCTGCATCTGTTACAGGGTTTATGTTAAGTAATGATTTATTGATTGTTGTAGGTGCTTTGGTTGGAAGCAGTGGAGCTATTTTAAGTTATATTATGTGCCGTGCTATGAATAGAAGTTTCATTTCTGTTATTGCAGGTGGATTCGGTACTGACTCATCTGTAGCTTCTGTAAAAACCGAAGATCAAGGTGAAGTTCAGGCTATTGATATCGATGAGTTTAAATCAATGATTACCGCTTCAAATAAAATAGCTATTATCCCTGGTTATGGAATGGCTGTTGCACAAGCACAGTTTGTCGTGAATCAAATGATCGATATACTTAAAAACAAAAATATTGAAGTAATTTTTGTAATCCATCCAGTTGCTGGAAGAATGCCTGGGCATATGAATGTACTGCTTGCAGAAGCAAAAATTCCTTATGATATTGTATATGAGATGGATGAAGTCAATGATGGTTTTAAAAATATAGATTTATCGATAGTGATTGGGGCGAATGATATAGTCAACCCATCAGCTCTTGAGGATCCAAATAGTCCTATCGCAGGTATGCCAGTGATTGAATGCTGGAGGGGTTCTCATACTGTTGTATTGAAAAGAGGGATGTCAACAGGATACGCGGGAGTTGAAAACCCATTATTTTTTAAAGGTAATACAAGGATGTTATTTGGTGATGCAAAAGAATCTTTATTAAAAACACTTTGAACGTTTATATTTTTTGTATAGAATAATATTCATAGTTAATAAAAGAGGAATTTATATGAACAAACTATTATCAATCATTTTACCTGTATTTACTGTGGCTCTTATGCCATCACTAGCAATTGCAGGTGATTTAAAATCAGACGATTTTGTAGGTGTATCATTTTGGATTATTTCTATAGCAATGGTAGCATCAACAGTATTTTTTATTGTTGAGCGAGATAGAGTTAATGCTAAATGGAAAACATCACTAACAGTGTCAGCACTTGTAACTTTAATAGCAGCTGTACACTATTTTTATATGAGAGATGTATGGGTCGAAACAGGCCAAACTCCAACAGTATTTAGATATATTGATTGGCTGTTAACAGTTCCTCTTCTAATGATAGAGTTCTATTTCATATTGGCAGCAGTTACTACTGTTAGTGTAGGAGTTTTCTGGAGACTATTCTTAGGAACTATCGTCATGCTACTTGGCGGTTATTTAGGTGAAGCAGGTATGATATCTGCAATGCTTGGCTTTATCATTGGGATGGCTGGCTGGGGATATATTCTATATGAAATATTTTATGGAGAAGCTGGACAGAAAGTTGTTAGTTGTGGAAGTGCCGGTGCAGAAATGGCATTCAACGCATGTCGAACTATCGTATTAGTTGGATGGGCGGTCTATCCATTAGGGTATGTATTTGGATATCTAATGGGAGCAGCTGATGCAGCTAGCTTAAACTTAATCTATAATCTTGCTGATTTTATCAATAAAATTGGTTTTGGTGTATTTATATGGGCTGCTGCTGTTCAAGATTCAGCAAAAACTGAATAAACATTAATCTAAATTATAAGGGGCTAATTGTAGCCCCTTATAACAATCTCTTTGAAATATGAAAAAAGCAATTGTCATTGGTTCCGGTTTTGGTGGGCTCGCAATTGCATGTCGTTTAAAAAAAAATAACTTTGATGTCAAGATTTTAGAAAAACAAAGTGACCTTGGAGGGAGAGCAAGAACTTTCACTCATAATAGTTTTAAGTATGATGCTGGTCCAACGGTTATTACTGCCCCATACCTGATT
This sequence comes from Gammaproteobacteria bacterium, assembly GCA_018670435.1. GTDB lineage: Bacteria > Pseudomonadota > Gammaproteobacteria. The sequence goes on from JABHRC010000026.1 coordinate 29,328, forward strand.
GATGAACTATTCCAAATGCATGGAAAAGATAGTAAAGATTATTATAATTTAATTAAAGTTAGTCCATTTTATAGATTTATATTTTCCGATAAGAGTCATTTCGATTATGGTGATAATTTGTTGGTTATGTTGCGGGCTATAAAGAAACAATATTCTTATGAAGATGCCTTAGGTTATATTGCTTTACTCAAACACTCAAAAAGAATATTTAAAACAGCTTTCACTAAGCTTGCAGATAAACCGTTTGAAACTTTAGGAAGTATGATGCCATATCTGCCTGAATTATTAAGGATCAAGTTTTATGAATCTGTTAATTTATCGGTTTCTAAATTTATGAAAAATAAAAATCTTACAAAGGCTCTCAGTATGCATCCTTTACTGGTTGGTGGAAACCCCTATACTACAACATCAATTTATCTTTTAATT
>JABHRC010000015.1 GCA_018670435.1 Gammaproteobacteria bacterium
ATTATCTCAACTTTTGTGCTTTCATGAAATTTAGCAGGCTCATGACCTAGGGATTTACGATGGTAGATGATTGAATACAACATTGCACCGAATACAAGTATTCCTATAACAACAGTTATGTAAAAAATCAGCATATGCAAATCATATGCAACTTCACTTGTAGGAGTGACCCCTCTTGGCATATTTGTTTCCCATTCAGCAAATGCTGTAACTGGAAAAATAACCATTAATAAAATATTAGATATTCTCATTAATCATCCTTTATTTAATGAGCTTTATGATAACAAAATATTAGTATTTATGGAATTTCTAATTTAATAAAAATCAAATCTTTTTGATAGGAATAACCCTGTTTTGACTGTGATCAATATCTGTCTTTGACCTATTCCATGACATTCCATAAATCATTTCATAAGTAACTGGGAAATGACCATTATCCTTGTTTTTTGGATATGCTTGAGATAGAGACATGTATGACTTTTTACTTAAATATTTAGGTTCCTGCCCTATAACAGTGTTGGCACCTGTTTTTTTAAGGGAATTTAGTACTTCTTTGAAGGTTGGATACTCAATTGTTATTTCTTCTGAATCCATGACTGGATCATCAAACCCACATTTTAATAAAGAATCTCCGTACAGATGCATATCAGTAAAAGAGTTAATATGCTGTTCTAGATCTATGTGCTTATAAGCTTTTTGTAATTCTTGTAAAGTATTAGGGCCAACAGTTGTAAACATAAATATTCCATCGCTACACAAAGACTTTCTAACATCATAGAATATTTTCTCTACTTCCTCACACCAATGAAGCGTAAAACTAGATACTATTAAATCAAATGATGATGGCTTGAAAGGTAGACTCTCGATATCAGACACAACTAAATTGAAAGTAGAATTTTTCTCTCTGCACTCTAGAAGCATATTTTCCGCTAAATCTAAACAGGTTATACTTGATGAAGGAAATTTAGATGATAATAGCTCTGCTAAATATCCTGTGCCACTCCCTAAATCTAAAATATTTAATGGCTTAAATTTTAATAAGTCCAATCTTTCGATAATCCTTCTTCCCACTTCTCTTTGAACTATGGAATATTCGTCATATGAAATGGCTTTTATATTAAAGGCATGTTGAATTCTTTTTTTATAATACTTCATCTAACTCCGATAAATTTATTTATTAAAGTATATATTTCATCATTTCCAAACATAAAAGGTATGTGTCCGAGATCTGGAATTCTTTCCTCCTTGATAATATCATTATTTATTGTATGTACCTTTTTATAACTCACGAAACTATCTTCCTCAGTGTTAATCAAAAGTATATCTTTTTGTCTATCAAAAGCATAATTAATAGCGATAGGAGCCTTTAAATCATTTAAGTTTTCTAATAAGACAGAAGTATCGGGCAAGCTATTGTCAGAGAATATCTTTATGAGTCTTGAGTACTCAGTTTTATAATGTTTTGAATCCTTGACACACTCATATATGAATCTTTTCAAAGATTTACTTTTATCACTTTTTAATGATATCTGCAGGTCTCTTATACTATTTAAGTTCAAAGTATTATTAGATTTGTTTTTAATATCTAAGTTACAATTAATTAATATGAGTTTATCTATATTAGATTGATAACTCTGAAAACTATTTAATGCTAACAAACCTCCATATGAGTAGCCCACTATAATTGTATTTTTTTTAGCATTAGTAAAAATATTATCACAGTATTCTTGAGAATTAATATCTGATAGCAAGTTACCCCCGTACCCGGGGAAATCATGCATGTAAGTGTTAAATTTATTATAAAATAATTTATCTAAGCCTTGCCAAATACGCCTATCGAAGAGCCACCCATGTAAAAATATTATGTTCGAATCGTGCATATTATGTAAAGCTTGCTATTATTCATCTAATAATAATTATATATTAATCAGATGTTAGAAAATATATTCAACTCAGAAATGCTTATTATTTCTCTAGTACTTTATCTTATTGGTTCTATACCATTTGCCATTATAAGTTCAAAAATATTTAAATTACCAGATCCTAGGTCTTTTGGTTCACAAAATCCAGGAGCAACCAATGTTTTGAGGAGTGGTAATAAATATGCGGCCTTTTTGACATTAACAGGAGATGGGCTTAAAGGCTTTATACCTGTTTTTTTCTTGATGGAGACAAGTATTCAGCCATACCTAATTTACTTATTGTCATTTTTTTTACTAATTGGGCATGTTTTCCCTATCACATTAAACTTTAAAGGAGGAAAAGGTGTTGCCACTTCAATTGGCATTCTATTTTCAGTAAATATCATAGCAGCTACATTGTTGATTATAACTTGGTTATCAGTATATTATATTTTCAAAATATCCGGATTAGCCGCATTAATTGGATTTCTGCTATTACCATTATTTATGTTTGTGGCATCTGCTGGCATATATATGATAGCCATATCATTTGTTAATGTGTTATTTATATTTATGACTCATAAGAAAAATATCATGAACTTCTTATCAAACGAATCTTGAAGAGGGATTAGGGTTAATCTCAAGAGAAATGTCTTTCGTTTTTTTTGATGATTTCAACCAACCAATATAAGCTATCATTGCACCGTTATCTGTACTATATGCCATGTCTGGGAAAAATATTTTTTTTTCACCCTTCTCTAAATTACATCTCATTCGAAGTTTTTGATTAGCACTAACTCCTCCGGCAATTACTATATTCTCTATATTGTATTCTCTTGCAGCTTTTAAGGTTTTTGTAATCAAAACATCAATAATTGAATTTTCAAAGTCATAAGCAATCTCAGATATGATTAAGTCATTCAACTCAAGTTTATTGATTAATTGTGTAACATTTGTTTTTAGACCACTAAAACTAAAATTATAACAATTTGTTTTAATCATGGGTCGCGGAAATTTGTAAGATGACTTATTCGTATTAGCAGCGGCTTTTGAAATCTCTGGGCCACCCGGATATGCTAGTCCTAGATGCCGGGCTACTTTATCGAAAACTTCCCCAGCAGAATCATCAAGCGTTTTACCAAGAACCTTGTAATCTGAATTGGCTTTAACCAAAGTTAATATTGTATGACCGCCAGACACTAATAGCGAAATAAATGGTAAATTCAAGTTTTTTTCTGTAATCATGGGTGAAAAAATATGTGCTTCCAGATGATCTACTTCTATAGATTTAATTTTAAGCGACCAAGCTAGAGATTTTGCAAAAGATGCCCCTGTTAACAAAGGTCCTAATAGACCAGGGCCATTAGTAAATGCAATTAAATTAATATTATGAAGAGAAATTTTATTTTGACTTAATAATTGATCAAGTAAAGGGACTAATTTTAAAACATGATCTCTTGAGGCTAATTCTGGAACAACTCCTCCATATTTTCCATGTATATCATGCTGTGAATTGACAATATGGCCTATCATCCCTTTTTCTGAATCAAATAATGCTAAACCTGTCTCATCACAAGAGGATTCTATGCCCAAAACTATCATGTAGACCTCAAAGTTACTCTAAATCTATTGCTTTATTAATATAATCAAGTAATATTACGCCATTATAAACTATTTTAGAAATTTTTATGCCAAGTGTACGAATTAGAGAAAACGAGCCATTTGAAATTGCCTTAAGAAGGTTCAAAAGAGGTTGTGAAAAAGCAGGGATCCTAACTGAAACTCGCAGAAGAGAGTTCTATGAGAAACCTACAGCTATGAGAAAACGGAAAGACGCTGCTGCAACAAAGCGACATAAGAGAAAGGTAAGTATGTCTGCGATAAGAAAAAAACCTCCATACAAAAAATTCTAAGTTATTGATGTCTGATCAATCTACTAAATCAAAAATTAAAAAAGATCTTATTAGTTTCATGAAGTCCGGTGAGAAAGACAAGGTTGAGATTCTTAGGTACGCCTCATCTTTTATAAAACAGGAAGAAAAAGACAAAAATATAATTCTTTCTGAAAGTCAGACAATCCAAATTATTAAAAAAGTCCTTAAGAGAAATCAGGAATCATTTGATCAGTTTACAAAAGCTGGTAGAACTGATTTAGCAGATAAAGAAAAAAAAGAAATGGACATTATTGGTATATATTTACCTGAAGAGATGACTGAAGATGCAATAATAGATGCAGTAAAAGAATCAATAGTAAATTGTCAGGCTAGTTCCATTAAAGACATGGGAAAAGTCATGGCTGATGTTAAAAAACTTCATGGTGATAATGCGAATATGTCGTTAGTAAGTAAGTATGTTAGAGAATATTTAAACAATTAATTAGTTTAAATTAAAAGCAAAGATCTGTAATAAGCTAGTTATCTGACATATATATAGTATAATTTGAAGTCATTATGGATAAAAATCTTCAATTTCTAGAACTAAAACGTATGGACCCAAAGGTTACCCCTGCACCTACAAGGTTAAAAGATTATAAAGAAATATATGGTCACTACACCATTAAACAAGCGAGCGAACAATCTGGTCGATGTATTGAGTGTGGAAATCCTTATTGTGAATGGAAATGTCCTGTCCATAATTATATACCTCAATGGTTAAAATTAATTTCTGAAGACAGATTATTAGAAGCAGCTGACTTATCACATCAAACAAATTCTCTTCCAGAAATTTGTGGGCGGATATGCCCTCAAGATCGTCTGTGCGAAGGAGCTTGTACTCTGAATGATGGATTTGGAGCTGTAACAATAGGCAGTATCGAAAAATATATTACCGATGAAGCTTTAAAACAAGGGTGGAAGCCTGATCTATCAAATGTCATTCCTACAAAATTTAAAGTGGGTATAATTGGAGCCGGTCCGGCAGGTCTAGCATGTGCAGATGTTCTCTCAAGAAAAGGTATTAAAGCTGTTATTTATGATAAGTATGAAGAAATTGGTGGGTTATTAACATTTGGCATACCTCCATTTAAACTTGATAAAGACATAGTGCTCAAAAGGAAAAAAATTTTAGAAGGAATGGGTGTTGAGTTTGTGCTGAATACTAATATTGGCAAAGATATAAGCTTTGAAAAATTTTCATCTATGTATGATGCTATTTTTTTAGGAATGGGAACCTACACATATATGAAAGGTGGTTTTTTAGGTGAAGACTTGCAGGGAGTATATGATGCCCTGCCATATTTAAATTCAAATATTAGAAGGTTAATGAAATCCAAAAATAATGAATATATTGATATGAAAGGTAAAACCGTATTAGTCTTAGGTGGCGGTGACACCGCTATGGATTGCAATAGAACGGCAAAAAGACAAGGTGCTAAAAAAGTTTATTGTGCATATAGAAGGAATGAAGAAAATATGCCTGGATCAAAAAGAGAAGTTAAAAATAGTAAAGAGGAAGGAATTGAATTTTTATGGAACATGCAACCAATAGAGATCATCGGAAACGACAAAGTTGAGGGTGTAAAATTTGTAAAAACCAAATTACAGAAAACAGATATTCGTGGAAGAGAGATTCCAGTAGTTATTGAAGGTTCGGAACATACTATTAAAGCTGATCATGTCATCATGGCGTTTGGTTTTAGACCAAATCCCCCATCTTGGTTAATAAAAAATAAAGTAAAAACAGATGAAATTGGTAGAGTGATCATTAACAGTAAATCTAAATATTCTCACCAAACCAATAATCCAAAAATATTTTCTGGCGGTGATATGGTGAGAGGCTCTGATTTAGTCGTTACAGCTGTATTTGAAGGAAGAAATGCTGCGGATGGAATATCAAAGTTCTTAAATGACTCTATACAGAAGAAATTAAATGCCATTAACTCCTGATTATCTTCTTTTAAAAGCCATAAGGAATGAGCCCATAGACAGGACACCCATATGGATAATGAGACAAGCAGGGAGATATCTTCCGGAATATATTAATCTAAAAAATAAAGCAGGTGGTTTTATAAATTTAGTGAAAAACCCTGAGTTAGCATGCGAAATAACTCTACAACCACTAAAAAGATTTGAGTTAGATAGCGCTATAGTCTTTTCTGATATTTTGGTAGTAGCAGATATGATGGGTATTAAACTTAGCTTTGTTGAAAATAAAGGTCCGGTCTTCGACAAAGTGATTAGAACAGAAAAAGACCTCGATAATATAGAACAAATACATAATATTGAAAAATTAGACTATGTCTTTAATACTATTAAATTATTAAAAAAAGAGTTATCAGGGAAAAAACCATTAATTGGTTTTATTGGAAGTCCATGGACTGTTGCTACATATATAATAGAAGGAAATTCCTCAAAAACGTTTGCTAATGTCAGAAAGATGCTTGAAGGTGATGAAAAACTTCTTCATGGAATACTAGATATGCTCACTAATATAAGTATTAGTTATTTGAACAAGCAAATTGAGGCTGGTATAGATGTAGCCATGATATTTGATACATGGGGAAGTTTGTTAAATGATGAGCAGTATGAAAAGTTTTCTTTAAGATACATAAATAAGATTAAGCATTCCATATCAAATCAAGATATACCGCTGATATATTATGTTAGAGAAACCGATAAAAAACTGGAAGCACTTAAAAGCCTTGATATAGATGTACTTGGTATTGATTCAACAACGGAAATTGGTGTTATCAAAAAACAAATTGGAGATAAATTTGCTCTACAAGGCAATCTAGATGTGAATATCCTTAAAAAGGATGAAAAAGATATTATTATAGAAATTAAAAAGATATTAACAAGCTATGGTTCTAATAGCGGTCATGTGTTTAACCTTGGAACTGGAATCACTCCTGATATTAATCCCGATAAAGTTAAGATTCTTATTGATAATCTTGCGGACATAAGTAGCAAAATTAATGTAAAATAAAATTATGGATTTTAAAAATATATTCATAGTTGGGTCAATGGGTTCCGGAAAAACATCCATAGGAAAAATACTAGCAAAAAATAATCATTTATCTTTTCTTGATACAGACCATGAAATAATAAGGCGCTGTGGTTATAGTATTCCTGATATTTTTGAGAAGTTTGGTGAAGAATATTTTAGAGAATTAGAGACTGAGCAATTAAAGGAAATGTATGGTATGAAAGATCATGTTGTTTCAACAGGAGGAGGAATAATTCTACAGAAACAAAACATAGAACTAATAAAAGATCTTGGTATTATCATATTTCTAGACATCAGCATTAACTCTCAAATAGATAGAGTAAAGAACAGAAAAAATAGACCACTAATAAATGACAATAATTTAAAAGATAATTTATTATCTTTAAAAAAAACAAGGGATCCTGTTTATAAAAAAATTTCTAACTATATAATAGATGTATCTGAAAAAGAAAGAGGCCAGATCGTTACTGAAATACAAGAAATAATATGAAAAAGATTTTATTTAAAATTGATGGAAGAAAAATACCTATTTTTGTAGGTCATAATGTATGTGGTAAAGCATCCATTTCTAAATATATTGATTATAAAGACATTGTTATAATAACTAATACTAAAATAGCCAAACTTCATCTAAAGAAACTCGAGAAATCTTTAAAAAGCTTTAATGTAAAAACTCTTATATTTCCTGATGGAGAAAAATATAAAAATATCTCGTCATTAAATAAAGTTCATGATTTTTTAATTAAAAGTAAATTCAACAGGAATTTAACTGTGATTGCTTTGGGTGGGGGAGTTATAGGTGACCTTGCTGGCTTTGCGTCAGATACTTTCCTTAGAGGTGTAAACTTAATTCATATCCCCACAACATTATTAGCTCAAGTAGATTCTTCGATTGGAGGAAAGACAGGAGTTAACCATAAATATGGTAAAAACCTAATAGGTAGCTTTAAACATCCCGTGGCAATCTTTATTGATATAAGATATTTAAAAACACTTCCACAAAAAGAATATATTTCAGGATTATCTGAAGTTGTTAAATATGGGGCAATTGGTGATAGAGCATTTTTAAGATGGTTAAACACAAACTCTAAACTAATATTAGAAAGAGATCCGGATAGTTTAGTTAAATTAATTCTAATGTCTGTTAAAGCGAAAGTTTCTGTTGTTCAAAAAGATGAGAAAGAGTCAAATATCAGAGCTCATCTTAATTTTGGACATACTTTAGGGCATGCTATAGAGTCATCACTAAATTACAAAGGAATCAGTCATGGAGAAGCAGTGAGCATAGGGATGCTATTTGCCTCAGCAATATCTGTGGAAAAGAGTGATTTAAAAATTGATGAATTTAACCTTATAGAAAATACATTGGCTAATTTCTCTCTACCAGTAAGAATACCCTCTTCTATTCCAGGCGCTAAAATTTTGCAAAATATGACATATGATAAAAAAAATAAGAAGGGTAAAATAAATTTTGTTCTACTCACATCGATTGGTTCATGCTGCCTGAATGACCATATTGATGACAGGTATATATTAGGATTGCTTAAAACTTTTCAATCATAAATGCATAAATAATATGCTAATATCTAACTGATATGAAAAATAAGTTTAAACATAGCCAAGACGGTCTTTATAACCCTATATTTGAGAGGGACAACTGTGGTTTTGGTCTAATAACTCAAATGGATGATACTCCATCTCACTGGGTCATAGACACAAGTATTAAGGCACTCCAGAGACTGACTCATAGAGGAGCAATTTCTGATGATGGTAAAACCAGTGATGGCTGCGGGTTATTGATAAAAAAACCAGATTCATTTTTCAGATCTATAGCCAAAGGCATGGGCATAGAGTTAGGTTTAAATTATGCATTTGGACCTGTTTTTTTAGATGAAAGTAATCAAAAAAAATGTATGGAAACACTACATTTTCAATTAAGAAAACTAGGATTAAATGTCGAAGGCTGGAGAAGTGTTCCTATTAATAAAGATGCATGCGGGAAAGATGCTCTTTCAAGCTTACCAATAATTAAACAAGTTGTAGTTACTGCTCCAGACAAAATGATAGAGTCCGAATTTGAAAAAAAATTATATATTGCTAGAATACAAGCGGAAAAAATTTTAGCTGATGATACTAGTTTTTATATGCCTAGTCTTTCCTCCAGAGTGATTTCTTACAAAGGTTTAATAATATCGGATCATATTAAAGATTTCTATCCTGATTTAACTAATAGAGAAATGAAAACCTCTTTATGTGTTTTTCATCAAAGATTTTCAACCAACACATTACCTCAATGGAAATTAGCTCAGCCATTTAGATATCTTGCGCATAATGGGGAAATCAATACTATCCAAGGAAATAGGAACTGGTATTTAGCAAGACGTAATAAACTTAATATTGAATCTCTCCCAGAACTAAACAAGCTTCATCCATTAATCTCTAGATCTGATTCTGATTCATATACCCTAGATAATATGCTTGAGTTACTATTGGCAGGCGATATGGGAATTTTTAGAGCCATGAGAACCTTAATGCCTCCAGCTTGGCAAAATAATAAAAATATCGATGAAAAATTAAAAGCATGTTATGAATATCATTCTATGCATATGGAGCCATGGGATGGTCCAGCAGGTATTGTTCTCACAGATGGAAGATATGCTGCATGCGCATTAGATAGAAATGGTTTAAGACCAGCAAGATATGTTATAACAAAAGATCGCCATATAACATTGGCATCTGAAATTGGTGTTTATGATTATGATAGTAAAGATATTCTAGAAAAAGGAAGACTAGCTCCAGGTGAAATGTTAGCTGTGGATACAGAAAAAGGCGAAATTTTACTAACAGATCAAATAGATCATATATTAAAAGATAGACACCCTTATTTATCGTGGCTAAAAAAACATTCTGTAAAAATACCTAGTTTTGATAATAAAAAAGAAGAACCATTGAATTTTACGACAAATGAATTACTTGTATTTAAAAAATCTTTCGCAGTTTCTTTTGAAGAAGAAAAAGAAATAATAGCCCCATTAGCAGAGATCGGGCAAGAAGCAACTGGATCTATGGGGGACGATACTCCTATGCCAGTTTTATCAAAATATAATAGATCTATATTTGACTATTTCAGACAACAGTTTGCTCAAGTAACAAATCCTCCTATAGACCCATTAAGAGAGGCAAGCGTAATGTCACTTGAAGTGTGCTTTGGCAAAGAAAGAAATTTATTTGAAGAATCATCCAAGCATGCAGATAGATTAATACTTAGATCACCGGTTTTAGATAGACAAACATACTTGTCTATACTGGAATCAAAACAAAAAAAATATCCTCATGATATTATTGATTTAAATTATGATGCATCATTAGATTTAGAAGAAGCTATTAATACAATATGTGATCGTGCAATAAGAAGTGCTAAAAAAGGGAACATAACAATTGTATTATCTGATAAAAAAATAAGTAAAAACCAATTAATAATTCCAGCACCAATGGCTATAGGGGCGGTTCATCATAAATTAATAGATGCAGGGTTAAGGTGTGATACAAATCTAATCATAGAAACAGGATCTGCGAGGAATCCTCATCACTATGCTGTATTACTAGGTTATGGTGCAACAGCTATTTATCCATATTTAGCATACGAAATACTGAATGAAATGGTTGGTAAAAATAAAATATCTATAAAAAAATATGGTGAATCTGTAGGAAATTATATAAAAGGAATAAATAAAGGCATATTAAAAATAATGTCGAAAATGGGGATATCTTGCGTCTCTAGTTATAGAGGAGCACAATTATTCGAAGTTGTAGGATTAGATGAAAAAATTGTTAACCTTTGTTTCAAAGATACTATTAGTCGTATTTCCGGCTCAGATTTTTCTGACATTCAAAAAGACTTAGAAGAAAATAGAATTATTGCATGGGATATCTCTAAAGAAATAAAAACTGGGGGTCTTTTAAAATATGTTCATGATGAGGAACATCATGATTATAATCCAGATATTGTTAAATCTCTGCAGGAGTGTGTGAGTACTGGTAACTATGAAGATTATAAGAAATATGCTGATCTTGTTAATGGGAGAAATCCAAGTTTTATGCGAGATTTATTATCTCTAAAATCAACAACACAAAAAATCTCGATAGGAAAAGTTGAG
>JABHRC010000024.1 GCA_018670435.1 Gammaproteobacteria bacterium
CCTGAAAGAGAACGGCAAAGAACTGAGGTAAAGATATGCTATGATAGTAAGAATATCTATTTTGGTGTAATGATGTATGATAACGCACCTGATAGTATATTAAAAGAGCTAGCAATAAGAGATAATAATAATGCAAATTCAGACCACTTCGGCATTTATATTGACCCATTCAATAACGGGCAAATTGTATATGAATTCATGATATCAGCTTCAGGGGTACAGACAGATGCCAAGATTACTACATCTTCTTATGATAATTCATGGGATGCAGTGTGGAAGTCATCTACTAAAATAAATAAAGAAGGCTGGGTAGTAGAATTTGCTTTACCCTTCTCACAATTAAGATTCCCAGACAATAATAAATCATGGTCAATTAATATGGCTAGAGGAATAAGAAGATATCGAGAAGACTATAGCTGGAATCCAATAAAGGTTGAATATTCTAATTTTGCATTACAAGCTGGACTTCTTGATGGCATAAAAGATATTGATTCACCCATTCGTCTTTCATTTATGCCTTATGCATCCATTTATGCTGATAACTATGATGGTGAAACTAACTTCCCTTACAATTATGGAGCAGATCTTAAATACGGAATAAATGAAAGCTTTACGCTTGATATGACACTTATTCCTGATTTTGGACAAGTTTCGGCTGATGCCATGGTATTAAACCTCTCTCCTTTTGAGGTTAAATATGAAGAAAAGAGACAGTTTTTTAATGAAGGAACAGAGCTATTTGAAAAAGGAGATGATATGTTTTATAGCAGAAGGCTTCAAGATGATTTATTAAATGCTTCAAAAGTTACAGGAAGAACTAAAAACGGTCTAGGAATTGCTGTACTTAATGCTGTAACTAATAAAACAGAGCAAGATCCCCTAACTAATTATAATGCAATGATATTTGATCAGGCCTTTGGAAATAGTTCATCAGTAAGCTTAATGAATACGCATATGGTTCAGAATGGGCAAGGAAAAGATGCAAATGTAACTGGTGCTTTTACAAGAATTAATAACAAAGAGAATACTCGTACTTATGTTGGGAAATTGAAAATGAGTCAGGAATTTGAAGGAAAAAATTTAACAAAAGGATTTGCAGGTATGTTGGCAGTTGGAAAAACAAATGGAAACTACCAATATGACTTATATTCTATTTTTGAGGATGATAAGTACAACCCTAATGATTTAGGGTTCTTGTACTCTAATAATGAAATAACTAATGGAGTAGTTCTAAGTTATCATCAATTTAATGAGAGTAAACGATTTATTGATCTTAGTAGTGCCATAGAAATAGAGCGTCAAACCTTATTTACAGATCAGAAATTTGTAGACTTTCATTACCAGTTAGAGGCTAAAGCAACATTAAAAAACTATACTACTGTTTTTATGCGTGTTAATCTAAACCCTTATGAAAAGAATGATTTCTTTGAAGCAAGAACAGGAGATCTAACACATCCACTTAAAAGATCAAAATCATTAAATGGGGGCGGATTTATTTCAACAGATTATAGAAAAAAACTAGCAATTGATATTGGTGGCGGAGCATCTTTAAATCCATTATATAATGGCTATGGATATAATTGGAGAATATCACCTAGATTTAGAGTGAATGATAAGATTTCACTAAGGTATGTACTATCAATTAGAAATAAGTATAATAATATTGGATTTGTTACAAATGATACTTCAGGTTTATTTATAGAACCTCCACAAATTGATTATATATTTGCTAAACGAAACACATATATGATTACTAATGTATTAAGTGCAAATTACATTCTAAATAATAAAATAGATTTATCTATTAAACTAAGATACCACATGGATCAAGTTGAAAATTTAGAATTCAAATCGTTAGGTGATGATGGTTATCTTTATGAAAGCAAATATGTTGGGGAACATAATATAAATTATACTACTTGGACTTCTGATATAGCTTTTAACTGGTGGTTTGCCCCTGGAAGTCAAATAAGCCTGGTTTGGAAAAATGCTATTGAAAATGAAGATGACATCTTAATAAATCATTTGGTTGATAATGTGGAAGAATCATTTAACTTAGCGCAACAAAATAGTGTTTCATTAAAAGTAATTTATTATTTAGATTATCTTTACCTCAGAAAATGATACAAGCAAACAA
>JABHRC010000020.1 GCA_018670435.1 Gammaproteobacteria bacterium
AGAAATCTCGCAAAATCAGTAACGGTGGAATGAGTTTCATTGGACAGGACGGGCAGTCCTATATGGCCTAATACCCTATTAAAGTAGCTGTATCTATAATTTCCCTACTGAACTATAATAATTTTTTAATAAATTAGTGATCCAATAATATGATTTTTACCTCAAGAACAGAGACTCCTGAGAAAGATAGAACGGATTTAGGTAATATCTCGAAAATGTTTCCATATATATGGGCATTTAAATCAAGAGTGGTATTTGCTTTATTATTTTTAATAAGTGCAAAACTAGCAACCGTTGCAGTACCAATTTTATTAAAAGAGATAGTAGATTCTCTTAATAGTGAAAAAACTTTATTAATTTTACCTCTTGGTCTTTTAATTGCATATGGATCATTAAGACTCACTTCTGCTTTTTTTAATGAACTTAGAGATATTCTATTTGCAAAGGTTAGATATCATGCTGTATATAAAATATCGGTTAAAGTTTTAAATCATCTTCATAAAATGTCTTTGAGATTTCATTTAGAAAAACAAACTGGGTCAATTATTAGAGATCTTGAAAGAGGAACTCAAAGTTTGTCATCTTTAATTAACTATATGATATTTATTATTTTACCGACAATTATTGAAGTTTTACTTGTTGGTGCAATTTTACTTACAACTTATGATATTAATTTTACATTAATAATATTTCTAACAATTATTATCTATATTTTATTCACTTTAAAGGTAACAAACTGGAGGATGAATTTTAGACATGATATGAACCGTCTTGATTCCGAAGCAGGATCTATTGCAGTCGATAGCATAGTAAATTATGAAACTGTTAAGTATTTCAATAATGAGCAATATGAAATTGAGAGATATGGCGATGTTTTGTTCAAATGGGAAAATGCAGCAATGCAAAGCATGACGACCATGTCATTACTAAATTTTGGCCAAGCTATAATTATTACTATTGGTGTTACATTTATAATGATTTTTGCATCATCTGGAGTTGTAGATGGTTCAATGACTTTAGGAGACTTGGTTCTTGTGAATGCATTAATGTTGCAGTTGTTTGTGCCTTTAAATACTCTAGGTATAGTATATAGACAAATTACATATGCATTAGCAGATATGAATATGTTATTAAAGTTGTTAGATAAAGATATTGAAATTATTGATAAAAAAAATGCACAGGAATTAGTTGTAAAGTCTGGCAATATAAAGTTCAAGAATGTTTCTTTTTCCTATAATAACAATAGAAGTATTTTGAAAAACATTTCTTTAGATATACCAGCTGGTAGAAAAATTGCAATTGTTGGTCCTTCAGGAGCAGGAAAATCTACCATAGGAAGACTTTTATTTAGATTTTATAATTCTAATGAAGGCAGTATTTTGATAGATGATCAAAACATTGTTGATTGCTCACAACATAGTCTTCATAAAAATATAGCTGTTGTACCCCAAGATACAGTTTTATTTAATGAAAGTATTTTTTTCAATATACAATATGCTGATATTACTTCAAACAAAGAGGATGTAATAAGGGCTGCAACTTTAGCAAACATTCATCACTTTATCGATAACCTTCCAGAGAAGTATGAAACTATAGTAGGCGAAAGAGGATTAAAATTATCTGGTGGAGAAAAACAAAGAATAGCTATCGCAAGAGCAGTACTAAAAAAACCGAAAATAATAATATTCGATGAAGCTACTTCAAGCTTAGATTCAAAATCAGAAAGGAAGATTTTAAATTCAATGGATCAAATTTCAAAAAATACTACATCTTTAGTTATTGCTCATAGGCTTTCAACTATTAAAGATGCGCATAATATATATGTTTTAGATAATGGGGAAATTATTGAGAGTGGTACCCATGATTCCCTTCTTGCTATAAAGGGATTGTATTTTCAGATGTGGAATCTTCAGAAAGAACCGTCAAAGTAATTACTATTTTGATAAAGTCAAAGATTAAATGATTTACCATTATGTTTATTTCTATATCTTTTAGTGATATCTTTTTGAGTATATTTAGTATAAATATTGCAGGTATTTTATAGATGATTGGAAATACAATAAGTAAAAAGGAGAATATTAGATGTTGAATGTATATTTATCAGGAGAGATCCATAGTGATTGGAGAAAAGAAATTATTGAACTCTGCAAAAAAGAGAATTTAAGCGTTATCTTTACTTCACCGATCACAAATCATGAGGATTCTGATAATTGTGGAGTTGAAATTCTTGGATCAGAAGAAAAGAACTTTTGGAAAGATAACAAAGGCGCGAAAATAAATTCAATAAAAACTAAAAAATCTATTCAAGATTGTGATGTTATGATTGTTAAATTTGGAGAAAAGTACAAACAATGGAATGCTGCATTTGATGCTGGCTATGCATCTGCATTAAATAAGTCAATTATTGTCATACATGGTGATGAACATCAGCACCCTCTCAAAGAGGTTGATGCATCTGCATCTGCAGTTGCAAAAGATCAGTATCAAGCATTTAGGATATTGAAATATATTTTAGATGAGTCACTATCATAGTAACACTAATGATAAAGTCATATATGAGCAAAGAATTTACAGAAACTGACATTAGCGAAATCATTCAAATGGCTTTAGCTGATGATGTGAGCTTTGAGGCTATTAACTTACAATATGGTATTAGTGAAGATCGAGTCAAAAAAATTATGAAAAAGAATATTACAAATAATTCTTATAGACATTGGAGAAAAAGAGTTAAACTTTTTTCTGAAAGAAGGAAACATTATAAATAATACTTATGAATGATAATGAGCGCCAAATAATCATAAGAGAATATGTCCGAAATTATGGGAGTTTAAGCATTATATTTGGGTTTATTGGTATATTTATCTTATCCTTTTTACTGAGTCCTATTGCCTTCATTTTTGGTATACTTGCACTAACAAATAAGGAGTATATCGCTGGTTTAATTGGAATATTTTTTTCTATTCTTGGTGTGTTAACATCACCTTTATTAATGGCACTATTACATATGCCAACCATAACGCATATTCATAATGGAGTGGTACTTTAATGGCTGAATGTTTATTTTGTAAGATTCAAAAAAAAGGTTATGAAGATCAAATTGCTTATGAGAATGAGTTTTTTTTTGCAACGAGAGATACTTATCCTGTAACAAAATTGCATACATTGATCATCCCGAAAAGACATTTTGCGTCTTATTTCGATATGAATGCGGATGAACAAGCATCAGTTCACCAAATATTAAAACATCAAAGAGATGAAATACTTTCAATTGATCCCTCGGTCGAAGCTTTTAATATCGGTGCAAATGATGGTACGTCAGCAGGCCAATCTATATTTCATTTACATATTCATTTATTTCCGAGGCGCGCTGGTGATATTGAAAACCCTCGCGGAGGTGTTAGAGGTGTAATTCCTTCTAAGCAGAAATATAACAAAAAATAAAAATTATTTTATCAAATTAGAAAATATTCTACTAATAACATAAATTACTATAAATATCCTCTTGAAATAGTGACGATATCGCACATACTAAAAGAAAGAGGAGAAGTTATGATCACATCAATTGTTGTATTTTTTTTCTTAATTTGGTTATTTTGTTGTGCGTTTAAGGATAAATAATTGTGACAGATATAAGTAAGAACAGAGTAATTGATTGGGATAAACAATTGCGAAAAGAAAGAGATCTAATGTCTAATCTTGGCGATGAGTGGACTCTGAGTCAAGTTAAAGAGCTAACCGGCAGCTTCAGGCGCTTAGTTGATAAAGACAAGGATAAGGTTGGAACTGGCGTTTTAGTAGACTGTGAAGAATTCTACCTTTCCCTGGACACTATTGCTCGCAATGCATACAGCATAATTTGTAAAAATAGAAGCTCGGCTCATTTTTCAATCAAAAGAGGTGAGGATAAACATGATGAAGATCCTGCCCTCAAAGATTTTATTGAGTGGGATAAAAAACTTCAATTATTTAAGAAAAATAATGGTTATGAAAATATCTCTAAAAACTCAGACAATAGTAGTTAAATCTACTTTTTTCTTTTTAATCTTATCTTTTAGTATTTATGCTTCAAATTTAGTCAATAAAAGTATTGTCTGCAGCACCAGTAAATTCAAAATTAAAGGTGGCTTTATATTTAAATCAGATCGTACTATAGAGCGACACAACATTTTGTATGATGAAAATACAGCTAAGAGGTATATTAAAAGCACATCACATTGTTATATGTTAATTAACGATGAGTATGCAATATATGAAAAAGATATAGACCAAGGTTGTGGGTTACCGAATAGTTACATTGATAGCAAAACTTTAGAATATACTATGCCACTAGAAAACCATTTATTATCTGCAAGTTGCTCTATCTATAATGGTGACTTGATCAAAAAGATTAATGATAATTTGAATAATTAAGATATCTATTCATGCTTTTTCAATACACTTGTGATCATTATTTTTAGCTGAATTAACATATGTGCTAACTTTATGTATGCTAATAATATTTGAGAGCTTGCTGCTATGAACGTTATCACCATTCAACCATAATTTAATTTCATTATCGCTTAGTAGAACAGGTTGTCTATGATGAATATCTTTTAGATCACCCTTTGATTCTTCTGTTATTATTGCACACCCATTTTCATTATAAATCCCTGCCATATGTATGATGTTATCACCAATGGTATGATAATATGGAATCTTTTTATTTTGTCGTCTTTCCCAATCAAACCACCTTTTCCATTCATACCATCCATCTGTTAAAAAAATACATCTTTTAGCTTCCTTGAAAGATGGTTTTTCATCAAGAGTTTCAATCCTTGCATTAATAATATTCATTGGAGTTTTTGCCCAACTGGGAGAATATGACCACTTCATGGTTTTTGGCTCACCCGCTAAGACGACCACTTCAGAAGATGGGGATATATTATAGTTCGGTTTAATATCAATATCATAAAGCTCCTTTATTTTATTCTTATTTTTTAAAGTAAACCTGCCACACATAATATACACCTCAAATATATAGACACCACTTCATTCGTACTGTTACACTATTGTAATCTTAGAGAATTATTTATGATAGACATAAAAAGTAATATTACAAAATTCGTTAAAGAGAAAATATTTTATGGAATAAGAAAATATAAAGAAATTTTCCCTAAAATTATTTCTATAGAGTTCACTAGTGCATGTAATGCTAAATGCATAATGTGTCCGCAACCTGATATGGATAGAAAGAAAGAGAATATGTCTTTAGAGGTTCTAAACAAGATTATTAGTGATTGTAAAAACAAACCTTTAAAAAAGATTAACTTGTTCTGGATGGGTGATTCAACTGTTGACAAGAAGATGATTGAGAAGATTAGAATTATCAGGAAGGAACTTCCAAAGGTAAAACTATACTTATCGACTAATGCCCAACTGCTTGGTGCAGAGAGATCTAGAATACTGCTTGATGAAGACTTGTTAGATGTTATTAACTTTGATATTGATGGTTTGACAAAATCTACTTTTGAAGGAATAAGAGTTAGGTTAGATTTTGATGTTGTCACTACTAATGTTAAATATTTTTTAAAATATAAGAAATCACTAAATAAAAAATATCCCCAAACCAGAGTCACTATAATAGACATGAAACCTACTAAAGATGAAGTTGAAAACTTTGTTGAATACTGGAAAGATTTAGCAGATAAAGTAGATGTCAATCACTATAATACTTGGGGCGGCACCCAAGATGAACTGAACTATGATGATTCCCACAAAAAAATAAAACACCAGGACAAAAGAAAAGAAAGTCAAAATGAAAAATTTGATTTTGCATGTACTCATCCTTGGGAAGAAATGGTTATTGGTGCAGATGGGCGTGTTGGGCTGTGTTGCCTAGATCATGAGTTAAATGAGCAAGTTGGTGATATTAGAGAGTCAACTTTGCAGCAGATATGGCAAGGTGATGTAATCAACGCATATAGAAACAAACAACTTAGACTTGATTATCAGTTAATTGGTAGTTGTAAAGATTGTAATGCCCATACGTATCAGAGAGATAAACTCTGGGCAAAATTACAAAAATCATAGATTATTTGCTTCTTTCATAATAACTCTACATGAGTTAGAGTATAGTTTTTTAAGGTCACAATATGAAAAATAATTGGTCAGAAGTAACAGCGAATCAGTTCATTAAAAAATATACCGCACAAGGTCATACAAGAGATTTAGCTCTAAGAGTCTATACAACTCAATTATTAGGTAAAAATAAAAAGCTAGTGCTTCATGGAGGAGGGAATACATCTGTAAAGACTGAAGTTAAGGATATAGATTCTAAGACTTATGAGGTTCTTTGTGTAAAGGGTAGCGGCTGGGATATGGGAGATATAGAGCCAGAAGGCCTTCCCGCAGTTAAGCTAGATCCATTGTTAAGCATGATAACTAAAAAACAGCTATCAGACGAGGATATGGTTAGTTTCCAGAAAAGAAATTTATTAAATATTAAGTCACCAAATCCATCTGTAGAAACTTTTCTTCATGCATTTCTCCCGCATAAATTTGTAGATCATACACATGCAGATGCAATACTGGATGTTACAAATAGGCCAGATAGTCTTAGGCTATGTAAAAAAATATTCGGGCCAAAAGTTGGTTATGTGCCATACATTATGCCTGGTTTTTTATTAGCTAAAAAAGTTTTTGAGATTTATCAAAATAATCCCGAGGTGAATTGTTTAATACTTCTTAACCATGGAATATTTACATTTAGTAATAGCGCTAAAGAGTCATACGACTTGATGATAAGAAATGTGACTCTTGCTGAGTCAGCAATTAAGAAAATGAAAAGCAAAAAATTAAAACAAATCAAAATATCAAAATGTAAACTAAGTCCATATGAGATTGCTCCTGTTCTTAAGGGCTTGTTAACTGAAAAAGATAATTCATTCATTATTAACTACAGACTTAATAAAGATATTAAGTATTTTATGAATGGTGTCAATGTTAATAAATATTCGCATCTTGGTACAGTTACACCAGACCATGTTATTCGAATTAAACCATACCCCTTAATTATAGATCCTATCTCAAGTGATAATATTAATACATTTCAAATTAAAGCAAAGCAAGCAATAGCTAAATACAAATCTGAATATAAAAGTTATTATAAAAAGTATAGCAAAGGAAAAAATTTGACTATGCTAGATCCTTACCCAAGGATTATTTATGTGACAGGCATTGGAATGTTCAGTGTAGGGGACAATTATAATGCGTCACTGATAGCTGGAGATGTTGCAGAAACTAATGCAAGAGTTATAGCTTCTGTTGAGGAAACCTCTACCTATCAAACTATCAAAGAAAAAGATATTTTTGATATTGAATATTGGTCTTTAGAACAAGCTAAAATCAACAAGTCTAGAAAATCAATGCAGGGTAAAGTTGTCGTTATTACTGGAAGTTTGGGGACAATAGGATTTGAAACATACAAAGTATTTAAAGAGCAAGGTGCCGAAGTTGTATTGCTTGATTATAACAAAAGCAAAATTAAGGAAACTCAATTAAATATTCCAGATTTATGTCTGTTTGCAGATGTAACGAGTCGTAAAAGTGTGCAAAATGCTTATAGAAAAATCTGTGAAACTTTTGGAGGCATAGATGTTTTAGTGTCTAACGCTGGGTCAGTGTCTAGTGGACCCATAGGAACTATCTCAGATGAAAATTTAAAAAAGTCTTTTGATGATAACTTTTTCTCTCATCAAATATGTGCTTCTGAGGCTGTTAAAGTAATGCTTAGTCAAAAATCTAGAGGCTGTTTGCTCTTTAATATTTCAAAACAATCTGTTAATCCAGGACTTAATTTTGGATCCTATGGGCTACCTAAATCTGCCCTTCTTGGCTTATGTAAGCAGTATGCTCTAGATTATGGAAAATTTGGTATTAGGTCAAATGGCGTTAATGCTGATAGGATTAAAAGCGGCATACTAAACTCATCGATGATAAAAACTAGGGCCAAGGCTAGGAATGTATCTGTAGATCTATATATGAGAGGAAACCTTTTGTTAGATGAAGTCACCGCTCATGATGTTGCACTCGCTTTTTTGCATCTTGCTCTTTCAGAAAGATCTACTGGTGCTATTTTGACCGTTGATGGTGGAAATATAGCAGCCTCAATGAGGTAATTTTCTAGTTAGTCAAACTAATAATAGTAGTCTATTAATAAATTACTGAGAACGATATTTACTCAAACCATCGGCTGTGCTTTGAAAAACTCCTTTTTCAGTAATGAGACCAGTTATAAATTTTCCAGGGGTAAGATCAAAAGCTGGGTTTAATACATTGCAATCTTTTGGAAATATTCTTACTTTCTTTAAAACTCCTTCATTATCTATTCCACTCACATATGTCAATTCCTCTGCAGCTCTATATTCAATCATAGTATCTGTAACTTTATTATTTTCATAGTCAATTGTTGTTCCTGGCAATGCAACATAGAACGGAATATTGTTATCAAAAGCAGCCAAAGCTTTCAAGTAAGTACCTATTTTATTTATTACATCTCCGTTAGACAAAACTCTGTCTGTTCCTGTTATACACATATCTACTTTACCTTCGCTCATTAATAAACCGCCAGCATTGTCTGATATAATTGTATTAGATACTTTTTCATTTGTTAGTTCATATGAAGTCAAAGATGCTCCTTGATTTCGTGGCCTAGTTTCATCTACCCAAACATGTACTTTTATACCATCTTTGATTGCATGATATATTGGCGAGGTAGCAGTTCCCCAATCAATTGTAGCTAACCATCCAGCATTACAATGTGTGAGTATATTAATTTCTTTACGATCATTATTTTTTATAAAGTCTGAAATTATTTGTTTACCATATAGTCCAATTTGCTTACAACATTTCTCATCTTCCAAACAAACATTCTTAGCTATGAGCAATGATGCCTCAAACCTTTCCTTGTCAGGCAGCTCTTTTAATTTATTGTTCATTATTATCACAGATGACTTTAAATTTACAGCTGTTGGTCTGGATGCAAGTAATCCTTGTGAGGCAGCATATAAGTTAGCATCTGTAGGGTCTTCCTTCATTGCCATTACTAAACCATATGCCGCTGTACCACCTATTAGTGGAGCTCCCCTTACCTGCATTGTTTTGATAGCTATGATGACATCAGCTAAAGTTTTTAAAGGTATGATATTAAGCGAATGAGGTAGTTTAGTTTGATCGATGATTTCAACAAATTTTTCTTTTTCATTGAACCATATAGTTTTATAATTCTTATTATTAATTTTCATTAGTTGGAAATAATACCCTGCCTGCAATTGTTTTTAATTTATTTTTAGTCTTGTCTGTCATCATAGATGGGGCAGTAATTATAGCTGTATCAAGGCTATTATGAGTATTCTCATTTTTATGTAAAGTAAATTCGAAATTTTGTATTATATCTTTGAGCATATTTTTTGCTTTATCGGTATTCTCTGCCAATACTTTAATTATCATATCTATATCTACATGATCATGATTAGGGTGCCAGCAATCAAAGTCTGTGACCATGGCAACAGTACAGTATCTAATTTCAGCTTCTTTGGCTAGTTTAGCTTCTGGCATATTCGTCATACCTATAACATCTACATTCCATTCCCTATACAGGTTTGATTCAGCTCTACTCGAAAATTGAGGTCCCTCCATTGCCAAATAGGTCCCTCCCTTTTGGTAATCTACTGTTAATTTATTTAAGGCTGCTTCGCAAAGCTCAATTAGATTTATACTGGTTGGTTGAGCCATAGAAACATGAGCTACAATCTCTTCGTCAAAAAATGTTTTTGCTCTAGCAAAGGTTTTATCGATAAATTGATCTATTAAGACAAACTTTCCTGGTGGTAACTGTTCTTTTAGTGAACCAACCGCTGATATGGATATTATATCAGTAACCCCTTTTTGTTTTAATGCGTCTATATTGGCCCTAAAATTAATATTAGATGGAGAAATTACATGACCTCTTCCGTGACGTGGAAGAAAACAAACTTCTTGGTCGCCAAACTTTAATGTTAATATTTGATCAGAAGGACTCCCCCATGGAGTTTCTATGGTTTCCCATTTAGATTCAGAGGCACCATCTAGCTCATAAAGTCCACTACCTCCAATGATTGCAAGTTTTTTACTTAGCATATTAGCCTTCTGCACCAATTATACTAAATACTTTGTAATCTTTCTTTTTAAGAATATTAGCACCATTAAGATTAAAGAGGTCGATAACAAACATAAAGCTTATTTTTTTTGTCGACATATTTTCTACTAGTTTAGCTGCAGCGATCGCTGTACCTCCAGTGGCAATCAAATCATCAACAATCAAGACTTTATCATTTTTTGATATACTATCTTTCTGG
>JABHRC010000032.1 GCA_018670435.1 Gammaproteobacteria bacterium
CTATATTAGAAAAAGCAGAGTTTGGTATATACAAAACATTTTTTGAGAATGTTCTGACAACAGTTAATCTCCAGCCAATACTCTCTACAATACCCTCAATATCTCTATCAGGAGCTTTAATAAACTCACCTACTTTAAAAGGCCTATCAAGAAAAATCATCAAACCACCAAAGAAATTTGATAAGAGATCCTTAGCAGCTAAACCTATCACTAAACCACCTACTCCACCAAACGCAAGTAAACCTGAAATACTTAAACCAAATTCCTGCATAAGCGTTAATGCGGTAATTATTATTACAATAATTTTGAATATTCTTATAGTTATCTCATATGTTTGCTCAACAACTACAGGGTCATCGCTTTCTTTTAAATTTCTCAAAAAAGATTTATTACAATAATATCCATTTAGAATTCTAAGTAATGTCCATGATATTAATACAACAATTAAAAGATAAATGACTTTTGATGTATCAAAAGATTCAAATATTTGAAAAAGAATGTTTAATGCCTCGGATATTAAAATTAGTGAAACTAAAATTATTAAATAAGTTAATGGTTTTTGAATTGACTTAAGAATGATGTCATCAAAATCAGTTGCTGTTTTTTTTGATATACCAGTAAATAAAAGAATAAGTTTGTTTTTAATGAATAATAATGATATCGCTATCAAAGATATAGATATAATCTGTGTATATAAGTCTGTTTTAAATACTAAAGCTAAAAGTTCGTTCATGATTTAAGATTCCATTGATTTAATATTATTAAGATAGTTCTCATAGTTATCCTCATCCTTGTCTTGTCTTACTGGCATTACTATTTCTAACATATTATCATGATTTTTTTCATAGTACTCAATGATATTTTGAGTAAAATAATTTTTTTTAAAATATTTATATGATGATTTTAACTTGATGATTTCATTATTTTGCATCGTTGTAGCAATAATCATTCTGCACCCAGCATTCAAGGCTAAGAGTACTCTTTCTTCACATGATATTATCTTATTATTAATAGTTGCTGCTGCAAACATCTCGATATCATCGCTTATAAAAAATGGTTGTTTCGTAAAAATTGAACTAGCTTGAATAGTTAGCCATTCTCTTGAGTATGTTGTAATAAATTTATCTATCTTAGGGTAAGCAATATGACCTGTCATAATTGGTAAATTAAATTCAGCATAGCTTTGATGAAGATTTTTAAATGGCAATATATCTGTAATCAGTAGCTCATTAAATTCTGCCTCTGATAAACAATTTTCCATATGACTATCAGTCATGACTCTCCCATGTCCGGGAAAGTGTTTTAAAACAGGAAGGACACCACCATCAAGTGATCCTCTAATATACTGAGATGCCAATGAAACAACCTCTTGGCTGTTATCACCAAATGTTCTATCTTTTAATAATTTATTTTCTTTATTATAGTTAATATCAATAACAGGCGAGTAGTTAACATCAATATCAATTTCAGATAACTCATAAGCACCAATATATCCACATTGATATGCAATTTTAGCCCGTTGATCTGAGTCTTTTATTTGTGAGATTTTTTCAAAGCTTGGTAGATGCGTGAAACCACTTAATAATCGTTGTACTCTTCCACCCTCATGATCGACCGTAACTAATAAATTATCTTTTATACTCTTGATATCATTAATTAGAGAACACAATTGCTTTTTAGAAAAGAAGTTATGAGAAAAAATAATGATTCCTCCAACCAACTTATGCTTTATAAGTTTTCTCTCATCATTGGATAATTCTGTACTATCCAAGTTTATGATTAAAGGGCCAAGATTTTTTAATTTTATTGATGACATAAGACTACCTTAACAATCTTTAAGACATGTCATGCAATAACAAGTGACACCCTCTCCTTTTCCAATAAAGCCAAGAGACTCTGATGTTGATGCCTTGATATTTATCATGCTATCCCTGCTTCTCATGTTAAAACCCGCTTTCTCGAAAACCTCTATAATATTAGTTTTCATTATGCTTTTATATTCAGCTATCTTTGGTAATTCTAATAAAAGAGTAATATCAAGATTATTTAATGTAAATTGATTCGATATTGCTTTCTGAACAGCTAGTTCTACGATAATTTTACTATCAAGATTCTTGTTTTTAGGATCAGTGTCAGGGAAATAATCCCCAATATCACCTTCACCAATTGCACCGAGTATCGAGTCAGCTATTGAGTGATAGATTATGTCACCATCTGAGTGAGCTTTGATGGTTAAGTCAGATGGTATATCAACACCTGCAAGTCTTATTGAATTACCAGTAACTAACTGGTGTGTATCTATTCCTAGACCTATTCTCATATCTTTTTCATCAAAGCTTTTATCACTTCAATGTCACCTCGATAAGTTAATTTGATATTTTTTGGGGATGACATCATTATTTCAACCTTATGACCAGAATTTATCATCGCCTCGATCTCATCATCAACATTTTTTTCTTCATTAATAATATCAGTGTAGGCCAAAAATAGCTTGGTAAAGTTAAATATCTGAGGCGTAAAAGACATATAAAAGTTATCCCTTTTGATATTTTCTATTACCTGTAACTTACTGTTAACTTTTTTAAGAGAATTTGTTAATGGATAACCAAGAGATAATCCTATTTTTGAGCTATTTGCTTTTTCAAAGAATTTTTCTAGTTCTTTATTATTTAAACATGGTCTAGCGGCATCATGTATTAATATATTATCAGGCAAATCTTTAGTCTTAGACAAGAATTTTAGTGACTTGAAAACTGATTTTGTTCTTGTGTTTCCTCCTTCGATGACCTTAATAGCAGAGTAACCTTTCTTTATTTTATAAATATTATTTTTACTTAGAACTACATATATATTTCTTATTTTTTTTAGCGAACTAAGATTTTCTATTGCTATATCGATAAGATTTTTGTTATTAAACTTTAGAAACTGTTTGGGTAATATGGACTTAAATCTTGTACTTGATCCTGCTGCTAAGATTATAGCGTCACAGATTTTATTTTTCATTTTTTATAATCTGATAAAAAGTTTCATTTTTCTTTATATAACCGAAGTTTTCTCTTGCATACACTTCTAGATACGATTTATTTTTTTTAATTCTCTCGATCTCATCATTGATTTTTTCATTATTAGCTTTCAACAAATAAACATTATGCGAGTAAGTATTAAGCGTGTCATTTAACCCAAAATATGTAAATAAACTATTATTGCTTAAAAATAATGAATGTTGCAAGCTTAAGAATAATACCAGGCAGATTGCATGATAAATTTTCACTTTAACCATCTTCCAAAAACATTATCTTTATTAAAATAAGACGCCCCTATTTCCTCTTCAATCCTCAATAATTGATTATATTTGGCGGTCCTGTCTGACCTCGAAAGTGATCCCGTCTTAATTTGTCCAGAAGCTGTCCCAACCGCTAAATCAGCAATAGTAACATCCTCTGTCTCACCACTTCTATGCGAAATTATATAATTATAGTTATTAGCTTTTGCCATTGAAATGGTATCTAACGTTTCAGTTATTGAGCCAATTTGATTAAACTTAATCAGTATTGCATTAGCAATTTTCTCATTGATACCTTTTTTAAATATATCAGGATTAGTCACAAACACATCATCTCCGACTAATTGCAACTTGTGAGTTAAGGCTTTAGTAAGAAGTGACCAACCCTCCCAATCATCTTCAGACATACCATCTTCTATGCTTATTATCGGATAATTACTGCTAAGTTCTTCTAAATACCTACAAAATTCTATATTTGTATACGAACTCCCATCTGAAAGATTATATTTTCCTTGTTTATAAAATTCTGAACTTGCTACATCAAGGCCTAGCCATACTTCTGAACCTGACTTGTATCCCGCTTGAGATATGGCATCGAGTATGATCTCCAAAGCTTCACTATTTGACTTAATATTAGGTGCAAAACCACCTTCATCACCAACCGCAGTAGCAAGTGAATGCTTATTCAACTTAGCTTTCAGGGAATGAAATATCTCTACACCAGCCCTCAGACTTTCATTAAATGAATCAAAACCTATTGGTAAAATCATAAACTCTTGAAAATCTAGACTGTTATTGGCATGTGCGCCTCCATTTATGATATTCATCATAGGCACTGGCAATGACAGATTGTTATCAAGATTATAAGTATCATAGAGGGACTTGCCTGAGGATTTTGCTTTAGCATGCGAAAATGCCAAAGAAGTCCCAAGAATTGCATTTGCGCCTAACCTTTTCTTGTTATCTGTACCATCTAAATCTATCAAAAGATTATCAAGAGATGCTTGAGTGAAGGACTCGGTATCTATTATCTTTGGAGCAATCTCATTATTTATATTATTCACAGCATTAATCACGGATTTACCTAGATAAATTGAATCATCACCGTCTCTTAACTCAAGTGCTTCAAGCGCGCCTGTAGATGCACCTGAAGGAACGATTCCCCGACCATCCGCTCCACAATCTAGTCTCATATCAACCTCTATTGTTGGATTGCCTCTTGAATCTAGTATTTGCCTTGCTTTTATATTTTTTATAATACTCAACTATCTACTCCATGTTATCTTTTATAATCGTGTTAATCTTAATTACACTACTCAATAAACCTTTTAAATCTCTGATATCTAACGAATTTTTTCCATCACTCATTGCCTTGCTCGGATTCGGATGAGCCTCAATGAAGAGAGCATCAACACCTACGGCAACTGCTGCTCTGGCCAGAACCGGAATGTACTCACTTTCACCTCCAGACTGATCTAATAAAGAACCTGGTTGCTGAACTGAATGAGATGCATCAAATACAACAGGACAACCAGTTTCTCTTAATATTATCAATGACCTCATATCAGAAACTAAGTTATTATAACCGAAAGATGCCCCTCTTTCGCAAACAAATATCTCATTATTACCAGTTGATTTAGCTTTTTTTACTACATTAACCATTTCTCTCGGTGATAAAAATTGACCTTTTTTTATATTTACAGGCTTCATAGCCGAAGCAACTTTGACTATGAAGTTAGTCTGCCTACATAAAAAAGCTGGGGTCTGAATGATATCAACCACATCCGCAACCTCGTCAATAGGACTGTCTTCATGGACATCTGTGATAACAGGAATATCAAAGGTTTCTCTAATCTTTCTTAATATCTTAAGACCTTTTTCTATACCAATGCCTCTCTCAGAATCTATAGAAGACCTATTGGCTTTATCAAAAGAAGCTTTAAACACATAGGATATTGGCAAATCCTTGGTTATCTCACATATATGTTCAGCAATAGACATAGATAGTTTTTCAGATTCTATGGCGCATGGTCCTGAAATAAGGGTTAAATTTTTACTTCTTCCTATGTTAATGAGCATAATGGGTTACTTCCTCTTTTTTATTGAAGCTGCAATAAATCCATTAAACAGTGGATGCCCTGAAATTGGCGATGAAGTAAATTCAGGATGAAACTGGCACGCGAGATACCAGGGGTGATCTTTGAGTTCAACTATTTCCATTAAATTACCTTTTTTTGATTCCCCACTAAAGATTAAACCACTGTTATCAAATAACTTTAATAGAGCATTATTTACTTCATATCTATGACGGTGTCTTTCGTTTATAGCTATTTTTTTATAACTCTTATGAGCTAATGAGCCCTTCAATAAAGTACAATCTTGGGCTCCTAGCCTCATTGTACCACCCATATTTTTCTTATCTGAAATAATCTTTTTACCCAAACTGTCTTTCCATTCTTCAACGAGTGCAATGACAGGATGCTTTGTATTACTATTAAATTCAGTACTATTAGCATTTTTTAGCTTAAGGACATTTCTTGCAAACTCTATAACTGATATTTGCATCCCTAGACATATTCCCAGGTATGGTATCTTATTGATACGTGCATATTGTGCAGCTAATACTTTACCTTCTATACCCCTATTGCCAAATCCTCCAGGAACCAGTATTCCATCCATCAGCTTTAACTTTTTAACGCTGCTCTTCGTTATTTTTTCAGAATCCAAGTATGTTATATCAATAACTCTATTATTAATTACTGCTGAATGATACAAAGCTTCATTTAATGATTTATATGAATCTGCAAGATCAACATACTTACCGATCACCGCAATTTTAACTGTTTTTTTACACTTACCAACTTTAGACTTGTAGGTACTCCATGGTTTTAAATTAAGTCTTTTGCTCTTCAGTTTAAATTTCTTTAGCATGTATTCATCTATTTTTTGTTCTCTAAAAAGCATTGGGACGTCGTAAATTGACTTTGCATCCACGGCTGAGAAAACTGCATTTTCCGATACATTAGTAAATAATGCTATCTTCTTCTTAAGTTTCTGATTAATAGGGTTTTTTCCTCTGCATAGAAGGATATCAGGCTGTATACCAATAGATCTTAATTCTTTGACTGAATGTTGAGTTGGCTTTGTTTTTATCTCATTGGTCACATCAATATAAGGAAGAAGAGTTAAATGAACAAATATCGATCTTGAATTACCCAGCTCCAAACTAAATTGACGTATTGACTCCAAAAATGGCAGGGACTCAATATCACCAACAGTGCCTCCAATTTCAACAAATGCAATATCAGAATTTTTAGCACCCCTAATAATTAATTTCTTAATTTCATCTGTAATATGAGGTATAACCTGAACAGTGCTTCCTAAGTATTCACCTTTCCTCTCTTTATTTATAACATTTGAATAAACTCTTCCAGCAGTAACATTGCTGTCTTGAGTCATCTTAATCCCAACAAACCTCTCATAGTGGCCTAGGTCTAAGTCTGTTTCCGCGCCATCATCAGTTACAAAAACCTCACCATGTTGTATTGGGCTCATTGTTCCCGGATCCAGATTAATATATGGGTCTAATTTCTGTAATGATACTTTGAAACCTCTTAATTTGAATAAAGAAGCAAGGGAGGCAGCTGCTATTCCCTTTCCTAGAGATGAAACTACTCCACCAGTGATAAATACATATCTTGTCATATAATATTATGAGAAGTATAGACGATATCAAAGAAAAAATATATAAATTACTTTCTTATATTGGCCTGTTTTCTCAAAAAACTAGTAGTCATTTAAAGATAAAATCAGTATGCCATTATCTTTCTTTATTTTAGCATTACCAAATGTAAATAATGGATTTGAGTCATTATTAGTATTCATAATTTTAATTATTTCATTGATTTGTTTTAAATTTAATAGAGTATTAGTTTCTAAATAAACCCATTCATGTAAAATTATCACTTTTGAATAAAATGGTTCATCAATTAAATTTTTAATTTTCAGCTCTTTGCTGTTAGAGCATAAGTAATTAGGCAATATGGCACTTATACTGTCTGATATATAGGATGACTGAATTTCATTTACAAGTATATTATTAACTATGTTTTTATTTATAGATGGCCATCTTGATTTTAGTAATGGAATTAATTCATTACGGAGAAAGTTTCTATCAAACTTATTATTAGAATTGCTCTTATCTTCTATAAATTCAATCTCATTATTTTCTGAATATTCTTTTATTTCTCTCTTTGATGTTTTTAGAAATGGGCGTGCAACTAATTTTCCATCATAAAAGGTATTTTCTTTAATACATGAAAAACCTCTAGCTCCAGAGCCTCTTATTAGTCTTAAGAAAAATGTTTCTATTTGATCCTCTTCATGATGCGCAGTAATTATAATTTCATCCTCATGACAACACTCCACAAATTTTTTATATCTTTCTTTTCTACATTTTTCTTCAATATTAGATTTTACATTAATATTAAGATTCTCAGTTATATGAGCAATGCCATAATTTTCAGATATCTTCTTACAGTGATCTTCAAAAAGACTAGCTTCTTCAGTGAGCCCATGGTTTATATGGATAGATCTAACTTCAATGGACTCTGTAAGACTTAATTTATAAAAACAATCTAATAGAACCGAAGAGTCTATGCCGCCACTATAAGCTATTAGGAATTTATTATGAGAAAGATTAGATATAAACTCATTGGAAGTATTTACAAGTTTATGATGCTTCGAATTTACCATATAAGCCAATCTTTTGTTTGCGTTTAGACAATATTTCACTTATATCTATATTGGATAGCTCATCTAACATCGTAATCAGATTCATCTTTAATGATGAAGTCATTGCCCCATGATCTCTATGCGCGCCCCCTAATGGTTCAGGTATAATCACATCAACTAAATCAAAGTCAACTAATTTAGCTGCAGTAATGCATAATGCATCGGCAGCTTGCTCGGCCTTTTTAGCATCTTTCCAAAGGATAGAAGCACAGCCTTCAGGGCTAATTACAGAGTAAATACTATTTTCTAACATCGCTAGTTTATCAGAAACACCAATGGCAAGAGCTCCACCAGATCCACCTTCACCTATTATAATAGAAATAACGGGTACTTTTAAATTAGACATAATAAAGAGGTTTTCCGCTATCGCTTGACTTTGATTACGTGACTCTGCATCGATTCCAGGATACGCTCCAGGAGTATCAATAAATGTAACGACTGGTAAGTTAAATTTTTCAGCTAACTTCATTATACGCAGTGCTTTTCTATAGCCTTCCGGTTTTGGCATGCCAAAATTTCTTTTAACCTTCTCCTTAGCATCTCTTCCTTTTTGATGGCCTATGAACATAAACATATACTTATCAATCTTGCCTATACCGCAAATTAAAGCAGGATCATCTCCAAACATTCTATCACCATGAAGTTCAGTAAAAGAAGAAAATAAGCTTGGAATATAATCAAGCGTATAAGGTCTTAGAGGATGTCTCGCCAATTGAGAAATTTGCCAGTCAGATAAGTTTCCAAATATCTTACTAGTAAGCAGAGAATGTTCTTTATCGAGCTTTGTTATCTGTGCGTCAGCTTTAGCTGTTTTTACTGGCTCATTTTTAATTTGGTTAATCTTACCCTCTATTTCCAATAAAGGTTGCTCAAAGTCTAAATAGTTTGGGTTAAATTCTTTCATTGCTCAGATAATTATAAACAATTCAGATAAAATAACTATTGATATTTTACAATAATATTTTCCTTTCCTAATAAATCAGACAGTCCTTTAATTAGATTTGATGAAGGATTGATTAGCCATTGATTGTCAAGATTTAGAGGTACAATATGCTGATTACTTAGACATTTAATAGTTAATGGGCATTTACCATTTTTATGAGGCTCTAATATACTTACTATTTTTTCTAAAATATTATCATTGATATGTTCTGGCAAGATAAATAACTCTATTTCTTTTGAGTATTGTACTCTTGCTGATTCCATATCAATTACTTTTGTTGCTTTCATGCTAAGATCACCATTATAATCATCCATTGCTATCACACCAGAGAAAAATAAAATCTCATTCTCTTTGATTAAATTACGATATTTTTCATAAATATCTGAGAAAAGGATTATCTCTAATCTATGAGTTGAGTCATCTATTGTTAGAATATTAATATATCTATCTTGACCCATTCTTTGTGATCTAATATTAGTTATGACCCCGCTTACTGTTCCATGCTCACTGAAGTCATCATCAGTATCCATTGAATAGAGCTCATTAAAATATGATGTAATAGATCTAATAGACATCGAATTAATTTCATCTTGATACTCTTTCATTGGATGTCCACTAAGATAAAAACCAATGACCTTCTTTTCATGAGATAATGACTTAAGCCTGTTATCAGTTGTATCTTCAATTTTTAATTTAGAATTTACATCGTCATATGTGATAGAGAAAGACTCAGATTTATTTTCAAATAATTCCTGCTGTCCTGTATTTCTAGAGTTCTGTTTCTGCTGGCCATACAGCATTGCGTTATGCAAGATCTTTTTCATAGCTAGCCTACTTTCTTCAAAAACATCAAATGCACCAGAATATATTAATGCATCAATAGTCCCTATATTGACTATATTCAAAGAAACTCTTTCACAAAAATCAAAAATATTTTTAAAATCTCCGCCATGGTCTCTCTCATCAGTAATATGTTTCACAGCATTGCTTCCAACTCCCTTGATGGCACCTAAACCATATAAAGTAGTACTTTCATCTATAGAAATAAAATTAAAGCCTGATGTATTTATATTTGGCTGAAGAATTTTTATAGACATCTCATTACATGCATCAACTAGAGAGATAACCTTATCAGTATTATCCATATCTGATGATAGCGCAGCTGATAAAAATTCTGATGTGTAATAAGTTTTCAGGTAAGCTGTTTGATAAGAAATTGACGCATATGCTACTGAGTGAGATTTATTGAAACCATATCCTGCAAATTTTTCCATCTTAGAAAAAATAGAACCTGCAATCATGCCGTCAATACCTTTTATTTTAGCACCATCTATGAATTTTTTTCTATGTAACTCCATTTCATTTTTTTTCTTTTTACCCATAGCTCTTCTAAGTAAATCAGCTTCACCTAATGTATAATTTGCAAGAGAACGAGATATTTCCATAACTTGTTCCTGGTATAGGATTAAGCCATATGTCTCTGAAAGAATTGGTTCAAGCATCGCATGCTCATAGTTAATTTTCTTTCCATGTTTATTATTAATAAAATCATCTACCATTCCAGTTCCTAAAGGTCCTGGCCTATATAGGGCAACAATCGCAACAATATCATCAAAACAGTCAGGCTTAAGCCTTCCCATATATCTTTTCATTCCTGATGACTCAAGCTGAAACACTCCTGTAGTTAATTTTTGTTGTAATAAATTAAATACTTTCTTGTCACTTAATTGAACATCGATATGATTTTCAATATCACCATGTTTTTCTTTAATTGTTTTAATCGCCCTATCAATAATACTTAAAGTTCTTAAACCCAAAATATCAAACTTTACTAGGCCTAATTTCTCAATATCATCTTTATCATACTGGGTAACTATCTCATCACTTTCCTCGACTCTATATAAGGGAATAAAATTATCTATATCTCCCGGAGCAACAACAATACCTGCTGCATGCTTACCAACATTTCTCTGCAAACCTTCTAATTTTTTTGATGTATCAATTAGGTTTTTTATTTCTTCATTATTTTGATATTCTTTTTTTAATTCTTTATTTTGCTTTAGTGCATCATCTATTGTGATACCTACGCTAAATGGAATCAACTTGGCAATTCTATCAACATATGTGTAACCCATTCCAAGAACACGTCCAACATCTCTAATAACAGCTCTAGCAGACAAAGTACCATAAGTAATTATTTGAGATACCTTGCTCTCACCATATAGACTAGTTATATGTTCTATAATTCTTTGCCTATTTATCATACAAAAGTCTATGTCAAAATCAGGCATAGATATTCTTTCTATATTTAAAAATCTTTCAAAAAGAAGATTGTACTTAATGGGATCAATTGATGTGATATTTAAGGCAAAAGCAACCAATGAACCTGCTCCAGATCCTCTACCTGGGCCGACAGGTATTGAATTTTTTTTAGACCAATCAATAAATTCATGCACTATTAGGAAATAACTTACAAACCCCATTTCTTTTATTACAGAAATCTCATATTTCAACCTATCTTTATATAAATTAATATCCAAGTCATCTTTACCTTCAAGTATTGTCTCCAAACCTTTTTGTACAATTATATCAAAATATTTATCTACGTCAGAATTATCAGGAGTATTAAATAATGGTAAGTGATATCCAACAGTATTAATATGAATGTTACATTTTTTTACAATCTCAGAAATATTCTCAATTGCATCAGGAATATCCACAAATAGAGTTTTTAGTTCTTTCTCAGTCTTAAAATACTGTTCATCCGTGAACTCTTTCTGATTACCTCTGTCATCTATTTTAACTTTTTTGTTAATACACACTCTAACTTCATGTGCATCAAAATCTTCTTTTTCTAAAAATAGCACATGGTTAGTTGCTACGATTGGTAGAGATAATTGTTCTGCGATTATTAGAATTTTATTATTATATAACTTTTCAGATTCATTATTTCCTCTATTTATTTGTACATATAAACGATCTTGAAATATTTCTTTCAATAATTTTACAAAATTAATTTTTGAACTATTATCTTCCGATAAAAGATTACAACCAAGTATTCCAAATCTACCTCCAGTTAATAGTATCAGGCCATTATGATACTTTCTAAGTTGTTCTATATCAGCAGATGCTGTCTTATTCTTTTCCTTTTTTACATGTATCTCTGATAGAAGTTTAATTAGATTTTTATAACCTGCTATGTCTTTACATAAAATAATGATATTTGGCGTTACTCTATCAAGCTGATCATATTTCACAGGGACCTGACAGCCAATTATAGGCTTAATTTTATTATCTATACACTTCTGATAAAATTTTATTGCAGCAAAAACATTCAAGTGATCTGTTATTGCTAATGTGGTGATTTTATTTTTTTTTGCTTGCTTAATTAATTTGTCTATATTTATAGTGCTACAACTTAAAGAGTAAGAGGTTAATAGATGTAGATGAGTGAAATTAGAGGGCATATAAGTTAATTCTTTAATGGTGCAAAGCTAAATCTATGATAAACAGAAGGGCCAAATAACTCTATAGCTTGTAAATGTTCTTTTGTTCCATAACCTTTATGTCTAGAAAATCCATAGACAGGTAGTATTTTATCTAGTTTAACCATTATATTATCACGCAATACTTTGGCTACTATAGATGCAGCTGATATTTCTGGTATTAAGTTATCACCCTGGACAACACATTCCGAGATTATATCTATATCAGGTTTATACAAACCATCGATGTATGTTAAATCAGGTACCATATTAAGATTGGTAATAGCAATTTTCATTGATGACAGAGTTGCATTATGAATATTAACCCTATCTATTTCATGATTGCTACATTCTCCAATACCAACAGAAAGAGTATTATTGAGTATATAATTTGCGAGGTAAGCTCTTTTGACTGGCGTGAGTTTCTTGGAGTCGGTCATTAATGACCTATCTATGCTATCTTTTAGTATAATTGCAACAGATATGACTGGACCAGCAAGGCAACCACGTCCAACTTCATCTACGCCTGCTAAAATTTGGCTTGTCATAACTAGTTCACTATATATAATTGAGATATTATAAATATAACAAATAATTAAAGCCAATACTTCAAAATGAAAAGAAAAAAATTAAATATAGGCATAATAGGAATAGGTTATCTTGGAAAATATCATCTTGAGAAATTTATTAATAATAGACAATGCATTACAAAATGGGTAGTAGACAGTAATCTTGAGAATATTAAAAATGATTTAGATATATCTATCAAGAAAACTACCAACTATAAAGAGATTCTCCCCGATATAGATGCTATATCTCTAGTAACTCCGACTAAAATTCATTTTAAAATAGCAAAATTTTTTTTAGAAAACAAAAAACATGTGCTTATTGAGAAACCAATGACCGAGACCGTAACTCAAGCAAAAGAATTAGTAAGAATAGCAAAAAAGAATAAGGTAGTTCTACAAGTGGGTCATCTTGAGAGATTCAATCCGGTTATGAAAAGGCTGTCTAATGAAATATCTAGTCCATTGTTCATCGAAGTACATAGGCTTGCTAAATTTAATCCACGATCAACTGATGTCAATGTAATTTTTGACTTAATGATTCATGATATTGATATAGTAACAACATTGATAAGTAGAAAAATTAAGAATGTGTCAGCTTTCGGTAAAAAGATTATTACAAAAACAACAGACATTGCTAATGTTAGGCTAGAATTCTATGGGGGAGCAGTTGCAAACTTAACTGCAAGTAGAATAAGTCAGAAGAATGAAAGGAAAATAAGAATATTTGAAAAAGATAAATATTACTCTGTGGACTTTATGAACTCAACTATCAACAAGTATCAGAAGAATATTGGAAGAAAAAAAGAATTATTTAGTTCTAAAGAATTTAAGTATAATAAAACAGATGCATTGAAAGATGAAATAAATAACTTCATTTTGTCATGCTATGGAAAAGAGATACCGCTAGTTGATGGTAATCAGGGCAAAGCTGCTGTTGAAACAGCGACATTAATATCAAAATTATTATGAATAAAAAGATTAAAATATTTGATTTAACCGAACAATATAAATCAATTTCAAAGAAAGTTAATAAAAATATTTTAAATATTTTAAAATCTGGACAATACATCCTAGGTAAAAATGTAGCTGAACTTGAAGATAAATTTTCTAAGTTCATAGGATCTAAATATAGTATCTCATGCAATTCAGGAACAGATGCTCTTGTACTCTCCCTGAGAGCTTTGGATATTGGGCATGGCGATGAAGTAATAACATCGCCTTTTACTTACTTTGCTACAGCAGAAGCAATTGTTTTGGTAGGAGCAAAACCTGTTTTTGCTGATATTGACCCACGTACATTCAATATTGATTATCGTAATATTGAAAAATATATAAATAAAAGAACAAAGGCAATAATGCCCGTGCATTTATTTGGTCAATCTGCAGAGATAACACAAATTAAAAAATTATGCAGCAAACATAGACTTAAACTAATAGAAGATTGTGCGCAATCATTTGGATCTACAAAAAATAAAAAACACACTGGGACATTTGGAGATTTTGGTTGCTTTAGTTTCTTTCCGACAAAGAATCTTGGTTGTGCTGGTGATGGAGGAATGATCACAACGGATAGCCTTACTAAAATGAAAAAATTAAAAAAGCTTAGAAATCATGGAGGACTTGTAAGGAATATTCATGAATATATTGGTTATAATTCACGACTAGATGAAATTCAAGCTTCAATTATATTAGCTAAGATGGAAATTATTACCAACCTTGATAAAAAAAGAAATCATATTGCTCAGCTATATCGATCCATGATAGATAATAAATTGGTGACTATTCCTTATGAAACAGAAGATGAGTCGCATCATGTTTATAATCAATATACTATAAAGGTTAAAAATCGAGTAAGGTTTACTAAATACTTAGAAAAAAACTTAATACCATTTGGTATTTACTATCCAATACCAATTTATAAACAAAAAGCATTAAAAAACTTTAAATATAAATGTAATCTTAAAAATACTGAGGAAGTGACAAAGCAATGTGTCTCGATACCAATTTATCCAGAATTAAAAAATGATGCTATAAAGTATATTTCTCAAGTAATCAATAAATACAAATGAGTACAATAAATAATATATTTGTCGTCGCTGGTGAATCATCTGGTGATCAGCATGCCGCAAACTATGTTAAAGAGCATAAGAGAGTAAACCCTGAAGCAGTTTTTACAGCAATTGGACAACAAGAGTTAAATAATTCTGGTGCTAATATCATATTTAATTCTGAAGAGATATCAGTCATAGGTATAATAGAAGTAATATCTAAATATTCTAAAATTAGAAAAGCATTAAATATTGCTTATAATCATATAATTAATAGTAAACCTGACTTAATTGTCTTAGTAGATTATGTTGAATTCAATTTGAAGATTGCCAGATTTGCAAAAAAGTATAATATCCCTGTCTTATTTTATGTGGCACCACAAGTATGGGCATGGCGTGAGAAAAGGATCAAAAAGATCGTTGAAGTTGTTGATCAGTTAGCAGTGATATTTCCATTTGAAGAAAGAATATTCAAAAAATATACACAAAATGTTACATATGTTGGGCATCCATTAGCTGATGATCCAAGATTTAAACCAACAGATCTTAAATATAATCATAGAATGACAACTATTGGTATTTTTCCAGGTAGTAGAGAATCAGAAATACGTAATAATTTATACCGTATGATTGATTCGATTAGAATTGTGAAGAATGATGATATCTATTCTAAAAATATTAAAATATTTTATGCTAATGCAACAGCTAAAAAACTTTTAGTCCATTTGCTGCCTGAAGGATGGAGTGCTTTATTGGTAGATGGAAAAGATCTTAGTGAAATTAAGAAATGTCAAAAAGTAATTACCGCATCAGGCACAGTTACTTTAGAACTTGCCATGATGAATATTCCAATGATTATAATGTATCGCTTATCACCATTTACCTATTTTATTATGAAACATCTTGTTAAGCTAAAATATATTGGTTTAGTTAACCTGATCTTAGGAGATTCTCTGGGGTCTCAGCCAGTTGTAAAGGAATTTATACAGCCAGATTATAGTGATGAAGTACAAGTAATGGTTGAGTTACAAAGAATTGATAATGATATTAGTTATAGAGAGAAAATAGAAGATGGTTATAGTCAAGTTAGAAAAACTCTTAAGCCTGGCGCAGCAATGAATGTTGCAAAAATAGCTAATAAAATGATTAGATGATTATCTAGTGACTCCTCTTTCACTATTTTTAATAAAGTTAACGAAGTATTCAACTTCTTTGTAACTTAAATTCAATTCTTTTAATTCAGCATTAACCTCATCTCTACTAGCTTTAGATTTGATTAATAATTTAAATGTTTTTTCTAGGCCTTTAATAATATCTAAATGGAAACCTTTTCTCTTTAACCCTGCGGTATTAATTTTATAGGCTTGAGCATGATTTCCTGCAACTAATGTATAAGGCGTTACATCTCTTGAAATTACAGTGCCTAGACCGCTAAATGCAAAATCACCTATCTCGCAGAACTGATGAACTAGGGTAAAACCACCAAGCGAGACATTATTGCCTAATCTAACATGGCCGGCTAATGAAGCAGCATTAGATAAAATACAATTATTTTTTATAACACAATCATGAGCAACATGACTAGAGGTCATGAAAAGATTATCAGAACCAATTACTGTTTTATTTATTCCTGTCACAGTTCCTCTGTTGATAGTACAGTATTCCCTAAACACATTATTATCACCGATAGTAAGAATCGTCTCCTCATCATTAAATTTAAGATCTTGAGGATCTTCACCAATTGAAGCGAATTGATATATTTTATTATTAATACCTATAGTGGTATTTTTTTTAACTACCACATGGCTTTCAAGTATAGTGTTGGCTGCTATGTTCACATTATCACCAATTACTGAATAAGGTCCAATAACTACAGATGTATCAATTTCAGCAGATTTACATATTATTGCAGTTGGATGAATCATTATTTAGCTCTAACAGCTCCTAATAGCTCTGCAGTACAGACAACACTGTCATCAACCATACAAGAGGCAGTAAATTTATGGACATCTCTCTTACTATGATTAAGCTTGACATCGATTATCATAACATCACCGGGTACAACTGGTTTTTTAAACCTAGCTTTATCTATACCTACAAAATAATACAGTAGGCTATCTTTTTCTCTTTCATTGCTTTTGAAGTCAAGCAAGGCTGTTGCTTGTGCCATAGCTTCTAAAATAAGCACACCAGGAAAAACTGGATGATCAGGAAAATGTCCTTGAAAGAAAGGTTCGTTATTACTTACATTTTTCTGTGCCTTAAGGCAATCATGTTTTTTAAAATCTAATATTTTATCTATTAGTAAAAAAGGGTATCTATGTGGTAAGTAATTTTGAATATCTGTATCGTTCATTTTTTTCTCCAAATTCATATTTTCTTTTTAATCAATTTTGCTATCAAATCTAATTCTTTAAATCTTGCTTGATTCTTTCTCCAACTACTTGCAGGTTCAACAGTTGTTCCGGAAGCATACGAACCCGGTTCTTTTATAGACTTAGTTACCATAGTCATGCCATGTATATGCACATTGTCACATATATCTATGTGTCCATTTAAACCACTGCCTCCACCAATTGTACAATTTCTACCTATGGTAGTACTACCTGCTATGCCTACACATGCAGCTATAGCAGTATTTTGTCCAATCTTAACATTATGAGCTACATGAACAAGGTTATCAATTTTGACATTTTCTAAAATCATGGTGCTATCAATAGTTCCTTTATCTATAGTAGTATTTGCACCAATTTCAACATTATTACCAATTATAACATTACCTACATGTGGAACTTTAACCCAGGAACCATCATCTTCTATCAGTCCAAAGCCATCTGAACCAATGACTGATCCGGATTGAATAATCACATTTTCACCAAGAATGGTATTATCATGTATTGTTACATTTGGATATAGTATTGAAGACTTTCCAATATTTACATTTTTACCTATAACAGAATTTACACCTATAACTACAGATGAATCTATACTATTACATGGATCAATTTTGCTAGAGAACATACTACTATGAGATGGGTCATGAGACTCCTTAATGATCTTTATAAACAATAGTTGAGGATTATCGCAAACTATCACAGGTATTTTTATCATCGGCGCAATTTTACTATTTGTAATAACACATGATAATTTAGTATTTTCAATATAAGAGACGTTTTTAATATCAGTGACATATGTAATAGCATTGTCTTTGATATTAAAAATACTAGATACATACTCAAATGTAGTATTAATATCACCCAATATTTTACAATTATACTTTGATGATATTTCTTCTAAAGAGTATTTTTTCTTGAGCTTCATTATTGAAGTTTAGAGATAATCTCTTGAGTGATATTAATATATTTCTTTGCATATAGAGTAGTTCCGTCAGCCCTTATAATAATATCAAAATCATTTTTTTCCGCATACTCTGTGATTGTAGACTCTACAATGGCTCTAATTTTAGAGAGCTCTTCTTGCTGAACTGCCTGAAGATCTGTTTGAATTTTTTCTTGACCACTTCTGAATTTAGTCTCTATTGACTGTATCTTTTCTACAAGTAATTTTTTTTCTTTATCTGACATTATTGTCTCATTTTTTAAATATTTTTCGTTTAGACCACTCCATTCTTGTTCTAAAGTTTTTAAGTTCCTTGCTCTAGGATCAAATTGTTTTTTAATTTTTTCCTGTGATTCTTTATAAATAGGTATTTCTCTAAATAGCTGATCTAGATTGACTATACCCATCTTAAGTTCAGCGCTAACAGTTGATGGAACAATTATCGCCGTGATAAGACAAAAAAACATCGATTTAAATATAGTATTCATAATTTTAAAAAGCTCCTCCTAATTGGAAAATTACTGGTTGCACATCATCTCCTTCTTGCTCATTAATGGTATTTACAAAGCCCACAGATACCCCGCCAATAGGAGTTAAAATATTAAATTCTATACCATAACTCGACCTTAACTCATTGTAATCGAAGTTATTCACTTTCTCAAATACGTTACCGACATCAATAAACAATGTTGTTCTTAAAGCCCGAGTATCTTCACCAAGGAAAGGTGGTGGTGAAAATATCCAGTTAAATTGAGCGACTGTCAGAAAATCACCACCAACCGCATCACATTCTATATATTTACCAGGTATCGCTTTTGCAGCGCATGAATGCGCGCCACTACCAGCAAGCGTTCTCGAAGCATTATATGTGAGAGGTCCCAGACTCGAGCCTTTATATCCCCTG
The DNA here is from genome assembly GCA_018670435.1 of Gammaproteobacteria bacterium. GTDB lineage: Bacteria > Pseudomonadota > Gammaproteobacteria. The sequence continues at coordinate 19,366 of JABHRC010000032.1, forward strand.
ACGGTTGTATTACCACCAGCATAGTATTTATTATAAAAAGGGAGAGAGGTTGCACTTCCAAGCCCTGCTCCTATTCCGATAGTTGTTTTAAGCTGAAATACTGTGTTCCAGTCAAAACCAAATGTTTTCAGTACATGTCCTCTGTTAAACTCTGTCCTATGTGTCATAGATAAATGAGATGCACCATCAAGACCTAAAAAGATACTGCCACTCAAGCTGTTACGAATACCTGTATCTGCGAATATTGTCCTATTTCTTGTATCTGAAATATAATTAGTTTTAAGAGTGATACCTAATGATGTTTTTCCATGATCTGCAATATGGTGAGTGACAATGATTGGTGAACCAATAGTTGTTGTAAATTCAGTTAAAGAAACATCGTAACCTAAACCAAATGTTGACGTTTCAGAAATTGGCATATCATACATAACACCAGCAGAAAAAGTATCAGATAAATAAGAGGATGTAGAAGTGCTACTTACATCTGTTTTACTAATTGTAGCATTTAGTGTTCTAGCAACACCATCAAACGTATAATATGGATCTGTCAGTAAAAACTGTAATGAAGTATTTACGGTACTTTTTGAAGCTTTTAAGCCTACATTATTTCCATACCCAAGAAAATTATCTTGTTGCAAGTCTATGTCAAAAATTGCTCCATCTGTATCGGACCAACCTGCGCTAACCTTGAACTCTCCTGATTTACGTTCAGTAATATCAAACGTCACATCCACAAGATCACTGGCATTAGATACTTTTGTTTTTGTGACTTCAACATTTTCTACATACTTGAGTCTTTGAATTCTAATTTTTGACCTCTCAATATCTTTATTGCTATGTAGTGATGACTCAAATTGACGCAGCTCTCTTCTATAGACCTCATCGTTAGTATTATCATTACCTATTATATTAATTCTTCTGACAGTACTTCGTTGCCCAGGATCTACTCGAAACTCAACATCAACAATCTTTGTGGCATCATCAATTATTGGCAATGAAGTTACTTCTGGAAAAGCATATCCTTCGTCACCAATAAGGTATGCAATTAACTCTTCAGATTCTTGCAATTTTTGTCGTGAAAATGTCTGCTTAGGGAGTATTACTTCAGATATATTTTTCTTAATTACATCTGGATTAACAATCGCATTTCCATAAAGTTTTATATCGCCAAACTCATATCTTTTACCTTCATCTACATTTATTGTGATAATAATATCTTTATTATCATTAGATAGGTTTACTTGGTTTGATAAAATACGAAATCTTACGAAACCTCTATTTAGATAGTAATTTTCTATCTTGCTGATGTCAGATCTTAATATAGAACTCGAATAAGTGTCCTTGGAAGACCAAAATTCAAAGAAATATTTCGTACCTGATTTCATTACTCCTAGTATCTGATTTTTAGAAAAAGCTTTATTACCAACAATATTTATTTCTTTGATACTAGATGGGTCGCCTTCATTTACCGTTAGCTCAATTGAAACTCTGTTTCTTTCTAACTCAGTTATCTTAGTATTTATATTTGCACTATATCTTCCTCTATCAAAATATAGTCTTACAAGTTCTTGTTCTATTTTATCAAAAATATTTCTATCGTATGGTCTAGTGTTAGATATACCGACATCATCTAAAGCCTGCAATATATCCTCATCTTCTATAATATTATTATCGGTAATGATTATTTCAGAGATAATTGGTTTTTCACTTACATTTATAAGCAGATCGTTAAAGTTTAATGAAACAGATATATCATCAAAATATCCTGTCTTATATAAGTCTTGTATTATTTGTTTTACTAATTGAGGGCTAAATATATCACCTTCTTTTACATCTGAGTAACTAAGAATTGTATTATTTGTAACTCGAGTATTACCTTTAATTATTATATTCGATATAACAGAATTTTCTGTAATTCCATCTTCAGCATATACGTTAGTCATGTTAAACGGAATCAAGAATAAAATAATTAGATACAATAACCTAGTCATTATAACAACCTCGCAAAATCATTATAAAAAGCAACAATCATGATGCTGAAGAGGATCAACATTCCAACTTGCTGCGCTACTAATTGAAATTTTTCTGATACAGGATTCCCAGTTAACATTTCCAACATATAGTAAACCAAGTGCCCACCATCAAGTAAAGGAATAGGAAGGAGGTTCAGAACACCTAGGCTAATGCTCAATATCGCAAGTAAGTAAGCAAAGTACACAAATCCCATTGATAGAGATTTTCCAGAAAATTCAGCAATGCTTAATGGGCCACTTATATTTTTCATATTAGCCTGTCCTGTGAAAAGTTCAAATATCATTTTAAATGTGAGTATTGAGTAATCATATGTTAACAGAGTAGATTTATAAAATGATTCAAAAAAAGGATACTTTACAAGAATTCTAAAATTATTTAGCTCAGTTTGGTCTGGGGATATTCCAGCATAACCACTTTGATTACTAGAATTTTTGTTAGTGGCTGGTACAAGAATAATATCTAATATTTCTCCAGATCTATCAATTTTTAATTTTAAAATATTGTTTGCATTATTTTGAATTTTCTCTACTAATCCATTCCAGCTATCGATAGCTTGATTATTGACACTAAAAACTCTATCACCTATCTTAAGACCTGACAGAGAGGCTGGTGAATTATTTTCAATAGTGCCAATAGTTGATGGAAATTCAGGTTTTCGAGGATGTAGACCCAAATTTACAACAATATCTCCATCTTTTTGCAGAATATTCTTATCATAGTTAATTTGTAATGAACTAGTTTCATTTTTATAATCTTTAACTAATAAATTAAGTTTATTTTTATTTACTATAATATTTAGTATTTCAACTCTGACGTCTTGCCACCTTTGTGTCATAACACCATTGACTTCTACAATTTCATGAAAAGATTTACCTTCTATTTGTGGTAGATTGTGTCCATCAATTGAGGTTACGAATGGCTTCATTCCAGTGATTCCAGAAAAATGAACAATAGTAAAAAAGATAATCGCTAGAATTAGATTAAAAACAGGTCCAGCAGCAACTATCAAAAACCTTTTATATACAGATTGCTTATCAAAACAATAAGGATGCTTATCCTTGTCTAGGTCAGGATCTAATTCTGAAGACTCCAACATCTTAACATATCCCCCTAGTGGTATTAGTCCGACTGAGTACTCTGTCCCTTCATTGTGAAACTTTTTTTTATATAAGGTTTTGCCAAATCCAATACTAAAATTAAGCACTTTTACATTAAACAATCTAGCTATATAAAAATGACCAAATTCATGGAACGTAACTAATATCCCAATTGCAATAAAAAAACCAAAAATGCTTTGTATTATTTCCATTTTATATTTATAAAGTTCCTTATATAGTCTCTTGTATGTTGATCACATGCCAATATAGACTTAATTGTACTACACTTGGTAATAGGTATGCTTCTCAAAGCTTTGTCAATTATAACTGGTATATCAATAAATTTAATCTTATTTTGAAGAAATTTTTCAACAGCAATCTCATTTGCAGCATTTAATATAGTTGGAGCGTTATCTCCTATTTTAAGCGCCTTCAGGCATAAGTCTAAGCACTCAAATTGATTAGGCTTTATGGTTTGAAATGTTAGCTTTTCAAGGTCAAACTTCTTTAAATCAGGAATACTGATATCAGACCTTTCTGGCCAAGATAAAGCATAGCTAATAGCTATCCTCATATCATGAGGGCTCATATGAGATATTACTGATCCATCAGTAAATTTCACTAGTGCATGGACAATGCTTTGCGGATGTATGAGAACATCAATTTGTTTTGGCTTTAATCCAAATAAAATAGCAGCTTCTATAACCTCAAGGCCTTTATTCATCATTGATGCTGAGTCTACGGATATTTTCTTGCCCATTTTCCAAGTAGGATGATTAATTGCTTGTTCGGGTGTAACTTTTTCTAACTTTTTTTTAGTAAAGTTTAGAAATGGGCCACCTGAGGCAGTTAGCGTAATCATTTTGACTTTATTATGGATATATTTTCTTGTTTGATTGTTATAACTGACGCCAAAGGAAGAGAGTATTTGCAAGACTGCATTATGTTCACTATCAACTGGTATTAATGTTGCGCCACTTTTTTTTGCTGCAGTCAATAATAATTTTCCCGACATAATTAAAGACTCTTTATTTGCTAAAAGAATTTTTTTACCAGATTTAACAGCATCATAAGTAGGCTGTAATGCAGCTCCACCAACTATTGCAGATAGAAGACATGTGCATTTCTTATGAGAACTTACAAATGATAAACTCTTCTTGCCAAACAATATTTTTGTATTGATACTATTTTTTTTACAGAGATCAATGAGTTTAATTGCATCAGATTCATCCATGATTACGGCATACTTTGGATTAAATACTTTAATTTGTAGAAAAAGTAAGCGAATATTTTTATTTGCACTTAAAGCAAATATTTGCCCCCTTTTTTCAGAATTTTTCAAAACAGATAAAGTATTTTTCCCAATTGTTCCTGTAGATCCTAAAATTGTAATCATTATAAAAATAACCAAATATGTAATATAGCAATAGTTGGCAGATAACTATCAAGTCTATCTAGCACTCCACCATGTCCCGGTAAAATATTTCCAGAGTCTTTCACTTCATGAAACCTTTTGTAAACACTGACAAATAAATCTCCCACAGTACAAAAAATACAGATTAATAATAAATAGAATATATCCAACATAAAAACAGGAATATAGAATATATAACTAAAAGTTATATAAAAAATTATCAATGGGAATAAAAGCGAAGCTATAAATCCTTCCAGAGTTTTATTAGGACTAATTAATGGACATATTTTTTTTCTACCAATGGTTTTCCCAAAAAAATATCCAGACATGTCTGTCAAAGATACAAGGCTAATAATTAACAAATAATATTGACCTATATAAAATGACTCATGATTCGAAAATAATAAGTAATTATGCGAAAAGACATTGGAATTACTTGTTTCGCCCAGTGAGATAAATAAAGCCCATGTAATGAAAATAAATATAAATCCTATCAGCTTTGAATTAACTTTTAACATCTTTCTATAAATATTTAAGTTTAGTGATAAATCTATCGATATAATTAACCAAGCAAATATGGATATATAGGCTAAAAATATAATTACTGCATGTGTATAAAATAAAAGAAAAGCTATCATTGATATTAAAGCCAACATAATAAATATAAAAATATCTTTATTGGTAGATTTACAGATCATAAGCCATTCATAATATGAGTAAATAGCTATGAAAGAGAACAAAGAAGCTAATATCGGTCCACTACTATAAATTAATAAAAGTAAAAAAAAAGATGCTAGAACTATTCCTGTAAAGATTCTATTTAACATTTTTTTTGTCTATACTATTTTCTGAAGTAAGTGAACCATATTTCCTAGTTATATTTTGATAATGTTGAATAGCAACATCTAACTCTTTTTCATCAAAATCTGGCCAGAGACAATCAGTGAAGTATAACTCAGTATATGCATGTTGCCATAACATAAAATTACTCAATCTTTGTTCCCCAGCTGTTCTAATTAATAAATCTGGAGAGTCTCCTTCTAAAGATAGATATTTTTCAAAGTCATCTATATTAATTTTTTTATTCTGCAATGAAGAATTATTATCATCTAGTATTTTATTAAATGCATTTATAATATCCCATTTACCACCATAATTTAAAGCAAAGTTTAGTTTTAAACCAGTATTATTCATTGTAATTTTTTCTGCATTTCTAATGCTATCTAGAAGTTTTTTGCCAAATATATCTAGATTGCCAATAAACTTAATTTTGACATTATTAGAGTGTAAATCATTTATATATTTTATAATTGAATCTTCGAATAGTTTAAGTAAGAATTGTACTTCATATTCTGGTCTTTTCCAGTTTTCACTACTGAATGCAAATAATGTTAATTGAGATATCTGTCTAACGGAACATGCTGACACAATTTTATTAATAGATTTTATTCCTTCTCTATGCCCATGTACTCTGGGCATATTTCTTTGGGTAGCCCACCTACCATTACCATCCATGATTATTGAGACATGGGATATATTTTTATTAGACATATAATTATACTTCGCTTATTTCAGCAATTTTTTTATCTATAACTTCCTCAGATATCTTAATATATTTGTCAGTAATTTCTTGAATTTCTATAATATAATCACGCTCAAAATCTTTAGAAATTTTCTTTTCTTTTTCTAGATTATTAACAGAAGTATTTATATTTCTTCTCACATTCCTTAATGAGACTTTAGTGTTTTCGCCCTCTTTCTTTAAAACTTTAATTAATTCATTTCTCCTATCTTGTGTAAGAGGTGGAATTTTAATGTGAATTATCATTCCATTAATTACAGGTGATAAACCAAGGTTTGAATTTACAATAGCTTTTTCAATAGCCTGGATAGCTGTTTTATCCCAAACGTTCAAACTAATTGTAGATGCATCCGTTATTGTTATACTAGCTAACTGTTTAAGTGGAGTTCGGGTATTAAAGTAATCTGCCTCAATCTGATCTAACATACTGGGATTAGGTCTTCCTGCTCTTATCTGTCCACAAGCATTATTTAAAGCCTCAATAGCTTTAGCCATATTAACTTCTGCATCTTTTTTAATATCTTCAATCATAGTTAATCTATTATAGTACCTATCTTATCACTTAAAATAGCTTTTTTTAAGTTCCCTTTTTCAAGTATATTAAATACCTTTAAAGGCATATTATTTTCTTTACACATTATGACTGCAGTAGCATCCATGACCTCTAAATTATTTTTAAGAATATCTGAATATGAGATAGTGTTATATAATATTGCATCGGAGTTTGTCACAGGATCTTTGTCATATATTCCATCGACCTTGGTTCCTTTCAACATGATTTCTGCATTTAATTCAATAGCTCGTAAACTTGCAGCAGAATCTGTCGTAAAATACGGATTACCAGTACCTGCAGCAAGTATAATTACCCTTCCTTTTTCAAGATGTCTCTCTGCTTTACGCTTTATATATTTTTCACAGACAGCATCTATTGTGATTGAAGACATGACACGACAATCAATACCTAATTGCTCGACTGAACTTTGGAGGGCAAGAGAGTTTGTTACGGTTGCAAGCATACCCATATGATCAGCAGTAACGCGTTGAATTCCTAATTTTTCTAAATCACTGCCTCTGAAAAAATTACCACCACCTATTACAATAATAAGCTCTATTTTTTCTTTCTGAATTTGGGATATTTGAGATGCAAATTCTTTGATAATGATGTCATCAATGCCATATTGCTTGGTACCAATCAAAGCTTCGCCGCTAAGCTTGAGTAATACCCGTTTGTATTTGGGATTGGTCATTGCTGTAATTACTTGATCTGGCTGTATACTTCATCAGCAAAATCTTCTTGTTTTTTCTCTATACCTTCACCTAGTTGATAACGGGTATATGATAAAATATTATTATCCTTGAGAATTTTCTTTAATGTTAGTGAACTATCTTTGATATATGGTTGGTTCAATAATGTATTATCTGATATAAATTTTTTAATTTTTCCTTCCATGATATTTCTCTTAATATCATCTTTTTTATCTACTTTATCTAACTCAGCTTTATATATTTCTTTTTCATTAGCTAATAAGCTTTGGTCTATAGAATTTTCATCTAATGCTAGCGGGTCAGATGCAACTATTTGCATACAAATATCTTTCGATAACTGAGAATCATCTTTTGATAAAGATACTACAGCACCTATTTTATTATTATGAGTATATCCTGTTATAAAGCCTTCTGAATTATCTAAGCAATGGAATCTTCGAATTTGTATATTCTCCCCAAGCTTAGTTACATAATTTTTTCGTAACTCTTCAAGATTATTTTTAATTGATGCATCTTTTGAATTATTTAGATCATCAATGCTACTATATGAACTAGAAATTATTATTTCGCATGTTTGATTAACATAGTCAAGAAAGTCATCGCCTCTTGCAACAAAATCTGTCTCAGAGTTTATTTCAATCATTAATGATCGAGATGAGTTCGATAAAAAGTAAACAACACCTTCGGCGGCAACTCTACTCGATTTTTTATCTGCTTTGACACCTTCTTCAGATCTCATAAGCTTGATCGCATCATCTAAATTATTACTAGCTCTGACTAGATATTTCTTACAATCAAGGATTCCAGCACCTGTTATGTCTCTAAGTTGTTTTAGTAATTCAAGTTTTGATGACATTTAAACCTCTTTGTTATCGTTAGGAGAAAGAGTTTCTTTATCTGAAACAGGCTCTACATCTAGTAACTGTTTCTTCTTAATTGTCTTCGTAGTTGACTCTAGAGATTTGGCATCTGTATTTTGAGCAGCTGGTTTAATGAATTTAGATTTAGTAGTTAGTATGACATCTGTAACTGCTTTTAAAAATAAATTTATAGAAGACATTGAGTCGTCGTTTCCAGGAATCATATAATCAACCCCATAAAAAGAGTTATTACTATCAACTACCGCAATTACTGGAATATTTAATGTATTAGCTTCCTGAATTGCAATCTTTTCATATCTTGTGTCTATCACAAACAAAGCATCTGGTTTTTTATCCAAGTCCTTAATTCCAGAAAGGTTTTTTTCTAACTTAGCAATTTGTTTTTTGATATTCAAAGACTCTTTTTTTGTTAAATTATTTAGCGTTGCTAAGTCTAGATATGCTTTCAAAGACTCTAATTTTGCAATAGATTTTTTGATAGTATCAAAATTCGTCAACATTCCACCAAGCCATCTATTATTTACATATGGCATCTTAGCTTCTTTGGCATATTTACTTACTAATTCTCTAGCTGCCCTTTTTGTGCCAACAAAAAGTATTTTTGCATTATTCTTAGTTAATTTTTCAATAAAAGTGACTGCAGAATTAAAATGAGATACGCTTTCCTCTAGGTTAATAATATGAAGTTTTTTGTATGTCGTATAGATGTATGGGCGCATTTTAGGATTCCAGTATTTAGATTGATGGCCAAAATGCACGCCCGCATTGATCATTTCTTTGATTGATAAATTTGCCACTCTTAGCAGTACTCCTGTATATTTAATTATTCATATACTACAATATCATTTTAAATATTGTTGATAGGGTTTTTTATCATATTTACATGGATTCAACAATAAAAATCTGATAATTTGAGCTAAAAAGTGCTATTTAGGTAAATTTAATGGTAGATATCAAATCAAAAGCAGATATTGTAAAAATGAGAGTAGCTGGAAAATTAGCTTCCGAAGTTCTAGATATGATAGGTCAGCATGTAAAACCTGGCATATCAACAGAAGAATTGGATATCATTTGTCATGATTATATAATAAAAGAACAAAAAGCTATCCCAGCTCCTCTGAATTATAAAGGTTTTCCTAAATCCATATGTACTTCTATCAATCATCAAGTGTGCCATGGGATACCATCAAGTGATAAAGTCTTAAAAGAGACCGATATAATTAATATTGATATAACAGTAATAAAAGAAGGGTTTCACGGAGATACAAGCAAAATGTTTCATGTTGGAAAACCAAGTATACTAGCTGAAAGACTTTGTAAGGTTACGCAGGAATGCATGTACAAGGCTATCAGTATCGTTAAGCCAGGTCTTCATGTTGGAGACATAGGAGCTGTCATACAAAAACATGCATATGATAATAACTTTACAGTAGTGAAAGACTACTGTGGTCATGGTATAGGGAAAAACTTCCATGAATCACCTCAAATACTGCATTATGGAATTAAGAATACAGGTATACGTCTAGAAGAAGGGATGACATTTACAATCGAACCAATGATAAATGCTGGAAAATATAAGACCAAACTGCTTGGTGATGGCTGGACTGTGGTTACACAAGATCACTCTTTATCTGCCCAATGGGAACATACTATACTAGTAACAAATAAAGGTTATGAAATTTTAACACTAAGAAATGAAGAAATAATTGAGAAAGTGTCATGAATAATGAAAATGTTGTCGAAATACTAAGTAAATTAATAAGCTGTAAATCAATAACACCTGAGGATGACGGCTGTCAGGAGTTTATAGAACTATATTTAAAAAACCTAGGCTTTGAAACCGAGACAAAGAAACATGGTAGCGTAATTAACTTGATAGCAAGGTATGGCAAAGAAAGTCCTGTTTTTGCATATGCCGGTCACACAGATGTAGTTCCAACTGGTGATTTAGATAAATGGCTAACAAATCCTTTCGAACTCACTGAAATAGATTCAAAATTATATGGGCGTGGCACATCAGACATGAAAGGAAGTGTAGCTTGCATATTAATATCTATAAGAGAATTTTTAAATTTAAATAAAGATTTCAAAGGTAGTATCGTTGTTATATTAACAAGTGATGAAGAAGGTCCTGCCCAAAATGGTATAAAAAAGCTAGTTAATGATGGTGATCTAACAAAACATAATATTGACATGTGTCTAATAGGAGAGCCATCTTGTAAAAAAATACTTGGCGATACAATAAAGAATGGAAGGAGAGGTTCTCTGTCTGGAAAAATTATAGTCCAAGGAATCCAGGGGCATGTGGCGTATCCACATAATGCAATGAATCCAATACATGCGTTTTCATCTACACTGAAAGATTTAGTAAACAAAAAATATGATAAAGGTAATAAATATTTTCCGCCTACAACTTTTCAGATATCTAATCTTAATAGTGGAGTTGGTGCAACAAATATTATACCAGGTCAATTAAGTATGGATTTCAACTTTCGTTACTCAACAGAGACAACATGTGAAGAACTAATGAGCGATATAACTAAAATAATGGATTCTAGTGATCTAAAATATTCTATTAATTGGCATCATTCAGGTGACCCATATTTAACAGAAAAAAAAGAATTGCTGGATATATGTGTATCGGCAACAAAAGAAATATTAGATGTTACTTCTAATATCTCAACTGATGGCGGTACATCTGACGGAAGGTTTATTGCTAAGATTTGTGATCAAGTAATTGAATTTGGGCTAATAAATGAATCCATACATAAAATTAATGAGCATACCACTGAAAATGACCTGCGTAATACTGTCAAAGTATATTCCCAGATTTTAAAGAATATTTTTAATTAATTCAAAAAAGATGATTTTATAAGATTTTTGGTATAGTCATTTTGTGGGTTCTTAAGTATGTTTTCTGTAGAATTTGTCTCAACAATTCTAGAGTCTTTAATTACATAAATTCGGTGGGATATGGACTTGATTACTTTCAAGTCATGACTAATAAAACAGTAACTTAAAGAATACTTTTCTTGTAATGACACAATTAATTCAAGAATATTTTTCTGGACAATAACATCAAGTGCGCTTGTTGGTTCATCAAATATTATTAATTTTGGTTTCATTGACAAGGCTCTTGCTATTGCAATGCGTTGTCTTTGTCCGCCTGAAAATTGATGGGGGTATCTAAATAGCATATCATTTGCTAATCCGACCTCAGATAGTAATGAGCTACATATCTCTACCAATTCTTCATGCTGGATAGTTTTATTAAAAGCTAAAAGACCTTCGCTTAGTATTTCCAAAATATTCATACGTGGCGAGAGAGATGAGAAAGGATCTTGAAAAACGATCTGAAAGTTATCTCTATATTTTCTAATATCTTTGTTTGATAGTTGAGAAAAATCTTTTTCATTGAAAATAATTTGACCACTATAATCAAGTAATTGCATAATTGCCATTGCAAGCGTAGTCTTACCAGATCCTGACTCACCAACTATACCGATAGTTTCACCTTCATTTATATAGATTTTTATATCAGAAAGAGCACTAAAATATTTTCTATTCTTTAAGAAGAAAGAGTTATTTAATGGAAAGCGACAAGATAGATTATTAGTTTCCAATATTTTTATATCACTAGCTTTCGCAGTAACAATTCTATCCGGTGTGCTTGATATTAATTGTTTTGTATAATCTGTTACAGGATTCTCAAATATATTCTCAGTTATACCCTCTTCTATAATTAAACCATTTTTTAAAATAATAATACGATCTGTATAATTTTTAATTAAATCTAAATCGTGCGATACTAATATCATTGACATATTATTTTTAATTTTAAAATCTTTAAGTAAGTCTAGTATTTGCAATTGCAATGTTACATCTAACGCTGTTGTTGGCTCATCTGCAATGAGTATATCTGGCTTACAAACAAGAGCTATCGCCATCATAATACGTTGACGCTGACCACCTGAAAGCATATGAGGGTAACTTGATAGTATTTTATCAAAATCATATAGACCTATTTGAGTAATAATATTTTTAGATAAATGTTCAATATCATTCTGATTTTTGGTTATATGAAGTTTAATAACTTCATATAATTGAGTTTTTATTGTTTGCACTGGATTTAGGGAAAGCATAGGTTCCTGAAAGACCATTGATATCTTTTTAGTTCTTATACTCCTTAAATAGTCTTCACTACATTTAAGTATGTCGTTATCATCATATATAATTTCTCCTGATAGGATTTCGAAAATAGCAGGATCTAATAACTTCGTAATTGTTAACCCCATTAGGGTTTTACCAGATCCAGATTCACCAGCAATACCCAGAACCTCTCCTTTATTCAGAGTCAGGTTTACATTTTTTAATAATAATGTTTTATTTTTTTTACTCCTCAAAGAGAGGTTTTTAATTTCTAATATCTTCACTATGATCTTGAATCAAGAGACTCTCTGATTCCTTCTCCTATAAAAATTAATGAAAGTAGCGTGCCTGTAAGCACTAAAAATGTAGAAATAGAAAGCCACCATGCTTCTATATTATCTTTACCTTGTGATAACAGCTCCCCTAAACTCGGCGTATCAGGAGGTACACCTAATCCTAAAAAATCTAAACTTGTTAATATTAAAATCGCGCCACTGATTCTAAAAGGTAGAAATGTAATAACTGAAACCATACTGTTAGGTAGTATATGTTTTAAAATTATTGAGGTATTTGAAAGCCCAAGAGTTCTTGCTGCTATCACATACTCCATATTTCTTCCTTTCAGAAACTCTGCCCTCACATAGTCAGATAAACCCATCCATCCAAATAAAGACAAAAGAATTATTAGTAAAAATATATTTGGTTCAAATAATGATGAAAAAATTATTAATAAATATAATTCAGGCATAGAGCCCCATATTTCTATAAATCTTTGTAGATATAGATCTATTTTCCCAGCATAATAACCCTGTATCGCACCAAAAAAAAGTCCTATCAATATTCCAATCGCAGTCAAAGCAAAAGCAAATAAAACTGATAGTCTGAAACCATAAATAAGCCTAGCCAGAACATCTCGGCCACGATCATCTGTTCCTAAATAATTATACTGGGACGGTGGAGCAGGATTAGGAGTTGAGTTATTTAAATTAATACTATTATAAGAATGTGGATTTGGTGGAAATACAACCCAGTTACCCTTCTTACTCATCTTTTCAGTCATGAAGTTATCTTTATAGTCAGCTTCAGTATCAAAATAACCATTAAAATGTTTATCTGTATATACTACAACTATTGGAAAGTATAATTCATTATCAATACTCATCATAATTGGCTTATCATTGCTAAGTATCTCTGCAAATAAACTTAAGATGAAAAAAAAACTGAATAGAAATAAACTATATTTGTTTCTCTTATTATTTAAAAATTTAATCCAATAAGAGTTATATTTTTTAAAAGTCATCATATATTTCTTCCATCATCTACAGAATCAAATTTAATTCTAGGATCAACAAATAAATAACTGATATCTGTTAATAGTTTTGCAAACAAGCCAAGGAGTGTAAATAAAAATAGAGTACCTAATACAACAGGGTAGTCTCTATGAAGTATCGACTCATATGATAGTAATCCAATTCCATCTAGAGAGAAGATAGTTTCTATCAAAATACTCCCTGTAAAAAATGCAGATATGAACTGTGCTGGAAAACCAGTTAGTATAGGTATTAAAGCATTCTTAAAAACATGTTTATATAATATTTCATTATCACTAAGACCTTTAGCTTTTGCTGTTAATACATACTGTTTTTTTATTTCTTCTATGAAACTATTTTTAGTTAACATAGTCATTACTGCAAAACTTCCAATAACAGACGATATTATTGGCAACGTCATATGCCATAGATAATCCAAAACTTTGCCACCAATCGAAAGCTCATTCCAGTTATCTGATATTAAGCCTCTTGTTGGAAATACATCATAAAAACTACCTCCCCCAAGCAAAACTATTAAACTAATTCCTAGTACAAATCCTGGTATCGAATATCCAATAAGTATGAGAGTGCTGCTGGTCAAGTCAAATCTTGAACCATGATTGACTGCTTTTTTAATGCCTAATGGGATACAGATTGAATATATAATTAAAAAAGTCCATAAGCCTAAACTGATAGAAACTGGCAGTTTAGAAATTATAAGTTCAGAGACAGATTGATGATGAAAATAGCTATCTCCTAAATCAAATGAAATATAATTTATTACTAAATCAGCAAATCTTTCTAGAAAAGGTTTATCGAAGCCATAAAATTCTTTCAGGTTTTCTAAATGTTCCTCGCTTAGTCCACTTGAGCCTCGATATAAATTTGCAGATCCTGATGAAGCTTCTCCAGTTACATTCAGACTTGTTAGTTGGTTTGCAAGTTGTTCGACCGGACCACCAGGAACAAATTGTGTTACAACAAATGTTAGAAACAATATGCCTAATAAAGTCGGTATCATCAGTAGTAATCTTTTTATGATATAGTAATACACTATTTTATAGACCAAGTTTTTAAAACATAATTTGTAGCTTCATAATATTTCGGAAGGTTCCTAGGCTGTTTAAATTTATTAAAATAAGCAATACGATGTGTACTTATATACCAGTTAGGCAACATATAAAACTCGTTCCAAAGCAAGCGATCTAACAATTTAGCAGCAGTTATCATATCTTCCCTTTCAGAACTATATATTATTTCCTCTAGAAGCATATCTACATACTGATCGCTAATGCCTCCAACATTATAAGCACCTTTGCTCTGTGAACTGCTTGAGTGAAACATAGATATTAATTCATTTCCAGGCGACTGTGATTGAGGATAACTCATGACCATCATATCAAAATCAAAGGAATCTACACGTCTTTGATATAGCGAAAGATCGATAGTACGATAGTTAAGCTTGATACCAAGCTTCTTTAAATTTTTTGCAAAGGGAGCTAAAATACGCTCAAATCCTTTCTGTGCAAGTAAGAAATCGAATTCCACTTTTGTATTTGTCTCATCATAGAGTATTTCATTTTTTACTGACCATCCTAATTTATCAAATATTTTTTTTGCATCATATAAATTTTTTCTATTGTTTTCTGAAGAGTCATAAATAAACTTACTATCTTTTTCGATTACTTTAGATAATGGTATATAAAGTTTTTTAGCTAAATTTATCTCATCTAATGTAGGTTTTAGATTTCCTGATAGTTCGCTGTTACTGAAATAACTTTCACATCTTTTGTACTGATTATAAAAAAGATTCTTATTTGACCAATTAAAGTCAAAAGCTAGGGTTATAGCTTTCCTAACTTCTTTCCTCTGAAATATTTTTTTTCTGGTGTTAAAAATAAATCCCTGAATTCCAGCATTATTCATATGCTCAAGCTCGGTTTTTATAATTGTATCATTACTAAAATTAGGACCATTATAATCTCTGGCCCATCGCTTAGAGTGATTCTCATAAATATAATCATATTCGCCAGCCTTAAATGCCTCTAGGGCAACGGTCATATCTTTATAATACTTAAAAATAATCTTTTCAAAATTAAACATACCTATCCTAGTAGACTCATTTCTTGCCCAATAATCAGGATTCTTCTTATACTCTACAAACCTTCCAGTTTCATATTTACTTATAATATATGGGCCGCTAGCAATTGGTTTATCTAAAATTGATTCACTGAAAGTTTTTCCATCAAACCATTTTTTTGAAAATATAGGAATATCACCAATAATCATATGTAGCTCAGGGTTTTTTTGATTAAATATGAATTTTATTGATTTTCTATCTAAAACAATCACATCTTTTATATCAGACCAATAAATTTTATACTGAGGATGAGCATCTTTACTAACTAATGTCTTATACGAAAACTCTACATCTTTTGCTGTAATTTCATCGCCGTTTGAAAAATATGCATTATCTTTGATATAGTAAATAACAGATAATTTATCCTCTGATAGTCTATATTTGGAGGCAATATGTCCATAGCTAGAAGATGGTTCATCCAGACTTCTTTCCATTAACGTTTCAAATACTAGATTAGTTAGTCCTGTTGGAGCTAAAGATTTTAACAAAAAAGGATTAAGAGATTCAAAGGTTCCAAATGCGGATAGTTTAATCGTTCCACCCTGTTTAGATTTTGTATTCACATAATCAAAGTTTCTAAAACTATCGCTGTATTTAGGCTCATATCCAATAGCAATTGAATAGTCAGCCATCGTTACAATACTAAAAAGTACAGCATAAATGACAATAGGTAGTTTAATTAGCTTTTTATAGTAAATATTCATGAAAAATTTAGATTTATACCTTATTATAATATTCTATATAAGCATTAAAACAAAATTATAAGAAAATGAATTTAAAAAATAAAAAAGTATTGATAATTGGAGTGGCAAGCAAAAGATCAATAGCGGCAAGTATTGCTCAAGTTTTCAGTGATAATGGTGCAGAAATAGCATTAACATATCAAAATGAAAAGTTAAAAAGTCGTGTTGAAGACATAGCATCAGAATTATCAGGAAATTCAATAATATGTCCATGTGATCTTGCCAAAGATGAGGATATATCTAATTTAAAGAAATTCATCCAAGAAAACTGGTCAGATATAGACATAATTATACATTCGGCTGCGTTTGCACCAAGAGAGCTACTGAATGGTGATTTTGTTGAAAATATCACGAGAGAAGGCTTTCAAATTGCTCACGATATAAGTTCATACAGCTTTGCAGCACTAGCAAAAGAATTTAATGACATAATTAATGAAAATGGCTCAATGATAACACTCAGTTATTTAGGGTCAGAAAGAGTAATAAAAAATTATAATGTGATGGGGCTGGCAAAAGCAAGTTTAGAAGCCAACGTACGGTATATGTCGCATTCTCTTGGTCATAAAAACATACGTGTTAATGGGATTTCAGCAGGACCAATAAAAACATTGGCAGCATCTGGCATATCAGGATTTAACGAAATTCTAAAACATGTGGAGGATAAATCAGCACTAAAGAGAAACATAACGACCGTTGAAGTAGCAAATACTGCCCTCTTTTTAGCAAGCCAGTCATCGTCAGCTATAACGGGTCAAATTATTTATGTTGATTGTGGATTTAATATAAGCGGAGTCTAGTCTCTGCTCATATAATCATCATTCATATTTATTTCGGCACTTGATCTAAAAAGGCCATAGAATGAATTAAATTCAGACTCACTACGAGTATTGTAGGCAAAATTATAATAATCTTCAGCATTTTCAATATTCTTAATATCTTCAGGATAAATAATCTCATTTACTCCGAAAATTATATAATCTTTGCTTCCTAATTTTTTAGTAACAAAACCATTGGATGGTCCAACAGCAAAAAAAAGCTGTTTAATCTTTTCATCTATATCACTAGAGTCAATAGTACCTACAAAACTAGAAAGATTATCAAATTGATCAGAAATGCCTGCATTAAGGTCATCTCTGACATTTTCAGAATGAAGTATAATAGCTGCATTTGTTTTCTGATTTAAGACAAGAGCCTCAATGATCTCTCTAGAATCCTCATAACTTAATTGCTTTGAGTCCATAAAGTCATCTAGCTCAGCAATAATAAATCTGTCGCCATTTAAATATATAAGATCGCTAGTCTTAGAGTCATTGATAACATCATCAGTAAATATACCATCTCTTACGAACTCATAATCAAAAATCCCATGTCCTTCATCCTTAGAAATAAACTTTGATTTGATAGTTTTTATGTTGAATTTGTCTGCAAGCTCTGTAAGTCGATATTTTTTTGTGAAATTCATTTCAGTCATACTATCAATTATGTCAAAGTATTCTCTTGTTCCAGTTTCTTTTTTATAATCCTTTATAATTGTCTCTTTAAGATCTTCAAAGCTATTTACAGCATCGCTGATTTGGTCAATTATATAAATGATATGAAATCCTTTATTAGATTTAATAATATCTGAAATTTTACCAGTACCAAGATTAACTACTATGGATGATAAATAGTCTGGTAAATCTGCTAATATAAATTCCCCAAGATATCCCTTATTTTCTAGAGTTTCAGTATCAGTAGAATATTCTACAGCAACTTTATCAAAACCTTCGCCGCTCTTTAATGCACGTAGAGCTACATTCGCTGTTTTCTCAGTATCAAATATAACATGATTAAGTTTGTAAGTAATAGGGCTAACATACAAACCCTCATCCAAGTTAGAATCATATATTCTCTTCGCTTGTACATCAGTAATTTTGATATTTTTAATTAAGTCATTTTTATCAATATCTAGATATAAATATTTTGCGTAAACAGGTGAACGGTAAATATCTAAATTATTATTATACTCATCTCTCAGATCTTGCTCGCTTAAATTTATATCATCTTTTATTTCATTGTAATCATGAATCAAATAACTTACATTGCGTTTATGATGTCTAAATTTAATTAAATCACTCTTTTCAGTTTTTGTAAGAAAAGCGGTATTAGTGATAGAGTCTTGTAATTGTCCGGTAATACCTTTTTGATATATATACCTCTCGTATGAACTTGTATTCATTCCAATTTGATATAACTGCGATAGATATTTTTCTTTATTAAATCCCCCATCATCTCTAAAAGACGATGTCGAATATATTGTATTTAAAATCGATTCATTATGGAATACTAATCCACTGCTTCTAGATGCTTGATCTAGAAGTATAGTTCTGAGCATATAATCAACAGTTACATTTCTAATAAATTTAGTTGTATAAATTGGAGGCAGGTTGCCCTGAAAGTTTTTTTCTAAAGCTTGTCTATATTGGAATACTTCTTGCTCTAATTGAGAAAGCGAGATTACCTGGTCGTTGATTTTGAATGCATAACTTTCTTGAGATGATTGATAATTACCTAGCCCCATAAATATTAATGGCACTGCAATTAATAAAAGCAGCACTCCAATTACCCATGTGCTTAATTTATCTCTAATTTTTGATAACATATATCCACTATTTCTATTAATAAGGTTTCGGGAGTGAAGGGACTCGAACCCTCGGCCTCCTGCGTGACAGGCAGGCGCTCTAACCAGCTGAGCTACACCCCCAAAAACCTAAGTTATATTATCATTAAACTGTATACACATAAATAAAAAGAAGCAGATAAATCTGCTTCTTTTAAATTGTTATGGTGGGTGATGAAAGATTCGAACTTACGACCCCCGCCTTGTAAGGGCGGTGCTCTAACCAGCTGAGCTAATCACCCTAGAATCAATTGATTTAGTTTAATGCATCTTTAAATGCTTTACCTGCTTTAAAAGCTGGTACTGTTGATGCTTTGATTTGAATAGTCTCACCAGTTCTTGGATTTCTTCCTTGTCTAGCTTCTCTCTTTTTAGCTAAGAAAGTTCCAAAACCAACTAATGTAACTTGGTCACTACTTTTAAGAGTATTTGTTACTACATTTATCATCGCTTCAACATGAGCTGTTGCGTCTGACTTGCTACTACCTGCTGCTTCAGCAATTGCTGAAATAAATTCTGCTTTATTCATTTGAACCTCTTTATTGTTGAATTTGTATTTATTTTTATTCAGTTAGATATAAACCATTCATATTCACCCTGGTAATTGTATCAATTACAGGTTCTATTCTACATGAATTTACATTAAAACATAACGATCTTCTGCTTTTTTCATTATTTACATGTAATTAAATATATGCTAATGAGGCAAAGGTTTCCTGGGTATTTTTGATTTTTTTGACGACACTGATAATGTCTTTTTAGTGATTTTACTTTTAACAGGTTTGACTTTCAAAGCAATCGCAAAGACTTCATCTACAAACTTAACGGGGTGAATCTTGAGGCTTTTTTTAACATTATCAGGTATCTCTGCCAAATCTTTTTCATTATCCATTGGGATTATGACCTCTTTGATACCTCCTCTCAAAGCAGCTAGTAGCTTCTCTTTTAGCCCACCTATTTCTTGAACTTCACCTCTTAGTGTAATTTCACCAGTCATTGCAACATCTGATCTAACAGGCGTATTAGAAAGTGATGATGCCACTGCTAGCGCCATCGTAATTCCAGCACTTGGTCCATCTTTTGGTGTAGCTCCGTCTGGAACATGGATATGCAAATCTTTATTTTCATGGAATAAATTATCTATTCCAAGAGATGCCGCTCTAGATCTAACTACTGTAATAGCAGCTGTAATAGATTCCTGCATAACTTCACCCAAAGAACCTGTCTGCGTAACTTTTCCTTTTCCAGACATAAGAGCACATTCAATTCGCAGTAACTCACCACCAACTGATGTCCATGCAAGCCCATTAACTTGTCCTACCATATCTTTTTTGTCAACTATTCCATAGTTGTATAGTCTTACTCCAAGATAATCATTTAAGTTTGTAGAAGTAACTTTAATTTGCTTTTGTTTATTTGTAGATATTAGAATATTCTTAACAACTTTCCTGCAGATTTTTGATATCGCTCGGTCGAGTCCTCTGACACCAGCTTCGCGAGTATAGTAGCGAATAATATCTTTTACTGCTGACGTAGCTATTAATAATTCTTTGTTTTTTAGTCCATTTTGTTGGAATTGTTTTGAAAGTAAGTATTTTTTAGCAATCTTAATTTTCTCGTCTTCTGTATAACCTGGCAATCTAATGATTTCCATTCTATCTAACAAAGGCAGAGGTATAGAGTCCATTGAATTTGCTGTCGCTATAAACATGACATCAGACAAATCAAAATCAACTTCCAAGTAATGATCATTAAATGCAAAGTTTTGCTCTGGATCAAGAACTTCCAATAAAGCCGAAGATGGATCTCCTCTAAAATCCATGGCCATTTTATCAATTTCATCTAAGAGAAATAGTGGGTTATTTTGCTTTACCTTTGAAAGATTCTGGATGACTTTGCCTGGCATAGAGCCAATATAAGTTCTTCTATGTCCTCTAATTTCAGCTTCATCTCTAACACCACCGAGTGACATTTTGATAAATTTACGGTTCGTTGACTTAGCAATTGATTTACCTAGGGATGTTTTACCTACTCCAGGAGGGCCAACTAAACATAAGATCGGTCCTTTAAGTTTTTGAACCCTTTTTGTAACAGCTAAATATTCTAATATTCTTTCTTTAACTTTTTCCAACCCATGATGATCGTCATCAAGTATCTTGTTAGCATGCGTTAAATCACTGTTCACTATAGTTTTTTGTTTCCACGGTAATGCAATTACTGTATCAATATAATTTCTAACAACAGTTGCTTCTGCAGACATTGGTGACATCATTTTAAACTTATTAAACTCTGACATAACTTTTTCTTTAGCTTCAGCAGATAGACCTACTGTTTCAATTTTCTTTTGTAGAGCATCTAAATCATTTGGTTCATCTCCAATTTCACCAAGTTCTTTTTGTATGGCTTTCATCTGCTCATTAAGATAGTATTCTCTCTGACTTTTTTCCATTTGCGTCTTAACTCTTCCTCGAATTTTTTTCTCAACATGGAGAACATCTAATTCAGATTCCATCGCCTTTATTAGATATTCAACTCTTTCTTTGGTTGTAGAAAGCTCCAATACTTTCTGTTTCTCTTCTAGCCTCATGGTCATGTGTGCAGCAATGCTATCAGATAGCTTAGATATGTCTTCAATTCCTGCAATAGATGACATTACTTCCGGTGGTATTTTTTTATTTAATTTTACATAGTTGCTAAATGTATCTTCTAATGCTCTTCCCAAGGCTTCGTTTTGCGAGCTCATGGATTCTTTATTTTCACCTAAATATTCACATTCAGCATACAATATCTCATTAGATTCAGTAAGCTTTGATATCTTTTGTCGTGCTACACCTTCGACGAGTACTTTCATTGTTCCATCAGGTAGTTTGAGTAACTGTAAAATAGTCGCACTGCAACCTATCTTATATAGTTCTGAATCAATGGGATCATCGATATCAGCAGATTTTTGAGTTACTAACAAAATAGTCTTGTTATTCTCATTCATAGCATCTTCAAGAGATCTTATGGATTTCTGCCTACCTACAAACAGCGGCACTACCATATTGGGATAAACCACTACATCTCTGAGAGGTAAAACTGGCATAATTTGTTTATCAATCTTCTTAGCCATCTTTATCTCCTAAATTGTTATTAATCTTAATATATGGACGATTATAGATAAATCAACCTAATCCTTGGAATTAGCTTTTGATTTATTTTTATCATAAATTAATAAAGGTTTTTTTGATGATTCAATAACAGTTTTGTCTATAACTACTTTCGAGATTTCCGGAACAGATGGTAAATCATACATTGTGTCTAGAAGTGTTTTCTCAAGCAATGTCCTCAATCCACGCGCACCTGTTTTTCTCTCTGTTGCTTTTTTAGCAATACTAAGTAGTGCATCTTCTCTAAATTCAAGAGTACACTCTTCCATTTCGAATAATCTCTGATATTGCTTAACCAGTGCATTCTTTGGTTCCGTTAGAATTTTAATCAAAGATGATTCATCTAGCTCTTCAAGCGTAGCTATAACAGGTAATCGACCCACGAACTCTGGTATTAGACCAAATCTAATTAAGTCTTCAGGTCCAACTGTACTTAATATTTCTGCCAAACTTATTTTTTTATTTATATCTCTAACTGTTGCTGAAAATCCTATTCCAGATTTATCAGTCCTATCTTGAATGATTTTATCTAAGCCAGAAAATGCACCTCCAACAATAAATAATATTCCTGAGGTATCCACTTGTAAAAATTCTTGCTGAGGATGTTTTCTTCCACCTTGTGGCGGAACAGATGCAATAGTACCTTCAATCAATTTCAATAATGCTTGTTGTACTCCCTCGCCAGATACATCCCTTGTTATCGATGGGTTATCAGATTTTCTAGATATCTTATCAATTTCGTCAATATAAACAATTCCGGTCTGAGCCTTTTCTACATCATAATCGCATTTTTGTAATAACTTTTGTATTATGTTTTCTACGTCCTCTCCCACATATCCCGCTTCAGTCAATGTAGTAGCATCAGCAATAGTAAATGGTACATTTAATAATCTAGCCAATGTTTCTGCTAGTAATGTTTTCCCTGATCCAGTTGGGCCTATCAGAAGAACATTGCTCTTATTTAGCTCAACATCATTTTTAGAGTCTACAGAATTTAATCTTTTGTAATGATTATACACAGCAACAGATAAAACAATTTTCGCATGGTTTTGACCAATTACATACTCATCTAAAATTGATTTAATTTCTTGAGGTTTTGGTA
The DNA here is from genome assembly GCA_018670435.1 of Gammaproteobacteria bacterium. Taxonomy (GTDB): domain Bacteria; phylum Pseudomonadota; class Gammaproteobacteria. The sequence goes on from JABHRC010000032.1 coordinate 42,892, forward strand.
AGTTTTCTCTACTTTTTAGAGATTTTTCTTCTAGCTCGTCTCTTATTATTTCATTGCAAAGATCAACACATTCATCACATATGAATACAGAAGGTCCTGCAATTAACTTATTAACTTCGTTTTGATTTTTACCACAAAAAGAGCAGTGTAATAATTTATTAGATTCTTTAGTATTTGTAACCATATTAAGCTTTTTATTTTATTATATATCTCTTTTGAAAGAATGTACAAACTATATAAAATACTCAAATCTAAGAGGTTTTCTCTTCCGGTGGGCGTGACTCTAAAATCTCGTCTATTAAGCCGTATTCTTTCGCTTCTGGTGAAGTCATAAAATTATCTCTTTCGGTGTCAGCTCGTATTTTACTCAAAGTTTGACCAGTATTTTTAGCTAGAATTTGATTCAACCTCTCCCTAACCAAAAGTATTTCTTTAGCTTGTATATCTATATCAGTCGCTTGGCCTTGAACACCTCCTAGTGGCTGGTGGATCATTACCCTTGAATTTGGTAAAGCATAGCGTTTTTTTTGCGCCCCACCACATAGAAGAATTGCGCCCATACTTGCTGCCTGCCCTATACATAGCGTACTAATATCAGGCTTAACAAATTGCATTGTATCAAAAATTGACATTCCAGCAGTTACAGAGCCACCTGGAGAATTAATGTATAAACTAATATCTTTTGCAGGGTTTTCCGATTCTAAAAAAAGAAGCTGCGCAACAATTAGGTTAGCTGAATAATCATCAACAGGACCGACCAAAAATATTATTCTTTCTTTTAATAATCTAGAATAAATATCATAAGCTCTCTCGCCGCGAGAAGTTTGTTCTACCACCATTGGTACTAAATTATTTTTAATCTCATCATTTTTCATTTAATTTACGACCTCTAAGAATTTCTTTTTAATTTTATTAATTCTACATTTTGATGCTATAAGATCAATGATAGCATCTTCGAGCAATTTGTTCTTAATATGGTTTAAGTAATTCTTGTCTTCCTTGGTTTTTTGGATAAGCTGCTCTTGAGTTGCAGGATCTGATTTTGATATAAACTCATATACATCTTTCTCTGAAATGACAAGCTTATGAACTTCAGTTAATTTCATATAAATTAAGTTTAGCTTTACTCTCTTACGAGCTATTAAGTCAAGCTCCAGCTTAATTTTATCATCAATCTTCTGCTTCATACCTTCATATTGCGAAGAAATATTTTGAGTTTCTGTATTAAGCATATGCTCCGGTAACTCGAAATCATTTTGATCTATCAATATTTGATTAATTGCAGCAGACTTAATTGATTTCATTTTTTGATCTAGTTCAACCTTCATATATTTTGATACATTATCTTTAAAAATCTCATGATCTGAATTTTCAACTCCAAATTTTTTATAAAATTCTTCATTAAGCTCTGGTAACACTCCCTCATATATTTGCTTAATTTTGATTTTATAATCTATAGTTTTACCAGCAATATTTTTATCACTAAAATCACTAGGCATTTTATACTGGAAAGATTTTTCGCTACCTACTACTTCATCAGTCGTATTATCATAAAATGCTTTAAATAATCCAGTTGTGGCAGGATCGCCGTTTATCTTATCGCCTATAATGAACGTAAAACTATCTTGTTTATTGTTTTCAAATGCAGCACCCGCAATAAGTCCTTCATAGTCTAGAACTATTTTATCACCTGCTTTAGATTTATTTTTCTTTTCTTCCCATTTGATATGTTGTTTTTGTATATTTTTTATTACTTCACTGATGTCACTGTCATTAATTTCAACATCAGGTTGTTCAATCTCTATATCCTCAATTTTTTTAACAGAGAACAAAGGATATATCTCAAATTCAGCAGTAAATACCAAGTCATTCTCAAAGGATCCTGCTTGAGTAATTGATAATTTAGGAGGACTAGCAGTATCTAATTTGTTTTCTACTAAAGACTCTGTAAGAGAATTCTCTATTAGTAAATTCATTGCATCACCATGAATTCTATCTTTATAATTTTTAATGATAATGTTTTCAGGAACTTTACCTGCTCTAAAGCCATCAATCTTAGCCGAGGTCTTGTACTTACCTAGTCCTTTATTAAATGCATTAATATACTCATCTTTATCAACAGTCACCGATAGGGACCTTTTAAGTCCATCTAAATTATTTACTTTGGAAGTGATATTCATTATTTTAATTTTTACATAAGTTAGTTATTTGCTTAACAAAGTACTTTACAGCAATTTGTCCGTCATCGAAAGATGTAGATTTAACTTCATTTTCGCTGAGATCATCACATTCATACAGAACACATTCCCAAGACTCTCTTTCATCTTCAGATAAGTCCAGTAGAGATAAAGTGATATGGAAAGATGAGTATGTACCGTAATCTGTATTTTTTGGGGAAGAAGCAAATCTAACGGTATAAGGGTTTACCTTAATTACTGATTTTCTGATTGCATCATCTTTTAAATATTTTGACAAACATGAAACAAAAGCCTGGTTTCTCTTATTAGTGAAATCATTAAAATCTATTTTAATGGAGGAAGTGCCAAGCTTAGAGTCCTTGCTGTTTTTTTTTGCAAGTTTATCTCTGAATTGATTTAATAGTACATTACCCATATGCTTTCCTAATCTTGATATTTTACATATATTTAAAATTTATAATATGTTTATCTGATCTGAAAAAACAATTATAATCCGGTTCTATCAATAAATCATACGAATTCATATATTTATTCTGATACAGCCTATTAAATTTCAATAAGAGTAGATAAAAATCATATTAATCAATGTATTATACATCTATTCTGATTATGATTGTATTAAAGAGGAAGATTAATTTATAGTTTCTATTGTTAGTTTGATCTTTTACGAGAGGGGAGACTCGAACTCCCACACCATAGGTACTGGTACCTAAAACCAGCGCGTCTACCAATTCCGCCACTCTCGCAAAAATTTGGGTGGATGATGGGATTCGAACCCACGACAACTGGTACCACAAACCAGGGCTCTAACCAACTGAGCTACACCCACCACGTTATAATAATTCTATCATACTTACTTGCGCCTGGA
>JABHRC010000025.1 GCA_018670435.1 Gammaproteobacteria bacterium
CTGCAGGAGTGTGTGAGTACTGGTAACTATGAAGATTATAAGAAATATGCTGATCTTGTTAATGGGAGAAATCCAAGTTTTATGCGAGATTTATTATCTCTAAAATCAACAACACAAAAAATCTCGATAGGAAAAGTTGAGTCTATCAAGAAAATCTTTCATAGGTTTGACACAGCTGGTATGTCCTTAGGTGCCTTGTCACCTGAAGCACATGAAGCATTAGCGATTGCAATGAATACTCTTGGTGGACGTTCTAATTCAGGTGAAGGAGGAGAAGATAAGCAAAGATTTAATACAAATAAGACTTCTAAAATTAAGCAAGTAGCATCTGGAAGATTTGGTGTTACACCTCACTATCTTGTGAATGCAGAAGTGATTCAGATAAAAATTGCGCAAGGCGCAAAACCTGGCGAAGGTGGTCAGCTCCCAGGCGATAAAGTCAATGATATGATTGCAGAACTAAGGTTTTCTGTTCCTGGTGTAACATTAATCTCGCCTCCACCACATCATGATATATATTCAATTGAAGATCTAGCCCAGCTTATCTTTGATCTTAAACAAGTAAATAACAAGGCTTTGATATCTGTTAAATTAGTTTCACAAGCAGGTGTTGGCACTATTGCAGCTGGTGTTGCTAAAGCATATGCAGATCTAATCACCATTTCTGGATATGATGGAGGAACTGGTGCTAGTCCACTAACATCTGTTAAATATGCAGGAAGCCCATGGGAATTAGGTATAAGTGAAGCACATCAAACTTTAATGATGAATAATTTAAGACATAAAGTTAGATTACAAACAGATGGTGGATTGAAAACAGGATTAGATATTGTAAAAGGAGCAATGCTAGGTGCGGAGAGTTTTGGGTTTGGAACATCTGTAATGGTTGCTTTGGGTTGTAAATATTTAAGAATATGCCATTTAAATAACTGTGCGACCGGAGTTGCTACCCAAAATAAAATACTACGTATGAAACACTTTAGTGGAAGCCCAGACAGAGTTGTAAATTATTTTAAATTTGTTGCCCAAGATGTTAGGGAGATTCTTGCAGATTTAGGATTTTCATCACTAAGCGAGATTATTGGTAGAACAGATTTACTGAAACAAGTTAAAGGTAAAACAAACAAACATAAAAAGCTTGACCTGAAAAAGTTACTATTTTCGGTTAAAAATGGTAGTCCAAAATATTGTACTAAAAAATCTAATAATCCTTTTGATAAAGCTATTTTAGCGAAAAAGATACTAAAGGATGCTTTCCCGTTTATAAAGAAAAAGGAGAAAGCAACTCTATCTTATAAGATAAAAAACTTTAACAGAAGTATTGGTGCAAATGTATCAGGAGAAATTGCTCGTCTGTATGGTAATTATAGTTTGAAGTCTAGCCCTATAATATTAAAGCTCGAGGGGACAGCTGGACAAAGCTTAGGTGCATGGAATGCGGGTGGTTTAAATATTATTTTAACTGGTGATGCAAATGACTATGTAGGCAAAGGAATGGCTAGTGGCAAAATCATTGTGAAGGTACCAAAAATATTAAAAGAAGCAGCAAATAAAATGATTATTATCGGTAATACTTGTCTATATGGAGCTACAGGAGGAAAACTCTTTGCTGAGGGTATTGCAGGAGAAAGATTTGGTGTCAGGAACTCAGGATGCACAGCTGTAATAGAAGGTAGTGGGGATCATACGTGTGAATATATGACCGGAGGAGCTGTTATTATACTAGGAGAAACAGGTGATAACTTTGGAGCAGGCATGACCGGAGGTTTATCTTTTGTTTATGATAAAGATAATACTTTTGATAAAAAAATAAATAACGAATCTGTGGAAATTGCAAAACTTTCAGAATCAATATTCACAGAGCATAAAAAATACTTATTAAAATCTTTAAAAGAGTACTATAAAGATACAGATAGCTATGTTGCAAAATCAATCATTTCAAAATTTAATGAAGAGATTAATAAATTTGTTATTGTAAAACCAAAAGCTTCTGATTATAAAAGTTTACTAGCGATATTAACAAAGGCTGCATAAGATGAGCAGTCTTGATAGAGCATTTATAGATGATTTGCTATCTAGAATTGATATTGTTGAAGTAATAGGAAATGCCATTCAACTAAAAAAACATGGTAATGGGTTCAAAGGCCTCTGTCCATTTCATTCTGAGAATACTCCCTCATTTAACGTATCTAATACAAAACAGTTTTATCATTGTTTTGGATGCGGTGCATCTGGAGATGTAATTAAATTCTTAAGAGAGCATGATGGATTGACATTTATTGAAGCAATTGAAAAGTTAGCTTATATGGCTAATGTAGAGATGCCTAAAGGAAATACAAACAAAAGAGATACCAGTAAAACTCTATTGGACACAAATCAATTGGTTAATGAACAATTTTCAAAAAATCTAGCAAACGATACAAATGCGAAAACATATTTATCAAAGAGAAATATTAATCAAAATATGATTGATGATTTTAGTATTGGTGTATCAAAAGATAGCTGGGATAGTATTACAGAGTTATTAGGTAAAATACAGAAGATAAAAGAAGGCTTAGAACTTGGACTATTAGTTAAAAATAAAGATAAAATATATGATCGTTTTAGAAATAGAATAATGTTTCCAATTAGAAATACATCTGGAAATATTATTGCATTTGGAGGACGGGCTTTGAGCAAAGATGATAATGCTAAATATATTAATTCACCTGAGTCAGGATTATTTTATAAAAGTTCTGAGTTATATGGATTATTTGAATCTAAGCAATATATAAATAAAGTAGATCAGATAATTGTTGTAGAAGGTTATACGGATGTAATCGCACTTCACCAAAATGGAATTAAAAATGCAGTCGCTGCTCTTGGCACTGCATTTACAAAGTTTCATATTAATAAACTTCTAAGATATAGCAAGAATATAGTCTTTTGTTTTGATGGCGATCTTGCTGGGCAGAAAGCAGCATGGAAAGCTTTAGATAACTGTCTTTCAGAAATAAGAGATGGAGTGAATATTGGATTTAGCTTTATAGCAAATGGTAAAGATCCAGATGAGCTATGTAATGAAAATATAAGTATGTTCAAAGACACTATCACTAATAATGTCGCTTTATCAGAATTTATGTTTAATACTATTGGAAAAGACTTAGATTTAAAAAAAGTTGAAGATAAAACAGCTTTTGTAAAAAATATGATTCCATTAATAGAGAAGATTCCAAATGGATTATATAAAAAACTATTGAAGGAAAAATTACTTAATATAACAAAGCTTTCAGAAGCTGATTTATTTTCGAAAGCAAAAGTCATAGATAATAAAAAAACTATTAAAAATAATCAGATTCCAAATAAATTAGGAACAACAGATTCTTTAGTTTTATCAATATTTTTGGAACATCCGGAATTATTAGCAAGCTTCGAAAATCAAATTATTAATTTAATACAGAATGAGGATGTAAGAGAAATGCTTGGCATGATAAAAAACTTGAAAGTTAACAATATATTTCAGTTAAATAAGTTTCTCGAAAATGGTGGGGTGAAAAAAGATTTATTTTTAAGATATTCTTCAGAAAAAATTATGTATACAAATATAGAGTCTGCTAAACAAACTATTAGCTCTATAATTAATAATATAAAAGAAAAAAGTCAAGAATCTCAGTATTTTGACATACTTAGAAAGTTTTCAAATGGAGAAGACTTATCTGATAATGAAAAAGGGATACTTAAAAGTTTCAAAAAGTGACAATTCCCTTAGATAATGACTTAATTTAATGATATATTAGTTTGGAATTAAAATATCATGAAAGATAATTACCTATTTACATCTGAAAGCGTATCACCTGGTCACCCAGACAAATTAAGTGACCAACTATCTGATGCGGTGCTAGATTATGTGCTTGAGTCAGATAAAGATTGTCGTGTAGCTTGTGAAGTCTTAACTAAAGGAAAAAAAGATACTGCGGGCACAATAGTTGTCGCTGGTGAAATTTCAACTTCCAAATCATTAGAATTCGATGAAAAACTTAGGAAAGTAATATGTGATATTGGTTATGACTCAAATGATTTAGGATTTAATGGAAATAGCTGTGAAATTGTTAAGTTTATAAATCAACAGTCAGCTGACATCAAAATGGGTGTTGATAGAGAAGATAAGAGAAAACAGGGTGCAGGAGATCAAGGGTTAATGTTTGGTTATGCCTCCAATGAAACAGAAGTTTTAATGCCTGCTCCAATATATTTTTCTCATAGACTTGTCGAAAAACAAGCTGAACTTCTAAAATTAAAGAAAGTAAGCTGGTTAAGACCTGATGCCAAAAGCCAAGTTACTTTTTTATATGAAAATAATAAACCTAAAGAATTAGATACCATTGTCTTGTCAACTCAACATGATAGCTCAGTAAATCTCGAACAAATTAGAGAATTTGTTATTGAAGAGATTATTAAGAAAACGATACCAGAAAAATATCAAACTAAAAATACAAAAATCTTCGTAAATCCAACAGGAAACTTTATAGATGGTGGACCAATGGGTGACTGTGGATTAACAGGTAGAAAAATAATTGTTGATACATATGGTGGTATGGCTAGACATGGTGGAGGAGCCTTTTCTGGAAAAGATCCATCTAAAGTTGATAGATCAGCAGCATACATATCAAGATATGTTGCTAAAAATATTGTTGCTTCTGGATTAGCTGATAAATGTGAAATACAATTATCTTATGCAATTGGAATAGCTAAACCTACATCAGTTTCAGTAGATACATTTGGCACTGGGAAAATTAGTGATATTGAGATTTCTAGAGTAATCAATGAAGTCTTTGACTTAACCCCATATGGAATAACTGAAACACTTGATTTATTGAATAGAAAATATCAGCCAACTGCTGCTTTTGGACATTTTGGACGAGAAGGAGAAAATTTTACTTGGGAACAGACAGACAAGATTGCTATACTTAAAGACGCATTATAAAAAAGAATATACTAGGGAAAACATTATGAAAACTGATGAAATTAAAAAAATTGGAACGGACTATAAAGTTGCAGATATATCACTTGCAGAATTTGGTAAAAAAGAAATCAAAATAGCTGAAACTGAAATGCCTGGTTTAATGGCCCTCAGAGAAGAATATAAAGGAAAAAGTCCCCTTAAAGGTGCAAGGATTATCGGTTGCCTTCATATGACTATTCAAACTGCTGTTTTAATTGAAACCTTGGTAGATTTAGGCGCTGATGTTCGCTGGTCATCTTGCAATATATTTTCAACACAAGATCATGCGGCTGCAGCAATTGCTAGCCAAGAAATTCCCGTATTTGCGTGGAAAGGAGAAACTGAAGAAGAATATAGGTGGTGTATTGATCAATCTATTAACGGATTGGATGGATGGAAACCAAATATGCTATTAGATGATGGTGGTGATTTAACAGGAATTATACATGAAGATCATGCGAATCTTTTAGAAGATATTTTAGGAGTATCTGAGGAAACAACAACTGGTGTTCATCGTCTCTATGAAATGGAAAAAAATAATGAGCTTAAAATGCCAGCAATGAATGTTAATGATTCTGTCACTAAGTCAAAATTTGATAATCTTTATGGTTGTAGAGAATCGTTAGTTGACGGGATTAAAAGAGCCACAGATACTATGATAGCTGGAAAAATAGCTGTTGTATGCGGTTATGGTGATGTAGGTAAAGGTTCAGCTGGCTCTCTTAGGGGTCTAGGAGCAAATGTTCTTATTACTGAAGTTGATCCTATATGCGCTTTACAAGCATCAATGGAAGGCTACAAAGTTGTTGATATGAATGACTATATTGAAGAAATCGATATATTTGTTACTGCTACCGGTAATTTTAATGTAATTGACCATGATCAAATGGTTAAAATGAAAAATGGTGCAATAGTATGCAATATTGGTCACTTTGACAATGAGATTGATGTTGAGGGACTAAAAAAATATGAGTGGGAAAATATTAAACCACAAGTTGATCATATAATATTTCCAGATGGTAAAAGAATAATTCTTTTAGCAGAAGGAAGATTGATTAACCTTGGATGTGCTACCGGCCACCCTAGTTTTGTAATGTCATGCTCATTCACAAACCAAGTAATGGCTCAAATAGAGTTATGGGAAAACCATAAGAAATATGAAAATAAAGTTTATGTGTTACCTAAAGATCTTGATGAAAAGGTAGCTAGACTTCACTTAGACAAACTTGGTGTTAAGTTAACTAAGTTAACCAAAGAACAAGCAGACTATATAAGTGTTAACGAACATGGTCCATATAAGAAGGATACTTATAGATATTAAATTTGATATCTTTCTACCAATAGTTTACTAAATGTCTAAAAAAGAACGTAATACTTTTCTCAGTCTTGTGAAAAGAGATTTAAAGGTTGTATGGCATCCATGCACCCAAATGAAAGATCATGAAAAAATTCCACTAATACCTATTAAAAAGGGTAAAGGTATATGGCTGGAAGATTATGATGGTAATCAATATATAGATGCTATAAGTTCTTGGTGGGTAAATATTTTTGGGCACTCCAATCCTTATATAAATAATCAAATATCAAAACAGCTTGATAACCTCGAACATGTATTATTGGCAGGATTTACTCATGAACCAGCGATAGACCTTGCCGAGAGATTAGTCAAATTATCACCTCCTAAAATTAAGAAATGCTTTTTTACAGACAATGGCTCTTCAGCAGTAGATGCAGCGATGAAAATGAGTTACCACTATTGGAAAAATAAAGGATTTAAGAAGAAATCAAAATTTATATCTTTGTCAAATAGTTATCATGGAGAAACATTAGGGTCATTGTCAGTATCGAATATTGACTTATATAAAAAAACCTATGAAGAATTAATGATAGATACCATAGTAGTTGAATCACCAGATTGTTACTTAAAAAATGAAAAGCATACAGACAAACAGCATACTGAAATCATGTTTGATAAAATGCTAAAAACTATAGAAAATAATCATAAGGAGGTATGTGCTGTGATAATTGAACCGCTTGTTCAATGCGCAGGTTATATGAGAATGTATCATCCAATTTATTTAAAGTTATTGAGAGAAGCCTGTGATAAATACAATATCCATTTAATTGCGGATGAAATTGCAGTAGGGTTTGGTAGGACGGGAACTATGTTTGCTTACGAGCAAAGTAAAATTACACCTGATATAATCTGCCTATCAAAGGGAATTACGGGTGGATATATGACTCTATCAACTATTCTCACAACTAATAACATATATGATGCTTTTTATGATGAATATACAAAGTTAAATGCTTTCCTGCATTCTCATAGTTATACAGCTAATCCTATTGCCTGCTCTGCTGCAAATGCTTCATTAGACATATTTGAAAAAAAACAGATTATAACAAAAAATAAAATACTATCGGAACACATATCTAAGTCCTTAAAAAGTATTGCGACACATGATAATGTCGGTGATGTAAGGCAACATGGTATGATTGCAGCAATAGAAATGGTTAAAGATAAATCAAGTAAAAAACCATATCCATGGGAAGAAAGAAGGGGTCTAAAAGCATATGAATATGGTCTAAAAAATAATGTTCTTATTAGACCATTAGGGAATGTAATATATTTTATGCCACCATATATAATTAAAGAAAGAGAGATTGATAAAGTAATAAACGTAATAGAAGGTGCTATAGATATTGCAACTAAATAAATTACATAGAATATATATTAATGACAGCATATCTATAAATGATGAGTTAAAGATAAATTCTGATACTTCCAATCATATTAAAAATGTTCTTAGAATAAGGAATAACAGTAAAATCGTTGTTTTCAATGGCGATGGTAAAGAATATATAGCGGAAGTTAATTATACTGATAACTCCACTATTCTAATAAAACATGCAAATCCATCCAGAAAAGATAATACACACCAAATAACATTAGCTCAATGTATCCCAAGTGCTAAACATATGGATTTAGCAATTCAAAAATCAGTAGAGATAGGTATTAATAAAATTGTTCCTGTAATTTCTGAGAGAAGTCACCCAGGAGATCATAAAAAAAAATACTCTCACTGGAAAAATATTATTATACATTCTACGGAACAATCAAATGGACTATTTTTAACCGAATTAGATGAAATCACAGATTTAGAAAAATTTCTCATCACTGTTAGCGAAAATGCATCTTGCAAGATATGTTTTCATATGTCTGGACGGAAGATTACTAAAAATGATAAGAGTCATCAATCACATATAATACTAATTGGTCCAGAAGGTGGCTTTTCAACTAAGGAAATAGACTTAATTGAAAGATATAACTGGAATATAGTGAGCCTTGGAGATAGGATATTGAGAACGGAAACTGCTGCTATTGTTGCGCAAACAATATTGAGAGATTTTTGAAATGCATAATATAAAAACAATCGCGGGATATACTAAGTCATTTTCTAATGAAGAGCTTCATTCAGCTATTATTGGAAATCATATGAATATAGAGTCATGGTTTAGAAAGCAATGGATTAAATATCCCGCTCCTTTTTATTCTTCAATAGATCTAAGAAATTCAGGATATAAGATAGCGCCTGTAGACACAAATCTATTTCCAGCAGGATTTAATAATTTGGATAATAATTTAGACTTCTTATATATATCTGCCGTACAACATGTACTAGAAAGAATATCCCCAACATTGACAAAAGTTTTAATCATATCTGAAAATCATACAAGAAATCAGTTTTATCTTTCAAGTATTGATTCACTTTCAAATATAATCAGAAAAGCAGGATATGAGGTTATTGTTTCCTCATTGTTAGATAGCAATGGAGAAACAAAAAAATTACTAATTAATAAAGACCAAATATTGTCTCATGGTAGTTTTACGCCTGATGTAATACTGCTAAATAATGATTTATCAGATGGTATTCCAGAGATCTTAAATGACATTAAACAACCTATTCTTCCAGATAAGAATCTAGGCTGGACAAATAGATCTAAAACAATACACTTTGAATACTATACTGATGTAATTAACAATTTCTCTCGTCTCTTACAAATTGACCCATGGTTTATTGAGCCTTTATTTAGAAATTGCGGGGAAATAGACTTCAAAACTAAGCAAGGTGAAAATTGTCTAATTCGTCATGCATCGAGACTGTTTACATTAATTCAAGAAAAATATGATCAATATAATATTAATGAAGAACCATATATTATGATCAAAGCAGATTCCGGAACATATGGCATGGGAATTATGCAGGTCAGAAACATAGATGAACTTATGAATCTGAATAGAAAACAAAGAACTAGAATGTTGAAAACTAAAGGTGGTAATAAAGTTGATAGGGTTATACTTCAAGAAGGTATTTATTCAAATGAAATTCTTAAACCAACAAATCATGTTGCTGAGCCAGTAATATATTCATTTGGTAGTAACCTAGTAGGAGGTTTCTATAGATTACATGACGCAAAGAATAATTCTGAAAATTTAAATAGCCCAGGGATGACATTTCATCCAATACCATTTAAAGAAGCATGTATAAATCCTAATGATAATGAAACAATATACTCAGATACAAATAAGTTTTATATCTATGGTGTGATCGCAAGATTAGCAATACTGGCTGCATCAAAAGAATTATATAATATAGAACCTTAAGCATGTATTCATTTGGCATAATAATGGATCCCATTGAAAATATTAATCCTAAAGAGGATTCAACGTTTTCAATGATTATAGCTCTTCAAAAGAAAAATAATATTGAATATATTATTCCGAATACAATACATCTAATTAATCAGAAAGTTTTTGCAAAAGTAAAAAAACTTCATGTGTTCAAAAGGAAGAAAGATTTTTTCACACTGTCAAAATCTAGATTAGTGGATTTATCAAAACTAAATTGTATATTATTTAGAAAAGACCCTCCAGTAAATGAAAAATATATACATATGACTCATATGCTAGATTATCTAGAGCAAGATGGAGTGTTAATAATTAATTCACCTCAATCTATTAGAGATTTTAATGAAAAATTATTAGGTAACAATCTAACCAATCATTCTGTGCCAACGCTAGTATCTTCAAATCAAGATATAATAATAAGTTTTATTAATAAATACAAACAAGTTGTTGTAAAGCCACTAAATTTAATGGGCGGGCAAGATATAATCAAATTATCATATCGAGACAAGTCTCTTTCAAGAAAGATAACTAATATAACTCAAGATGCAGAAAAATTTATAATGGTACAAAAATATTTAAACCAGGTAAAAAATGGAGACACAAGGATCTTAATTATAAATGGCATTGTTCATGAAGATGTATTGGTACGATATCCTCCAAAGAATGACTTTAGGGCAAACCTTTCATATGGTGGAAAGTTTGAGGTAAAAAAAATAAAATATAAGCATCTCAGTCATCTAAAAGATATAGGGGTTTTTCTTAAAAATAATAGAATATATTTTGCGGGAGTTGATATGATTGGTGACTATATTACTGAAATTAATATTACATCACCTACTGGAATTCAGCAGATAGAAACAAAAGACAAGTATTTGAGTTCAAAAATATCTAAAGAGTTTGAAAAGATAGTTGAGCAATATTATGACGATAAATAAAGACTATCTATACATGTCGATAGATTTTGGTATTAACAAGATTGGGTTTGCCATAGGTCAATTGATAACAAAAAAAGCAACACCATTGAAAATTATTTATAATAGTAAAAAAGGGATTAATTGGTGTGATATTGAAAGTTTAGTTGCTGAATGGCAGCCCAATGTCATAATCATAGGTTACCCTTATAGCAAAGTTAGAAGCAGTTTCAATAAAAAACTTGATTCATTTATTGAAGAGATTACTGAAAAATACTTGGATTCTATTCAAATAGTAAAGTTCTCAGAAATATTATCCACAGAGGAAAGTAAAGTAATATATAGTGATATTAGAAAAAGCCAATATAATATAAAAAAGAAATCTGATTTAGATGATTTGTCAGCTTCAGTGATTTTAGAAAGCTGGTTTAATGAAAATATGATAAGATGAAATTATGAAAATAGATTACAATCTTCAATTAAATAAAAATAATAAATTACAACATTTCTTGAATATAGAAAATTTATCAAAAGAACATATAAATGAAATTATAGATCTAGCTGATAACTATATTAGTAGTAACAGCAATAAATTTAAAGATTTAGAAGGAAAAACAATAGCAAGCTTATTTTTTGAGCCCAGTACAAGAACTAAAACTACATTTGAACTGGCCTCAAAAAGATTATCAGCAGATTTTATTAATATTGATATAGCTAATTCGTCGACACTTAAAGGTGAGTCAATTTTAGATATGATTAAAACATTGGAAGCAATGGAGTGTGATATGTTTATCGTAAGACACTCTTCTTCAGGGACACCACACTATATTGCTAAAGAAGTTGGAGATAAAATTTCCATAATTAATGCTGGAGACGGTATACATGCTCACCCTACGCAGGCGATGCTAGATATGTACACAATAAAAAAACATAAGGGTGGTTTTGAAAATTTAAATGTGTCAATTGTCGGTGACATATTACACTCTAGAGTAGCAAAATCTTTAATAGCAAGTCTTAAAATATTATCAGTAGCGAATATAAATATAATTGGGCCAAAAAATTTAATGCCAGAAAATATAAATGAGTTAGGAGTTAACTATTTTTCCAACCTAGAAGAAGGTATAAATAATGTTGATGTTATAATCATGCTCAGACTTCAACAAGAACGGATGAAAGAAGCTTTTATATCTACAGAAGATTATTATAATGATTATGGCCTGACTAAAAAAAAGATTAAGTTAGCTAAAAAAGATGTGATTGTAATGCACCCTGGGCCAATTAATCGTGGTATAGAAATTGACTCAGAAGTAGCTGATGGTCCTAATTCTGTAATTTTGGATCAGGTTACTGTAGGAATATCAATCAGAATGGCTATCATGTCTCTTATTTTTAAAAATAAATAATAAGAAATGGAAAAAGATTATCTAAATATTTTATCAAAAATAAATTCAGATATAGAAGAAATGTCTTTTGATAAAGCAGCAAGATTAATTATTGTAACCAAATCACAACCAATAATAAGCATTAGAAAGCTTTTTGAGCTTGGTTATAATAGTTTTGGTGAAAATTATTTAGAAGAAGCAAGAGTTAAAATAAATGAAATGAATGAAGATGATATTGAATGGCACTTTATAGGAAATATTCAATCAAATAAAATTAAAAAAATAGTAAAGATTTTTAGTTGGGTCCAAACAGTATCATCGTTAAAACATGCGAAACTTTTAAATGAAGAATGTAAAAAAATAGATAAAAAGATTAATATTTGTATCCAAATTAATATCGATGATGAGGAATCAAAGGGCGGAATTGATATTAAAGATGTTGATACTTTCATAGATAATATTTCTATATATGAGTTTTTATGTATTAGAGGTATTATGGCTATCCCATCCAAACTCAATGCTTTGAAAGAAAATGAAAATTCATATAATATACTTAAGTCAGAGTATGATAGATTAAGTGATAAATATAAAAGTGTTGATACTTTATCATTAGGTATGAGCAATGACTTTAGACTGGCACTAAATAAAGGCTCAAATATGATCAGAATCGGAAGTTTAATATTTGGTGAGAGAAAATTATGATAAAAGATATTTCGATTATTGGTGCTGGAAATTTATCCCAATCTTTACTATATAGAATTGAACACTCTAAGGCTAACATTAAAATAAGATTATATGACAAAGACACCAAAAAAAATATATTAGCAAAAAAATCAAATGTATTATTTAATACTGATATTGATGATAAAATATCAAAAAGTAATATAATAATAATTGCAGTCAAACCTAATCAATATAAAGATGTCTGCGTTAATATAAAAAAGCATAAGTCAGAATCATCTATAGTAGTTAGTCTAATGGCCGGTGTTAAAATTAAAAAGTTAATGAAAGAATTAGGATCTAAAACATCTATTATAAGAGCAATGACAAATATTAATTCAAAATATGGAAATGCATCTACATTTATGTTTAAAAATAAGTTTTGCAAAAATAATACAATTAATATAGTGAAAACATTTTTCAATATTTTTGGTACATCACATATACTCAAAAAAGAAATTGAAATTGATAAAGTTACAGCATTAATTGGTAGTGGTCCTGCTTATTTCATATATTTTTTAGAAGGCATAATTCAAACTTTTAAAAAGTTTGATTTTTCAGAAAATGATTCTAATGCTTATGCTAAAGAGTTATTTTATGGTACGGCTATTACATGTATGAATGAACAAAAAAGTCTTTTAAAAATCAAGAACTCTGTAGTTTCAAAAGGCGGAACAACAGATGCAGCATTAAAAAAGTTAACTACTCTAAAGTTTCAAAATATATTAGAAAAATCAATTAAAGAAGCTTATAGTAAAGCTAAACAACTAGGTAAAGATAAATAATGGAATCTTATGCGTCAAAACCAATAATATTTTTATTAATGACTATAGTGAGTTTTGCACAATTCCTATTCATACTCAGATTTCTATTCGAAGTAGCAAGGGTTTCTTATAATAATCCTATATCGCAATTAGTCGTAAAAGCAACTAGTCCTATTTTAATTCCATTTAGAATCATTCCTCTTTATATAGGAAGATTAGATATATCTATTATTATATTAATTACTGCCTTAACTGCACTTAAGCTTTATATCAACCCCAACTTTAGTGGTTTTGAATATAGTTTTAATGCATTAATTATTGCCGGCTTTGGTTTCGCAATCAAAGAGGTTCTAGATATCTTGTGGTGGGCAGTAATCATAGGCGTCGTTGGAAGTTGGTTGTCAACATATAATCCCCATCCACTCTTTAATCTTGTTGATGAAGTCTGCAATCCTATGTATAAACCAATAAGAAATATGCTACCTGATATGTCTGGTATAGATATATCTCCCATTATATTATTAGTGGCGTTAAATTTATTACAGATGATTATATTGCCACCTATTTTTAATCTAACAAGGTATTTTTAATGGATGCTAATTCAATAAAAATTGTAAAGCCAACCAATGTTATTATTAAAAATCCTCTTAAACTTTTATCGGGAAAGGTTTTAAGCGAATACAAACTTAAATATGAAACATATGGTTCTTTAAATTCTGATAAAAGCAATGCTGTTTTAATATGCCACGCACTATCTGGTAATCATCATGTAGCAGGTTACTATGAAGGTGATGACAAACCAGGATGGTGGAATAATATGATTGGGCCAGGAAAACCAATAGATACTGATAAATTATTTATAGTATGTGTAAATAATTTAGGTGGATGCCATGGTTCAACAGGGCCGACAAGTATTAATCCTATAACTAATAAGATCTATGGTTCTGATTTCCCAATGATGACAGTCAGTGATTGGGTGGAATCTCAAAAAGAATTAATGGATGTGCTTAAGATCCCATTCTGGAAGTTTGTTGTCGGTGGAAGTCTAGGGGGAATGCAGGCATTACAGTGGTCCTTCCAGTATCCAAAATTAATACATAATTGTATAGCCATTGCTGCAGCTCCCAAATTAACTGCTCAGAATATAGCATTCAATGAAATTGCACGACAAGCGATTATGAAAGACCCAAATTGGCATAATGGTAACTATTTAGAAAAAGGTGTGATGCCAAATCAAGGTTTATCATTAGCCAGGATGTTAGGCCACATAACATATCTTTCTGATGAATCCATGAGAGAAAAATTTGGTAGAGATCTAAAAAATTCAAAATTAGGTTTCAATTATGATGTGGAATTTCAAATTGAAAGTTACCTGAGATATCAAGGTGAGAAATTTGTAACTGGGTTTGATGCAAATACGTATTTATTAATGACAAAATCATTAGATTACTTTGATCCAGTAAAAGATATGTCGGATAATTTAATAAAAAATCTATGTGAGTGCAAATCAAATTTTTTAATTGTATCTTTCACATCAGACTGGAGATTCCCACCAAAACGCTCAAAAGAAATTGTTAAATTATTATTAGATAATAAAAGAAATGTCAGTTATTCTGAAATATCTGCTGAAGGTGGTCATGATGCATTTCTCATGGACAATAAAGATTATTTTGATGTTATGGCATCTTTTATTATGGAGTCTAGCAATGGCATTTAGAAAAGATCTGTTACTGATTAGTTCATGGATAAAACCTAATACAAAAGTACTTGATTTAGGTTGTGGGAATGGAGAACTATTAAAGATTTTAAAACAAGAAAAAAATATAAGTGGGTATGGAATAGATAATGATATTGATAATATTAAATTATCTCTTAAAAATAATGTGAATGTATTACAAATAGACTTAGATAATGGACTTGAAGATTTTGAATTTGAATATTTTGATTATGTCGTATTAGCTCAGTCATTACAGGTAATTAAAAACCCAAAAGAATTATTAAATCAAATGCTGAGAATTGGTAAAGAAATAATAGTATCATTCCCGAACATGGGACATTGGTCATCAAGAATTCAATTACTTACATCTGGAATAATGCCTGTAACTGGAAATTTACCTTATAGCTGGCATGATACTCCTAATATTCATTTATGTACTATCAAAGATTTTTTAATATTTTGTGAAAAAAATGATTTTGAAATACTTGAAAAAAACATCACTGATAATAATCAGAGATGCAATTTATTTACTAAACTTATGCCTAACCTTTTTGGGCAGATAGCAACCTTTAGAATTAAATAACTATCGTAGCTTTGCTTTTATAAAGTCTGTATGTTTGATATATAATAAATCAGATATTTTTCTAATAGTATAATCTTCATATTTATCTATTCTTCCATCTGCATAAGCTACATCCCATAGCATCTTTATTAAATCTTTTTTTTCAGAATATGAACATTCATTATTAACAATTTCAGTAAAATCATGAAGTGATATCATTTCGTTATTTTTTTGATCAGCCAGAGTAATTACTAATTTAATTTGATCATCGTTTAATGAGAATTCCTTTTTGAGCAGATCTATAATCTTGCTCTTCTCCAAATCATCATACTCATCATCAGATTTAGAAACCTCAATTAGAAATATACATATAGATAGGATTTTTTCATCATCAAAACTTTCAATATCTTTTTGCGTAATGTTTGTTTTATTATTTAAAGAAAGACTTTTAAAAATATCTGAAAATATTTTCATAAGATATTAATTAAAGTTTTGTTTTAGTGAATATGACCCACTGTTATCATATTCATTAAAGAAAATCTCAACGAATGGATGATCTATAGGGTCTGTACTTTCATCGCTCAAGAGATTACTTTCTGCCACATATGTTTCATTACCTTGCCCATGAACAAGAACATGATACCAAGGCTTATTTTTATTAGGTTTTGATTTGGCTACATTTTCATACCATTCATCTGTTCCCTGAAAATATGGGTCAGCGTCTACAATAACTCCCCTATATCTAAACTTAGAATGAGATACAATTTGACCTAATTTGAATTCTGCTTTTTGTTTTAATGGTGTGTCCATAACTCTATTATATGGTCTATATGCTGATATTTAAAGCATTCAATCAAATATATTAATCATATAGGAGCGTAATGTTAATGCGCCTATTTTCATAAGATTCATTAAAATCAAAATCATCTGTTTCGTGAAATAATTGAGAATTAAAGATGACAGCTCTGTTTTCCTTATATGGTATTACCATACTATCAACATTGTTATCTTTAAGCATTTTACGAATTAGTGGAGAATTATCTTTATTATTATAAGAATCAAAGTCAGAATTTTTAGGAGGTAACTTATTCCATATCCTTAAACCACCTCTATCTTTATTTAAATTTCCTTCCTCTGGTGTAATCCAGAAATTAACATTTATTGATGCCTGATCAGCATGAATATTAGTTCCCCCCTTTTGACTCTCATATTTGAATATCCAGGCTTGAGTTAATCTAAATTCTTTAAATATATTTTTATAAGTTACACGTAAATCTTCGCTTAATCGAAGTATAAACTCATTTGACAAGCCTTTTGATAAAAAAGCTGCCACATATCCTCCGTCATATGGATATTTAAATATATTTGCATTCCTACAAAATTTTTGTAGTTCTTTTAATGCAGTATTACTTAAAAGATTATCAACCACTAATATTTCTGGTTGACTATTTAAGTATTTAGACTCTAATGAAGAAATATTATTTTCTTTATTTAAAAGGTTACGAGAAATATTTTTTGGTGGCTTATTATATAATATTTTAAAAATATCTTTCTTTATCTCTTCAGTGACATCATCCATCACTAAACTATTTGTCGATATCTTTTTATATAGATTTTCCAATAAACCATAATACTCTTTAGTAAATTTAGGGTTTCTAATATCATCAGTATCATTATCAATATGTGTTAACTGCTCGTATTCATGGGTTATAAGAATAGATAGAGATTTGATATCGGAGAGATACTTATTTGAGTTATTATCAATATAATATTTTTCAGAATGGTTTAGGTTCAATACTTTTTTAAATAATTTATCGGCTTCATTTATTTCTCCTAACCATAATGAACTCATTCCTAACATTAGATAAGCATCAGCATATTTTTCGTCTCTTTCTATCGCAAGTAAAAAATATTTTTTTGAGCTATGTAAATGAGTTAATGATCTATCGCTCTGAAACATATACTGATAAACTTCCCCTATTCTCTGGGGAGCTTCTGCAAACAAAATATCTGCATTAGATGATTTTTCTAAATAATTTAAAGCTTCTTCATATTTATCGCTTTCAATATATAAATTAGCGCAGTTAAAAAGAGCTTTATAATTGTTACTATCTATAGATATGGCATTTTTAAAATATTTCTCAGAATTAACAAAGTTTTTTATATTTTTATAGGCTATACCTAAATTATTATTTGCTTCATAGTTATTAGGTTCTATTGATATTGCTTTTTCTAAAAAAGTAATTGCTTCCTCAAATTGCATTTTTTGAGACAGTATGCATCCATGAAGATGATTCGCTTGGAAATTATTGGCATCACCATTTATTACTAACTGATAAATCTTATCTGCATCATCTAATTTCCCTTGATGATGAAGAGCGAGAGCATTATTTAATAATTCGTTTATATTTATTTGGTTCATATATTTCATGCCCAGGGACAGAATCGAACTGCCGACACGAGGATTTTCAGTCCTCTGCTCTACCGACTGAGCTACCTGGGCTTAAATATTATTTTTTCTCTGGCACGAACCCCTCTGGGGCCTTAGAACCTTCTCCGAATAGAAACTTCTCCATCTCTTCTTCAAGAAATTTTCTAGACTTTGGGTCTACTGGCGTTAATCTCATTTCATTAATTAGCATTGTTTGATGATCCATCCATAATTGCCAAGCTTCAGCAGAAATATTTTCCATTATTTTAACACCAATATCGCCCGGATATGGTTGATAGTCCAACGCTTCAGATTCTTTTTGTAATTTAACACAATTAATTATAGTCATATATACTCTTATATTGATTAAATATTTTATCTTGATATTTGGGTATTCCAAAATCAATGTCTGATAGATTATACCAATTATCCTCAGATAGGCTAACCTTTTTATGGTATTTGATATTACATAATATTGCATTGAAGGTAAATGTGATGTGCGATAGCTTATGTGAAAACGTGAAGATATCATATTCTATGAATTCTTCTATCTTGTGTGACTTGCTCCATCTCATTAAATCTGACTCATTATGAAAAACTGGTGATGAATAAAGGCCTCTCCATAAATTATCATAAGATATTTTCTCAAGATAGAATTCACCTTTATTATTTATAATTACCAATGACCAAATATTCTTTTCTGTAATTTTGGTTTTCTTAGACTTATATGCAGAACCTGATTTGTATGGATAAGAACTACATTGCTTTTTAACAGGACACTTATTACATAATGGGTTAGATTTTTTACATACTAATGAGCCAATATCCATATATGCCTGGATGAAATCTGAAGGCCTATTTACCGATAGCAAATATTGCGATAACTCCCATAAACTATTTAAATTAGAATTATTTATTTCTAAAGAAAAAAATCTTGATAAAAATCTTTTTACGTTACCATCTAGGATTGAATAATGGCCATTTCCGCTAAAAGTCATTATTGCTGATGCTGTTGTCCTTCCAATGCCTGGCAATGTTAATATTTCATCATAACTTTTTGGAAACTCTCTATTGAACTCATTTTGTATTCTTATTGATGTTTTATATATATTTTCGGCTCTTCTATAAAATCCTAGCCCACTCCATATTTTCATAATATCATTAAGGCTTGCCTGAAACAGAGACTCAAGATCAGGGTATTGATCTATAAATTTTTTATAATATGGGACAGCTGACTGTACCTGTGTCTGCTGAAGCATAATCTCAGATATCCAAATTTTATATATATCTTTTCCTTTCCATGGCAGGTCATGTCTTCCATTGGCATCATACCAATCTAAGATTTTTTTTCTAATTAAAGCTCTCTTTTTAGAAGGGCAGTTTAATTTTATCTCTAAGCTCATCTATTACTTTATCTTGTATTTCATCTATAATTTTTTCTTTGATAGGTTCAATTTTTTTTATTATTATATGATTTAAGTCAATAGAAACTGAAATATCATCTAATGTTCCTGAAACTACCATTGGTAATTCTTCATTGACTAGCTCAACGGGATAATTAGCTTGATACAAGCTAATTATTTTTTCATATGGTTTAATTTTTCCAATAAAAATAAATTCTGCTTCCTTCGTAAGTATATCTATAGATCCATTTCCTCTTGCTTCCATTGTTTCAGTTTCTATATAAATATCACTTATCATCATATTATCTTCTATAACTTTCACTTTTGCAGACATGTTTTTAATATTTGTTACTTTTTTATCAGCACCAGTGAATGATGAAAAATTTAGCAAAGAGTATGTTTTCATCAAAACATCATCAACATTTATCCCATAATATTTAAAATCATATGCTCTTATATAGTTTACATCTATCATTTTATTCATTAGTTTTTTTACTGATAAAGAAAGGTCAATTAGTGAAACCTCTATCTTCATATTTGTTAATGACGCAACAGACTGTTTATGTGAACTAGAAGGTATATTAAAAACTTGTATATCAGGTACTAGAACCTTTATATCAGGATAATATGATGCTTTTATGTCACCATTAATTATGAGACTATACTTTGTTTTAGAAGAAACATATTTAATAATATGTTCCTTATAATCATTAGGATTAAATATAAAAAAAAGATACATAGCTGCCAGTGATAACAATGTAACTAATACATATAAAGATTTGAATAAGATTTTTTTCATTATTTAGCTATATAGGCTCCTGATTTTCCGCCTTCCTTTAAAAGCAATTTAATATCTGAGATAATCATTGATCTGTCTAGGTACTTACACATATCATAGATAGTCAGTAAAGCAATTTGTGTTGCACATAAAGCTTCAATTTCCACACCAGTTTTTTCATCACAAATTATTTCAGAAATACATGTGATACTTTCCGAATTAATCTCAAATCGAATATTTACGCCCTTAATATTTAGCTGATGTGACAAAGGAACCAATATAGATGTTTTTTTTGCAGCCTGTATTCCCGCAATTTGAGCAATCGTAAGCACATCGCCTTTTTTATTTTTATTAAGCTTAATTGAATCAAGAGCAGCTTTGCTGAGAGTAATTTTGCCAGTTGCAATTGCTTTACGATTTGTAATATTTTTATTGCTAACATCAACCATCCCAACATTACCTAAATTATCAATGTGATTACTTTTCTTCATATCTTTATTTGTTAATTTTTATTATAATTCTACAGTATATAATACAAATATAAAATTTTAGATATATATGAAAATTATACTAGCTTCAAAAAATCAAGATAAAATTAATGAAATAAAGAAAATACTCAATGGTACAGCCGTTTTACTTAAAACTTGTAATGATATTGAAATACCTGAAGTAGAAGAAACAGGTTCAACTTTTGTAGAAAATGCAATCCTTAAAGCAAGGAGCGCATCGTTGGTTACTGGGATGGCTTCTATTGCTGATGACTCTGGTATCGAGATTGAATACTTGAATGGGAGACCTGGTATTAAATCTGCAAGATATTCTGGAGAAAATGCTACAAATAAAATGAACAATATTAAACTCTTAGATGAACTAAGAGGGATTCCTTATGAAAAAAGAAAGGCTTGTTATAGGTGTGTTATAGTATATATGAAGTTTCCCGATGATCCATTTCCAGTTATAACTTCCGGATCTTGGGATGGTTACATAACAGAAAAACCTATTGGAGAAAATGGATTTGGCTATGATCCATTATTTTTTTTACCAGAATATAATAAAACTTCTGCGCAAATTACTTCAGAGGAAAAAAATAAAATTAGTCATAGAGCAAAAGCTCTAAGTGAATTACAAAAATATTTCCCTAAAGAAAAATGAATAGTCTCAATATATTAACCAAATATTATTCCTTGGTATTTGTACTAATAATTTCTGGATGTGCAACTAATCCTGTTACAGGAATTCCTGATTTTGTTACTATCACTGAGCAACAAGAAATATCCATTGGAGCTTCGTATCATAAAAAAATTTTAGAAGAGAATAAAATAATACAAAATAAAGAGTTAAATGATTACTTTCAAAAACTAGGTGAATCAATTTCAAAGAAAAGCCATCGTCCAAAACTAAAATGGCATTTTACGCTTATTGATGATCCAACATTCAATGCATTTGCTACACCAGGTGGTTATGTATATATGTATAGAGGGATGTTAAATTATTTTAATTCTGAGGCTGAATTAGCTGGTGTAATTGGACATGAAATTGGTCATATAACTGCTCGGCATGCTGTTAGAGGAATGAGTACAGCACAGATAACCAATCTGTTGTTGTCTATAATTCAGTCTAATGTTCCAGGTGGACAATTAACTGGAAATGCATTTAATTTGGTAAATATGATAATAAACCGTGGATATAGTAGAAAATTTGAACTGGAAGCTGACCAATTAGGTGAAGATTATCTAGAAAAATCAAATTATGATCCATCGGCAATGTCAGCTTTTCTGGCAACACTTAAGTATTCTGATGAACTTGAACAGAAAATTGCCAAGGAAGAAGAAAGAGAAGCTAATATTGGATATCATGGAGTATTTTCTACTCACCCAGATCACGACAAAAGAATAAAAGCTTTGAGTAATTTGAAAACACCAAATAAAAAAAATAATAAAGAAAAATTTTTAAAGCTATTAGATGGGTCTGTGTTTGGTTCTAGTCCAGAAGAAGGGTATGTTAAAAACTCAATTTTTTACCATCCGGTATTAGCTATAAAGTTAGGTATTAGTAATGAATGGGTTTTTAAAAATAGATCTGATGAATTAGTCCTAACAAAAGATAAGGATATTGTAACATTCAAAGTTGATGAGTTATTACGTGATGATATTGAGAATGGTCTTACGCCAGAAATATATTTGAAAGAAGGCATTCAGAAAACAACATTCTTGACGACAAATAAGTTGATAAGCTCAGAAGATTTTTCATTCAATGGTCTTAGCGGATATTCATATCTTTATCACTCAGAAAGTATTATGAACTCTTCTTATGTAAGGTTTACAATAATATTTGACATAGAAGATAATGAAAAAAAGCCAAAGGTATGGATTATTCGGAGCAACTTATCTGATTTAACTAATGATGAAAAATCAAAAAGTATGATCAAAACATTTTCTAAAATGTCTCAGAGTGAGATAGATAACTCTAAAGGTTTAACAATTAAAGTAATTAGGTTTAGAAAAGGGATGTCATATGAAGAGCTCGCAAAATCATCTCCACTAGGAAAGTATTCGGTTGACAAGCTCAGATTATTAAATGGTCATTACCCAAACAGTAATCCAAAAATTGGAGACCTAATAAAAATTGTTCAATAAAAAAAATCCTAATGATGTATTTTTAATAGATTCAACAGGTTTTGTTCTTAAATATTGGTTTGCTGTTCCACCAGTGAAGACAGAGAACTATGAATCTATAGCAGCATTTCTTGGCTTCACAGGTTTTGTTATTCGATTACTCCATGATTATCAACCAAAATATATTTCATTTGCATTTGATGAGAGTCTAGGGTCATGTTTTAGAAATAAAATATTTCCGGATTATAAAAAAACAAGAGAGAATGCTCCTGATGAACTGAAAACTCAGTTCTCATTATGCCGAGAATTTTTGACTTTGATGGGCCTGAATAACAATGCAAGCAAAACACATGAAGCAGATGATATTCTATATACAATAGCTAAAGATACAAAAAAAATAAATCTCAATAATATAATTTTAACTAATGATAAAGATTTATATCAGTTGATATATGAAAATGATACTTGGTGGAATTATGGTGATAAAAAGTTTAGTTATAATGAACTAGTAAAAAAATTAAACTTTGATCCTCATGATTTGTCAGATTTTTTAGGACTGATGGGTGATTCAGTAGATAATATTCCTGGAGCTCCAGGGTTAGGTGAAAAAACAGCAACTGCTCTAATGAGTGAGTATAAAAATCTAGATAATATTATGAATAGCCTTGATTCTATCCCATCTAGATTAGGAACCAAATATAAAAGATTCATGAAAATAATAGAAGAAAATAAAAAAATTATTTATCTTTCTAAAAAGTTAGCTACACTGGACTATATCCCTGATATCAAAACTAATTTGGATATGATAGAGAGAAAATTAATAAAGATAGAAAAGATTGATAGTTTATTCAAAAAAACTGGTATGAGAGAAGGGCAAAGAAATCTATGGATAAAAGATATTGAAAAACTAATAGAGAGCTAAGATGAAAAAAAATATTTTTTATGCACAATCTGGAGGAGTAACACCTGTAATTAATGCTACAGCAGCTGGGTTAATAGATTCTCTCTCTAAAAATAAATCATGTTTTGGAAAATTGTTCGTAGGCAAAAATGGTATTGCTGGTGCACTTAACGAAGAACTAATAGATGTTAGCAAAGAGAATCCTAAAGAGTTAAAAAAGTTACTTCATACTCCTGGGGGTGCTTTTGGTTCTTGTAGAATTAAACTAAAAGACCCGGTGAAAAATAAAAAAGAGTTTCAAAGAATATTAGATGTTTTCAAGGCTCATAATATTGGATATTTCTTTTATAATGGAGGTGGTGATTCACAAGACACTACTCTAAAGATTGCAAATTATTGTAAAGATAACAATTATGATTTAATTTGTATTGGTCTTCCAAAAACAATAGACAATGATCTACCAGTAACAGATAACTGTCCAGGGTTCGGCTCTGTTGCAAAGTACATTGCCATATCAACTCATGAAGCATCTCTTGATGTTGAGTCTATGGCAAATTCATCTACTAAAGTTTTTTTATTAGAAGTTATGGGTAGACATGCAGGGTGGCTTGCTGCATCAGCTGGAATTATAAAAAAAGGTAATAATACACCACCGCATATTATATTATTACCCGAAGTAACATTTAACATAAAAAATTTTTTAAGTGAGGTTAAAAAGACCGTTATAAATAACGGATATTGCGTTATTGTTGCATCGGAAGGCATTAAGGATCATAAGAATAATTTTATAGCTGCCAGTGATACCAAAGACAGCTTCGGTCATGCTCATCTTGGCGGGGTAGCTCCAAAACTTTCAAATATGATTACAACTAAATTAAATTATAAAGTTCATTGGGCGGTTTCAGATTATCTTCAAAGAGCTGCAAGACATATAGCTTCAGACGTAGATGTTAAGCAAGCGTATGCCATTGGTTATAAATCTTTAGATTACGCTAAAGCCGAAATTACTGGCGTGATGCTCACAATTAATAAAAAAAATACAGCGAGTTATAAATGGGATATTGGATATACTAAGCTAGAAAATGTAGCAAATGTAGAAAAAATACTTCCTAAGTCTTATATAAGTAAAAATGGTTTTGGAATCACCTTGAAATGCAAAAATTATATTAAAAATCTAGTCCAAGGAGAGAACTATCCTCCTTATCTTGACGGTATGCCAGACTATGCAAAATTAAATCATCCACTTGCAAAGAAGAAACTCAAAAAGTTTAGGTGATTAACTAAGGTAGGTCATTATAATCTATGGAGTAATCGTTATAATTAATAATTAGTTCCTTTAAAGAGTCTAATAAACCTTCGTCATCATTAAGACAGGGAATAAAATGGTAATTTAATCCACCTGAATCAATAAAAAGATCTCTAGATTCTTGACCAATCTCCTCTATAGTTTCTAAACAATCAGAGACAAATCCTGGACAAAATACTTGAATATCCTTTACGCCTTCCCCAGGATAAGACTCTAAGGTCTGCGCAAGATATGGTTGTATCCATTCAGCTTTGCCAAATCTAGATTGGAATACAATGTTATATGCTGCTTTAGCTAGACCAAGCTCTTCTGCGATCAAATTTGCCGTAATCAAGCATTGTTTTTGATATGGCTCATCATCACCTACATATGACTTTGGTATCCCATGAAAAGAAAAAAGTAGTTTCTGAGGCTGCCCAAGCTTTGCTTGATATTTACGGATATGATTAGCTGATGCTTTTATGTACTTAGGATTGTCATGAAAATCTTTTATAAAAGAAATATCTAAATTTCTATCTAGATCAATATTACTTTTTAAAATAAGTTTTAGTTTGTTAGCAATCGATTTTGCTGTAGTAGTTGAGTATTGGGGGAACATCGGAAGTATTAGTACTTTTTTAAAACCTTTTCGATGATACTCAATTAATTTATTTTCAATAGATGGTGTACCATACCTCATTGCCACATCTATTGAAAAATTATGTTCAGTGATTTTTTTAAATATTTTCCTTAATTTTCCACACTGTAAAAAAGAATTATACAGTAAAGGTGATCCCCATTCTGTCCAAACTTTTCTATATAAGGCAGCACTTTTAGCTGGTCTTACTCTTAAAATTATTAAATGCAATAAAGGCAGCCAAAAGATTCTAGGTAATCTAATTACATCTTTGTCAGACAAGAATTCTCTAAGGTAAGTTCTAACCTGCTCTGTATTTGGCTGATTAGGTGTCCCAAGATTTACCAAAAGGACAACTGTTGAGTTATCTGTATCTAATTTCATAGAACTATTGTAAAACAATGTTAAGGTTTTGTGTATCTTTGAAAAATTGGACTAGATCTAGGTATATGGGAGATTAAAAAATCCATCTGGTCCTGCAATATCTTCCTACCACGCAGAATAATATACTCAACTCTTGAGGGGCTAAATGGTATTGCAATTAAGAGCATATTTGCGTCTTCTGGCGTCCTGGCTCCTTTATGATTATTGCATCTTTTGCAACAAGTCACTACATTTGTCCATGTATCCTTGCCACCTTTAGACAAGGGAATCACGTGGTCTCTTGATAATTGATTATAAGTAAATATATTTCCACAATATAGGCATTTATGGGCATCTCTTTTAAATAATGTTGTATTTATTAATGGGGGCGTAAATGCCGAATAATCTAGCTTATTAATATTGTTAGTAGATACTATAGAATTAAGATTTAACAAGCTTCTCTGCCTCTTTAAGCGGTTATAACCACCTCTTAGTATCAGCGAGGATGACCCACATTCATAAATAACCTGATTAAGGTGATATAATTTTGCAGCAGTTTGATGATTTATCCAATCTACAGGATGTCCTGCCGAATTGAGTCGTAATATTTGCTGATTAGTAATCACTACAATTCAATTATAGCTTAAATTTAAACTAGTAATTATTAAATATCTTAGTTACCACAACTTACATCATCAGGACGAGCATAAAAATAAAATATAACCCAATGTTATAGAGGGTTTAGTAGTAATATTAAGCACAATTTAGCTAATATTACTGAAATTAGACATGTTTATTCACATTGTGAGAAAATTACAATAAACATAATCTTAAAAAGATTCTATCATGTTTGTAGATTTATAAATCTCTTATCTTATTGATATTTATAGATATATATAATTGATTATAAAATGTACAATTTGTTGAGAATAGGATAATGATATCAAATGAGGAAGGATTATGCTGTTTATCCACAAAGTTATTAACATATTCTGTGGATAAACAATTCAAAACAAGTGAAACCGTAAATGTATAATAAGGTATGAAAAATATAATTAATGTTGCCTTGAATTTACCTTTATATGGAACATATAGTTACTTAATTCCGGAAGAAATTGATGATATTAAGCCAGGTGTTAGGGTGGAAGTACCGTTTGGCCAAAAAAAACTTGTGGGTATATGTGTCAGGGTAGATAAAAATAGCAAACATAAAAAGCATACATACAAATTAAAATATTTAAATAGTATTATTGATAAGAAACCTGTTGTGACAAGTGAAATACTAAAACTTGGTAAATGGGCATCTGAGTATTATCAATATCCTTTAGGTCAGGTACTTTTTAGTTGTCTCCCATCAAAAATTAAATCAGGGGGTGACATTAAAATCACTGATGATAGAGAATACATCTATATTGCAACAGGTAAAGCACTGGATTCATACTTTAGAAATAAACATGCTCAAAAAAAACTATATAATAAGATAGAATCTTCTGAAGGAACAGAGGTAGATGTCAGAAAAAACAAAACAATACTCAAATCTCTGTTAGAAAGTGGCTACATCTCGAGAGAGCTTAAGGAGAGAGAGAGAAAAATAACTAAAAAGATTAAGCTGAGTAAAGATCAAGAATTAGCATATAGAAAGATCATGAAAAACACTTCATCTTTTGCACCTACATTAATTGAAGGAGTTACTGGTAGTGGCAAAACTGAGTTGTATATTAGTATTACAAAAGAAATTGTAGATAATAATGGTCAAGTTTTAATAATAGTCCCTGAAATTAATTTAACGCCTCAGACAATATTAAGATTTCAAGATTACTTAGATTTCAATATCTCTATTTATCACTCTGCATTAACCGAAACTGCACGATTAAAGGCATGGGCCAGTTGCCTTAATGGGGAGGTTGACATTTTAATAGGCACCAGATCAGCAATATTCTTACCATTTAAAAACCTGAAGATGATTATTATAGATGAAGAACATGATAGTTCGCTTAAACAATCAGAAAAATTTAGATACCACTCTAGAGATATTGCCCTTGTGAGAGCAAAAAATAATAGTATACCAATATTAATGGGCAGCGCGACTCCATCCTTAGAAAGTCTTTATAATTGTCAAATAGAGAAATTTTCTCATATTCTTTTGAAAAATAGATTTCATAATACTAAGTTACCAAGTGTCACTGTTGTGGATACTAAAGTAGATACAGTAAGAGATGGATTCTCATCTACATTAATCAAAGGGATGAAAAAGGAATTGGATGATAAGAAGCAAGTATTATTATTTGTAGGACGAAGAGGTTTTAGTCATACCCTGTTATGTAATGTTTGTGGGTGGACATCTAAGTGTAAGAAATGTGATGTTCATATGACTTTTCATGAATATGAAAATAAATTATGGTGTCATCACTGTGGTTTACAGACAAAAGTAAATTTTAAAAATATATGTGAATGTAAATCAGAAAGTGAAATCATTCCTATTGGTATGGGGACTGAAAGAATAGAAAAAAGGGCGAAAGAATTATTTCCAAAATCAAAAGTAATGCGTATTGATAGTGATACAATCAATAATATTTCTAAATTAAATAATTTTATAAATCAATCTAGAGATGGGAAAATTGATATATTAGTAGGCACGCAAATGCTTGTAAAGGGGCATGATTTTCCTAATTTGACTTTGGTGGGAATCATTGACATAGACTCAGGTCTTTATAGCCTGGATTTCAGAGGGACAGAGAAAATTGCTCAGATGATAATACAAGTAGCAGGTAGATCTGGAAGACATTCATCAGAAGGAAGACTGATTATACAGACGCGTAAACCAAAACACCCAATAATGACTAAATTACTAGAAAATGGTTACAGTGATTTCTCTAAAGATGTATTAAAAGAAAGAAGAGAGGCAGCATTACCACCTCAATCATACTTGTCATTGTTTAGAGTTTCTACTAACAATAAAGGTGAAGGGCTTATATTCTTAAATAAAATTAAAAATATATATAGAGATACTATCACTATACTGGGTCCAGCTCCTGCACCTATATTGAAAAAAAATAATCGATATTATTACCAATTACTAATTAATTCACATAATAGAAAATTTTTACTACAAAAATCATCGGAAATAAGAGAATATATACTTAAGCATAAAAAAAGTAACTTTAGATGGTCTTTGGATATAGATCCTATCGACCTGTACTAACCATTTTACAGAGTCCACTTGAATATAGAAATAAAAAATATTATTGAGTCTTATTTATTAGAAACTACTTCTGATGAAAATATAAATCCTAGGGAAATATCAAAAGAAGGATATATAGAAGTTCAAAAAACAACCAATGAACTGCATGGGGATTATTACTCCAATATTGCTATGAAACTGAGTAAGGTCTTAAAAAAGAACCCAGTAGATATTGGAGAAGATATAAAGAAGGGGCTTTTAGGTAGGAAACATCCTCAGATAAAAAATATTGAAATCAAAAAACCAGGGTTTATAAATTTTTTCATCGAAGACTCAAAAAGAGCATCTATAGTCACAGATATTATTAAGAATAATAATATTTTTGAAAAATTTAAAACTAAAATAAAAAAAAATATACATATAGAATTTGTATCTGCAAATCCAACTGGGCCTTTGCATGTTGGACATGGCAGAGGTCTAATTTTTGGCAAAACCTTATCTAATATGTTACGAATTCAAGGTCATAATGTATTTACAGAATATTATGTTAATAACATAGGGAAGCAAATAGATATACTCTCAATAAGCGTTATATTAAGTTTAATTGATCTTAAAAGACCATTTGATGATGTAGATATTTATAAGGGAAAATATATTTCAACAGTAGCTAATAAACTAAAATTGAAATATAGGGATTTATTGCTAATACATAAAGATTCTTTATCAGGTAATAAAGTATATGAATCATTCCTAGGGTCACTTAAAAAAGATTTCAACTCTTACCTTGTATTTCGTGACACTGTTATAGATATTATAATTAATGACTATATAAAGAAAGATCTTGAAGATTTAAATGTACAATTCTCAAACTGGTTTCATGAGAGTGAATTAATAAAAGATAACTTTGTTTACCAAATATTAGAAAAAATAAAATCTAAAGGTTTGTCGTATGTTAAAGATGGCGCTGTATGGTTTAAATCTACTAAATATGGGGATGATAAAGATAGGGTTCTAGTAAGAGCTAACAGTGCTCTGACATATTTTGCTACTGATATAGCTTACCATTCTCTTAAACTGGATAAATATGATCATATCATCAATATATGGGGTTCAGATCATCATGGATATGTACCAAGATTAACTAATGCATTGAAAGGTATTGGATATGACACAGACAAAATGTCTATTCATTTAATACAATTTGCAAATCTATATAGAGATGGGGAAAAGATGTCAATGTCTACTAGATCTGGTGAATTTATTACATTGAAGTCATTGGCTGATGAAATAGGACCTGATGCAATTAACTTTTTTTATATTAATAAAAAAATTGAACAACATTTAGATTTTGAAATTAACACAGCGTTATCCAAAGATAAAGATAACCCTGTTTATTATATTCAATATGCTCATGCGAGAATAGAAAAAATAATACAGAAAGTGAGCACAGATAATCTAAATTTTGATGATAGAGAGCTGATAGATCCTAAAGAACAAGAATTATTAAGATTATTGAATAGCTATGTACAAACGATTGAACAAGCAATGGATACTCTTCAACCTCAACTAATTACTAACTATCTCTATAAATTATCTCAAAGTTTTCATAGTTATTATGCGAATGTAAAAATCATAGGTGAAGAAATAAATTATAGTAGAGTATCACTTGTAATGGCTGTGCAAAAAATCTTAAAGAATGGATTAAATTTATTCGACATAAGTGCTCCAGAGGATATGTAATGAAGCAAAATAAAATAGCTATGATCTATGATTTTGATGGGACGCTGACCCCTAAAACTATGCAAGAATATACTCTGCTTCCCAAATTAGGTTTAAGTCCAAAAAGTTTTTGGGATTCTATCAACGAAGAATCGAAAAGAACTGGTGGTGAAACAATGATGGTATTCATGAGACATTTATTAGATAAGGCAAAGGAAAAAAATATAAAAATATCTAAAAACGAGTTTTTCAAAATGGGTAAAGATATTAGATATTATCAAGGAGTAAGCGAATGGTTTAATAATATAAACAAATATATAAAAAGTTTATCAGGTAATGATATAGAGATTTATCATTACATTATATCTGCTGGTCATATGGAGATCCTGGATGGAGTTTCTATAAAAAAATATATAAGAAAAGTTTTTGCTTCAGAATATTTCTATAATAAAAACAAGCATGCAGTCTTTCCAAAAGTTGTTGTAACTGATACAACAAAAACACAATACCTCTTTAGGATCAATAAGGGTAAAGAAAAATTATCTGAAAGCATTAATACTCACATGCCAGAAGATAAAAGACCTATCCCATTTGATAATATGGTTTATATTGGAGATGGATTAACTGATGTTCCAAGTATGGCTTTGATAAAGAAAGAAGGTGGCCATTCTATTGCTGTTTATCAGAAGAAATTAAAAGAGCAGGTGTCAATATGTAAAGAACTTTCTCAGGCAAAGAGAGTAGATTTCATAGCAGAAGCAGACTATAGAAAGAATTCAGATTTATATAAAAAAACATGTTTACTACTAAATTATGTTGTCTCTAAAATACAATATGATTTAGAATTAAAAAAATCTAAATAAAAACTAATTTTCTTCTATCATAATAAGATCAGTTTTTCTATCTAAAAATTTATACTGTAACTTAGTCACATCATAGGAATCTTTTAAATGTTTAATGACAATATTAAGATCAAAGGGCTTACAACTATATACATCTAGTTGAAATAAACCTGGTTTTTGTTCATCCCAAATATGTAATACAATATGACTAGTTTCAATTAAAGCCATACAAGTGATTCCTCTATTTCCCTCCTGATCAACATAAGAAATATTTGGGCCTTGCATAAGCTTCATATCAATTTTAGTAATAAGAGATTGCATCCATTCTAGTACATATCCGAGATTATCGCGCATTGGACAATTATTAACCTCTGCTCTAATTAAAAGATGTTTATGATCTAAAGCCATTACCATTATCCTTTGTTTAAATAATATTAATATCAGAGTATAATCGCAAATGACAAAACTCCAAAGCAGTGATAATTATATATAA
>JABHRC010000033.1 GCA_018670435.1 Gammaproteobacteria bacterium
CATTGTATTTGGCAAGAGAATATTTTTCAATCTATTTAGCTCATCTAACTTTTCATTTTCAGACATTTTTTTACTTTGAAATAAGTCCAAGATTCCAAGATTGATTAAAAAATTAGATTGTATAAGGTAACCTGCAATATCGAGTTTTGTACTTAAGCATATATTATTTAAGTGTGAAAAATTTACAAAAGATGATAAATCTTGTTCACCTATATTTATCATAGGATCAAAGTTTGGCTGATGATTTTTCACACAAACAAGAGTTCCTTCATTCCTGTCTTCTAGAAAATATTCTTTGCTATTATAGCCGTAGTCTATTAGAAATATTACACCTGAATTCAAAACCTTATCTAAACACTTTAACCATTTTTTATAATGAAGATTTATTTCACTTATATAATTATTTTTAAAATAAATTTCATGATTATTTTTTGCTAATTCCAATTCTTTTATAAAGTCAGGAGGAGCGCTATTCCAAATATGCTTATAACTATCTCCATCTATTCCAATAAATAAGCACTCAATATTATTATCTATTACTTTAAATCTTTCTGTAGGCAAAGCGTCAAAGAATTCATTAGCAATTATTAAACCATCCATAGATATGTCTTCCAAAGAATTTCTCCATTCGAATAAATAATATAAATCAGGTATAGATTTTTTAATATTCTCTTTTTGTAACTTAATAAGAATATCTGATATTTCTAGTACTATATATTTACTAGGGAGACATTTTTTATTCTTTAAGTTTTTCAAAAGATTTATGGCAAGACTAGCATCTCCACCTCCCATTTCCAGAATATTGAGATCTTTATCAATATTTGACTTAAGGTTTATAAACTCATTAGAAATTGATTCTCCAAACAATGATGAGTTTATTGGTGAGGTTATAAAGTCGCCATTCTTACCAAATATCTGCTTTTTACTTGTATAGTATCCATAATCTTTGTGATAAAGAGATATTTCCATAAACTCAGAGAATGATATTTTACTCTGATTATTGATTCTATCTATTAGATATGACTCTATTGGTGATTTCATAACTTATATATTCTTAATTATAGTGTACATTTTTTAATTTACCCTTAATATATATCTATGGCTATAACTAGAACAGTTTTTATTACGGGTGGAGCAAGACGAATTGGGATGGCTGTTGCTAAATATCTTCATGCCTCAGGTTATAATATAATTATTACTTATAATAAGTCTAGCAAAGAAGCTAATGCTTTATCTAAAACTCTAAATAATATTAGGAAAGATTCATTTGCAGCAATTAATGCAAACTTTTCTTCGAAAAAAACGTGTGAAGTTGCATGTAAGAAAGCTCTTAAAATATTTGGTAGGATAGATGTTTTGATAAATAATGCTTCTAAGTTTTACCCCACCAAAATTAATGATGTAAATGAGAAGTCTTGGTCTGATATTATTGATACTAATTTAAAAATTCCTTTATTGCTATCAAAAGAATTTTATCCAGAACTAAAGAAAAGGAAAGGATCTATTGTAAATATAATAGACATACATGTTAACCCTCCTCTAAAAGATCATATTATTTATAATATTAGTAAGGCTGGTTTACTAGCATTGACAAAAGCATTAGCTAAAGACTTAGCGCCACATATTAGAGTGAATGGTGTTTCACCTGGAGCAATAATGTGGCCAGAGTCAGATATTGGTAATATGAAGAAAAAGAAAGAGATACTATCACGTATCGCTCTTAGGCGTGTAGGCGAGCCAAATGATATTGCAAAAGCAATACTATTTTTGATACAAGATGCTAATTACATTACGGGGCAAAATATAGATGTCGATGGCGGCAGAAAACTAAATATGTAATTTTAAGGGTGATCAATAAATATGGATATTAATAATATCCCGCTTAGCATTAAAGTTACTGGTACTCTAAGATAATAAATAATTTGGCTACTAATTTTTTTATTTAAATAACTAAAGTAATCAATAATTAGCTGTAATAATAAAAAAAATACCATGGCTATGAAAAGCGAAGCTTGGTCATAGTTCAATACATTCAACACCATGATGACAAAAGCTATTAGACTCGGAATAAATCCATATATTGTATAAATAATATAATTATTTTTAAGGTCCCAATTAGTGGCGCCTATAAATGTGAAAATTAATAATGTATGATAGAGCATGATATCGTATATTATTTCTGGATTTAGTGTTTCTATGAAAAATAAATCTGTTAATAAATATAAATAAGGTATTAAACCTAAATAAGAAATCAAACACTGAACTAAAAAATTCATATTTATAAATCAAAGTCGATTTTTGATATTATTTGCTTTTCAATAGCAGTACTTTCCATTATGTGAGTATGAGATATTTTTAATACTGGATGTATAAAATTTGGCGCTATATCTATCAATGGAGTTAATACAAAATCATATTCAATTATTTCCTTTCTAGGTATTTTAATCTTTTCATTAGATATAACCTGATTATCATAATATAAAATATCAATATCTAAAGTCCTCGAGCTAAACTTAGTTTCATTAAAATGCCTCCCATGATCATTCTCAATAGAGTTAAGATTGGCTTTTAAATCATAAATACTTAATGTTGTATCAAAAGAACTAACAAGATTATAAAAGTTAGGCCCATCAAACCCCATCGAAGATGTCTCGTATACTGGAGAAAGAATAATATTCTCATAAACCTTTCTGAGCTCAACAATACATGATTTAATATTCTTTTCTTTACTTACATTGCTGCCAATACCAATATAAACCTTATGCATCATCTCTGGTCCTTTCAATAATCACTCCAACCTCTTTAGATCCAGTAACAGCTCCCGGTTTGCCAAACCTTCCTTTGACATGAGTTATGTTAAAATCTCTAAATATCATTTTTATGGTTTCTTCAGCTAAAGTCTCTATTAAAAAGAATTCACCCTCTTGTACTAATGCCTTAACTTTCTTAGCAACAGCTTTATAATCTATAGTATAGTCTATGTTTTCAGACTCTGAGGCCTGTTTAATCTCTGTTCCAAGCTCTAAATCAATGCAGACCACTTGTTTTATTTTCCTTTCCCAGTCATAAATACCAATTATAGCTTCTATGCATAATTCCTTAATAAACACTATATCCATCATATTTTCCTTTGATATTTTTTATATATATATTGTATATGAATACGTTTCTGATATCATTATTGAGTTTGGAGAATTAAAGTGTCTAAAATTTGTCAGATTACAAAAAAAGCAGTTATGTCGGGAAATAATGTCTCACATGCTAAAAATAGAACGAGAAGGACTTTTGAGCCTAATCTCCATATGCATAGACTATGGTCTGAAGCACAAAACAAATGGATTAAATTAAAACTATCATCTAAGGGATTAAGAATCATAGACAAATATGGTCTCGATAAAGCTCTAGAGAAATACGATATTACATAATATTATGAGAGAAAAGATAAGATTAAATTCATCAGCAGGAACAGGTCATTTTTATACTACAACTAAAAATAAGAAAACAATGCCTGATAAATTAGAAATTAAAAAATTTGATCCAACTATTAGAAAATATGTAATGTATAAAGAAGGTAAGATTAAGTAATCTATTTAACTACCTTGTAACCTTTTAAACTGTTAGAAAAATCAACCAAACATTCTATTCCTTCATTTTGAGCTTCTTCTCTCCATGCATTTATTGTTTCAATGAAACTTTCATGTTTTAAATTTCTAGAGTGTAAAATATCAAATAGCTTGTTCTTTAAATGATAAGCAGTTTTTAGAGTACTAGATTTCTTAAAGATTTCATCTAGAGTAAGCGTTTCTTTATTAGATATTCTATGCGGTTCTCTCACCATGGATGGCTTAGAACGTTTCAATAAGTTCTTAAAATCACTACTTGCTTCCCTAGATTCTTGTTTCATTAAGGGACTTAAAACGTTCTTTGTATAGTTAGTAATAACAGTAAGTTTTGATCTCAATAGCGCATATCCGGTTTCTGAATCAAGTATATCAGCTGGCATATTTACTACGGTTTTAGGAGCAAGTCTTTTCACATTAATCTGCCCTATAGCTGAAAATATTTTTATGTAGAGCCATCCAATATCAAATTCCCATGGTTTTAATGAAAATTTAGCAGCTGTCGGAAAAGCATGATGATTATTATGAAGTTCTTCGCCGCCTATGAGAACCCCTACTGGAGACATATTAGTTGAATCATCACTAGTATCATAATTCCTATAACCCCAATAATGTCCTGCGCCATTTATCCCACCAGCCGCAAAAATAGGAGTCCAAGCCATCTGGATAGACCAAATGATAATTCCAACAACTCCAAACAATAAAATATTACCTATAAATAAAAATAATATTCCTAAATTATTTCTTCCCGTGTATACATGTTCTTCTACCCAGTCATTTGGGCAATTTTGAGAATACTTAGCTATCGTTTCAGGATTATTTTTTTCATCATGATATAAGTCTGCGCCACATAATAATACGGTTTTAATGCCATGATATGCAGGGCTATGCGGATCATCTATTGTCTCAACTTTTGCATGATGCTTGCGGTGTATGGCCACCCAGTCAGCTGTTCTCATTGAGGTTGTGAGCCATAACCAAAACCTAAAGAAATGTCCTAGGGCTGGCTTAATCTCTATGGCAGAATGACACACTCCTCTATGAAGATAGAGAGTTATTGCCACAATTGTAATGTGGGTCACTATTAATGTATAAATTACATAGCCTATCCATGTAAATTCAACAATTCCATTTATTAATATGTCTATCATAGTTGTATATTTAAGATTAAATTCATCATATGATACATTTAAAAATATGTCCAATAAATACCTAAATTATGCCTGAATTACCTGAAGTAGAAACAGTTGTTAAGGCAATAAATAGGTCTCTTGAATCCATGACTATAAAAAGGTTTATTATCATAAATAGTAAACTGAGATGGGATATAAGTTCTAATATTCCTAAATTAGTTAAAAATAGAAAAATAGAAAACATCTATAGAAGAGGCAAACATATTATCTTTAAATTAGATAATGGATATATACTCATACATTTGGGAATGACAGGTATTATTAAATTTATAGACACCATAGATGCGAAAAATAGAGGTAAGCATGATCATTATCAAATTGAATTAAAAGATAATAAAATACTAAAATATAATGATGTTAGAAAATTTGGCTCCATACACTGGACAGAAAATATTCATGATCACTTTTTAATTCAAAATCTTGGTCCTGAGCCTCTCTCTAAAGAATTCGATAGTATTTTCTTAAAAGATAAGTGTAGAAATAGGAATGTTGCAATTAAAAATCTAATTATGAATCAAAATATTGTAGTTGGGGTTGGAAATATTTATGCCTGCGAAGCTTTATATATGTCATCTATTAGACCTGATAAAAAATGTAAATACATTACACTCAAGCAATGCGATGATCTAGTTAAATCTATTAAATTTGTTTTAAAGAAATCTATTAAGTCCGGAGGTACTACTTTAAAAGATTTTAAAAACTTAGATGGCGCTCCTGGATATTTTAAACAAAAGCTTATGATTTATGATTGTAAAATTTGTAAATGTGGTGTGGAAGTCAAGAATATTAAACTTGGAGGAAGATCATCGTTTTACTGCAATGTATGCCAGAAATAATTAAGAGTATTTCTTGCGCAGTGCTTTGAGTACATTCTTATGGACAAATTGTTCTAATTTTCCTCCATGCCTAGCAATGTCTTTAATTATACTGGACGATAAAAAACCAAACTTTTCTGCTGGGCTCATAAATACACTTTCAATATTAGGCTCCATTGATCTATTCATGCTTGCCAATTGAACTTCATACTCGAAATCTGAAACAGCTCTTAAACCTCTCAGTATTACTGTCGCAGAATGATCTTTTGCAAATTCCACTAAAAGCTTATTTAAAGGATATACTTCAATTTTTTTTTCATCAGAAAAAATGTTTTTTACAAAATCTATTCTTTCAGTAATTGAAAATAGGGTATTCTTTTGTGGATTTTCAGCTACAGCAATAATTATTTTATCAAAGATTTTACAGCCTCTTTTAGCTAAATCTGTATGCCCATTAGTTATTGGATCAAATGTTCCTGGATATACTGCTATTTTTTCCATTTATTTTTCCTTTATTTTAGCTATTGTATAGCTTACATCGCCTATATTTAAATCTTTCAATATATTATGTGTCTTAGTGATTATAGACACAAGCTTTTGATTGTAATCTTTTTTCCTCTGCTCATAATATATGTAAGTATTTTGACTCAAATAATTAAATTCATCTAATAAAATAATGCTCTTTTCTAGCAAGTTAGTATTGTATGGGGCATCTATAAAAATTAAATCATATTCTATGGCTTGATTAGTTTTTAAATATCTCAAAACATCAATACAGTAAATTTCGTAATTATCTATACCTAATAATGAGTACTCATCTTTTATTCTTATATATGATTTATTATTACTTTCAACTAATGTAGATTTATTAATCCCTCTAGATATGGCCTCTGCAGACAATATTCCGCTACCAGAAAACAAGTCTAGACTGTTCATGTTCCTGTCTACTTTGACTACATTAAATATCGTTTCTCTTATATAAGACTTTGTAGGTTTAAGTGAATCATTGCCATCAAATGAAAGATATCTAGATTTTAATTGACCACCTGTAATTCTAATCTTCTTATTAGCCAATCAATTATTTCCCACTGTGGTAATTAGTATTTTTTCAAATTGTAAATCAGATTGAAGAGAAGATATTATGCTTTCTTTCGTAACAAGATTGATACCCTCAGTATATCTCTCAAAATAATTATCATGCATTTCATAGTCATTGATAGATGACAAAGTTCTAAGCATATTCTTATTAGTATCAAATCTAAGTTCAAAACTTTTTAATAGCCCATTTTTAGCTTTTTCTATTCTCTTATCGTCAATATTAAATATCTTAAGTTTATTTATTTCTGTTTGTAGAATTCTAAGTGCTTTAGTAGTATTTTTTGATTCAGTTTGCATACCAATTTTAATTACTCCTATATCCTTATATGGAAGTAAGTAGCTATATACAGAATAAGCAAGACCATTGTTTTCTCTAATTTCTTGCATGAGCATTGATCCGAAACCACTTCCTCCAAAAATATAATTTGCAACTAGAATATTATAAAAATTTTTATGTTGCCTTGTTACCGAGGGAATATATATCAATATATGAGTTTGACTGCTATCGTGATTGATAATTTTAACCTCATCACTTCCCTCATATTTTAATTTGTTTTTAACAAAAGTAGTCCTATTTTTTTCAGGGATGTCATTTAAAAGTTTTGAGATAAAATGTGCAGTTTCATTTTCATTAATGTCTCCAACTATACTTATTTTTATATTATCAATGCTGATAATTTTTTTAAGATGTCTTTGTATATCAACAATGTTTATCTTTTTAACGATATCCATATAGCCAGATATAGGATGCGCATATCCAGTATCAGCAAAAAATTCTTCATCTGATTTATATGAAACGATTGATGCTGGGTTTAGATCCCTAGAGGCAATATTCTTACTTATTAATTCCCTAGTATACTCAATTGATGAAGTGCTAAGATTACTTCCTTTAAATATTTCGTTTAACTTTTTTGATACAATATTGATGTTATGATCATTTTTTACGAATCTAACTGAGAGTGAACTTGAATCTCTGCCAACTGAGGAACTATATATTGCTCCAATTTTTTCAAAAGAATCAATAATCTTTTCTCCATCAACCTTTTGCTGATGTAATAGTTCAATAGCATAATTAGTTAGACCTTTAAGACTTCCATCATCTTTACTTCCAGTATTAAAAGATATATTTATATCTACTATA
The DNA here is from genome assembly GCA_018670435.1 of Gammaproteobacteria bacterium. Classification (GTDB taxonomy): domain Bacteria; phylum Pseudomonadota; class Gammaproteobacteria. Next base: position 7,868 of record JABHRC010000033.1, read on the forward strand.
GGTAATGTGCTCTCTTGGATTAATAGATAGTTGACGTTATTCTTTATAACTTTTATTTTAGGATACGCCATGCCACTAGTGCTAGACACAATAAAAAATACCCATATGACATGAAATATTATTTTCATGACTCAGGCTCTATTGAAGAATAAATATAGCTACTACTAACTATTTTTCTAGCAGCATTAATTAAATCAATCTCTGTTATAGCATTTATATCATCAACATACTCATCCAGTAAATGCCAGTCAAAATTTTTAGTTTCCAGCATGCCAACCTGCATTGCTTGATAAAACACAGAATCAAATTCATATATTTTATTAGCTAACAATCTCGACTTTGTATTAGTTAACTCATTCTCTTTGAGGCCATTTTTTATAAACACTGTAAATTCATTTAGAAATGCCATTTTTAAGTCTTTGGCAGATACTCCCTTTCTAGGTGACCCTCCTAGGGTTATCAGACCATCTTTTCTTGAGTATGAGTCATAAGATATAAAGGTATTTAATGCGATTTTATTCTCATCTATTAAGTTTTTTGTAAATCGCGAGGACAATCCTCCATCCATAAGTTCTAATAATAACTCCATTGCATATATTTCTTTTTTGTCTGAGGCATTAAATGATTTATTTTTGAATGATAATAATATCAACGGGTCTGATACCTTATCTTTTACCGATATTGCATTAAAAGATATCTTGTGTGTATAATTATTTGAGTAATCCAATATCTTTTTTTTATCATAATTTCCATAATACTTTTTAATCAATAATTTTGCATTACTAGACTCAAAATTGCCAGCAAGTATAAGAGTTGCATTATTGGGAACATAGTAATTCTTATACCATTTTTTCAAATCGCTAATTTTAATACTACTTAAATCTTTCATAGTTCCTATGATTGGTATCCCATAATCCTTCATCCCAAAAGCTTGCAATCCAATTTTTTCAAAAACTTTTGAGACAGGCTTGTCATCGGTTCTCAATCTTCTCTCCTCTTTAACCACTTCAACTTCTTTTTTAAATTCATCTTCACGGAAAACGAGGTTGGACATACGATCCGATTCGAGTTTTAAGCATAGCTCTAAATAATCTTTATGTATCTTTTGATAGTATCCAGTAAAGTCTCTTCCGGTAAAAGCATTTTCGGACCCGCCAGCTTCTTTAATTATTTTCGAAAACTCACCAGGAGATGTGTTTGTCGTACCTTTAAACATCATATGTTCTAGTACATGTGAAATACCAGAAACTCCAGAATATTCATAACTAGATCCAACTCTATACCAAATACTAGAAACTATAACTGGGCTTCTATTATCCTCAATTAGGATCACTTTCAATCCATTGTCCATGGTATATTCTTCTATTCTATCTGAAAATCTCATGCTTGATTCTGCCAGAGATGGTAATATATTCACTAAAATAATGATGCTAAAGATATACGGTTTGAAGAATCTAAATTTCACAATAGAATTATAGCAAAGATTTGTGGATAGATAATATCCTTTTTAAGTAGGGTTTAATTAATAAATTTGTCTAAAAAAGGTGTAAAATATTGAATAATATAGTGAAAAACTATGTTTATAGCCTTGAATACCTCAAATTAGGCATTATAATTACTTTGTAGGAGTAATTAGTTATGAGTAGCCAACTTATGGAAAATTTACCAGCAGAGTTATCATTAGGCTTAGAGTCCGGTGATTCATTAGATATTTATCTTAATCAATTAAGAAAAACACCTTTATTATCTAAAGAGGAAGAAAATTCATTGTTTAAGAAACTGAATTCATCTGATGACCTTGAAGCTGCAAGAAAACTAGTCTTAGCACATCTAAGGTTTGTAGTTCATGTGGCTAAGACATACAAAGGTTATGGGTTGCCTCTTCTTGATTTAATACAAGAAGGTAATATAGGTTTAATGAAAGCGGTAAAGAGATTTGATCCTGATAAAAATGTTAGGTTATTATCTTTTGCTATTTATTGGATTAGGGCAGAGATTCATGAATTCGTAATAAAAAACTGGAGGATGGTAAAAGTTGCAACAACTAAAGCTCAACGTAAATTATTCTTTAAGCTTAAAAGCAAAAAGACTCATACATCTTGGTTAACAGAAACAGAGAAGAAAGATATCGCTTGCGAACTAAATGTAAAGCCAGAAACTGTTACGCAAATGGAATCTAGACTGAGCGGAAAAGATATATCTTTTGATCCTTCGGATGAAGATGATGTATCTCCATCAGCATATCTAACTGGTAATATTTTAGATCCTCTAGAAAATCTAGAATATGAAAATGATTCCTCTGATAGTCTTCATAGATTAGAAGTCGCGATGTCAAAACTAGATGACAGAAGTAAAGATATAATAAGTCATCGATATCTATTGGAAAACAAGAGCACTCTAAATGATTTGTCTAAAAAATATAATATTTCTAAAGAACGTATTAGACAAATAGAGAATAAATCGCTTAATCTTTTGAAAAATAGTATCTTAATAGCTTAAGTTATTTCTAACTACTAGATAAATACCAAAAATGATCAAATAATAGTAATGCAAAAAGTACTGCAAGGTAAGTTATGGAATACTTAAATAAAGCAATCGCCTCTGAAGCAGATTTACTAACCATTAACATATAAGAGTCTAAAACAAACTTGAGACCTATCAATACAACTCCTGTTAAGTATATAAATCCTGACAAGCCTAGAATGTATGGAAATAGTGTTATACAAAAAAGAAGTATAGAATATAAAAATATATGCAGTCTTGCAAAGTCTCTGCCGTGTGTAACTGGCAGCATAGGTATATCTGCTTTCTTATAATCTTCGTACTTATATACAGCAAGCGCCCAAAAATGTGGAGGAGTCCATAAAAAAATAATTAAGAATAATACTAATGGAAATGGCTCAATTTGATTAGTAATAGATGTCCAGCCCAATAATGGTGGCATGGCACCAGCAATCCCACCAATAACAATATTTTGCGATGTTAGATTTTTTAGATAAACAGAATATATTACCGAATATATTATGATTGATAATAATGTTAATAATGCAGTTAACGTATTTACGAAAACATAAAGCATTGTTATTGATGTTACAGAGAGAAATAAGGCAAAATATATTGCATGTAATGGTTTTATCGAACCATTTACTAGAGGGCGTGACTTTGTTCTATCCATGATGGAGTCAATCTTCTGATCCACGACATGATTGATAATTGCTGCTGCAGATGCTGCTAGTCCAATCCCTAGGCTCGAAAATAATATTAACTCATAATTTAAGCTATCCTGATGTGCCAGCAACATTCCCACAATAGCTGTAAACATAATTAATAGGTTTACCCTAGGTTTTGTAAGAATAATAAATTCTCGTAATATATTTAAGAAACTATTCTGATTATATGTGGATGAATTTCGCATGAGTAGATTTTATCACCTTTGTGGATGGTATGTCGAATAATATAGTAACGTTATCATACTCATTAGGAGTATAGAGGCGTTGACTGTATGTAACACCGCGATATTAATTGGCAAGCTGTATATGACATTACTAACGCCAAGTAAAATCTGTAATATAAAAGTTAATAAGACTATTGTGCTTATTGCTTTGAGCGTCATATCTGATTGTTTAAAAAATATATATACAAATAAATACGAATATAGCCCTGTTAAAAATAATGCTCCAAGACGATGTGTAAAATGAATTGCTAATTTTGCATTATAAGCCAAAGGTGCCAGCTCATAATTAATGCTAGGTAAATTAAAAATTGTAAAACCACTTTTATAATCCATATTAGATGGCCACCATGAATTGTCACATTTTGGAAAATCTGTACAAGCTAATGACGCATAATTCGTACTTGTCCATCCACCTAAAATAATCTGAGTTAACAACCCTAATATACATAATCCAATTAGAATAATTAGCTTCTTATCTATTAATTTTAAAATCTTATCTTCCTGTACTAATAGACCATTCCATAATAATAATGTTGCTGTTGACATGCCTAATACTAGATGAGTTGTCACTATTGTCGGCTTGACTAACTCTGTCACGGTCAACATACCCATAATTGATTGTGTGATAATAAGCAAAATAAGAGCAATAGGAAATATTTTAGATACATGCTTAGCATATTTAATTATGAGATAGGAAATATAAAATACAAAAATTCCTAAAATACCAGCTAGATATCTATGAAACATCTCTCTCCATGCTTTCCCCGTATCAATAACAGCATCGGGGTATGAGTCCTTAGCTTTGGAAATTTCTAAATCAGTGTCTGGTGTCCCTAAGATACCATAACAACCCGGCCAATCAGGACAGCCTAGACCAGCATCTGTTAACCTAACCCAAACACCTACCGATATAACAACTAAGGTATATAGAGCACCAAAAATACATATATTTCTTAAGGTATATAACGACATATTATCCAACACGTGAAAGTTTAAATAATTTTTTTATATCTTTGAGAAGTTTCTTCCCATTAAAATTATCATCGTACCTAAGTATAACATTACCCAGGGGATCAACTAAGAAAAGTGAATTTTTATTTTTTGTTATTCCTTTGATTAAAACATGAATATTATTAGGTTTATTTTTTATAAGAATAATATATGGATATAATTGAACAATATTAGTCTCCATATCTTCTGTGAGCACTTCATTAGATACAAGTAGTCTCTTTAATCTATCCATGTCTTTACCAAGTGCAGTATTTACCTGTCTCATAAGATATATATTATTCATACAGTCTTTGTCACATGGACTATTTATATAATAAATTAAAAGCCATTTACCATTTGGCAATGATTCATCATCACTATTGCTCTTAATAACTGTATTCTTGATATTAACCATAGGATCAATAAGTTCGCCATAGTTAGTTGTAGAGTATTCTTTGCCTGGGCTATAATCATCCAACATGTTGTATGAGATAAAAAATGGTAAAATAAAAATAGATATTATTATTATTAACTTAACTTGGCTGCTATTCATTATGTTTTTCCTTTCTAATTAAAATTATCATAAAAATAAAACCTACAATAGAAAATAAAAACCACTGCCCAGCATACATATAATGCTTCAATTGCGGATTTTCAGTTATAACATTTTGTATATTGTAGGAATTAACCTGTTGTTTATTCATTATTACAACATACGGTTCAACATCCATATTAAGTAATTTAGATATTTTCTGAATCTCAATATTTTGTATTAGAAGCGGCCATGATGAGACATAATTATCGTCAGCCAGATCATAGAAATTACTATTATAATAATAGACATAACCAGTAATTGGTTCATCAGTATTTTCAATAGAGATGTCTGGCAAAGATTGTCTATTATTACTATTAACCCACCCTCTATTTATCAAGATAATTTTGCCGTTAACTATTAATGGGGTAATAACTTCATACCCCGCTACCTTTTTAAAGACTTTATTATCAAGTAAAAATTGCATGTTAGGAAGGTAGTTACCTTTTACGTAAGTTTGAGTAAATTGTTCAGGTCTGTTTTTAAATCTTTTGTAGTCAATTGGAGTACTTTTTAATTTATCAGTAAAAGCATTATATATTGCAAGCTTTTCTTGTCCTCTATCAATTTGCCAAAACCCCAGTATTATACATATAACAATGAGTGGTAAAAAAAATAATAATTTAATAGTCTTAGTCATTTAATTTTTGTATGCTAAATGCATATAGTTTTTTACATCTAAAATGAAATATATAATATTAATATTACTAGCGCTAATCATTTATAATCTAACGGCTGGATTTTTTTATATTATTAAAGATAAGAAACCATCTAATCGTGGATTTAGCTCATTGAGAACAAGGATTATACTGTCTGTGTTATTATTTACTATGTTAATAGTAGGTTATTATCTTGATTTAATAAAACCTCACGGAATATAGTTTTATAGCCAATACACAAAAACAAAAAGTCCAAGCCAAACTACGTCAACAAAATGCCAGTACCATGCAACTGCTTCAAATCCAAAGTGATTATCCCCAGAAAAATGGCCTTTCATACATCTAAATAAAATAACTGACAGCATGACTGCCCCTAATGTCACATGAAACCCATGAAAGCCTGTTAACATATAAAATGTTGAACCATAAATACCGGATGTCATTTTTAAATTTAAATCAGAATAAGCATGCATATACTCATATGCTTGAAAGCCAACAAATATGAAGCCTAATAAGACAGTCATAGCTAAACCATAAATTAATTTTTTTCTATTTTGCTCTTTTAAGCCATGATGCGCCCATGTCACCGTTAGCCCACTTGTTAACAATAACAATGTGTTGAGTGCCGGAATACCGCCAGCTTTAACTAAAGTAAATTCTCCATTAGCATTTGTTGGTCCGTTTGAAGGCCATACGTTTTCGAATTGAGGCCATAAAAATAAATTTGTAGCTACCTTAGTTCCTTCGCCACCCAACCATGGAAGAGATAATTCTCGTGCATAATAAAGAGCACCAAAAAACGCAGAAAAGAACATTACTTCTGAAAAGATAAACCAGACCATTCCCCAACGGAAAGATATATCCACCTGATCATTATATATTCCAGCTTCACTTTCTCTAATTACAGTTGCAAACCAGCCATAAGTCACCATAAATAAAAAAGCTAAACCCATAAGCATGATAGATGTACCAGAAGCATAACCATTCATATAATTAGCACCACCAACAAACAATACTATTATTGAAACAGTTGCCAAGAATGGCCAGCTTGATTCATGTGGTACGTAGTAACTATTAGATCCGCTCATAAATTAATCTCCTTATTTAGAACCCATTTGATCAGTTGTATTAAACATTGTATAGGATAATATTAATGTTCTAGTGTCATTAGGTAGTTCATTATCAATTATAAACTGAAGTGGTAGCTCCTTAGTCTCTAATCCATTTATTTGTTGCTGACTAAAACAAAAACATTCTATTTTTTTAAAGTATTCTGCATCCTCATGCGGTACAACACTAGGACTAGCAGTTGCATGCTTTACGGTTTCAGTATTATTCGTTAATGTATAAAATGTATTATTTATTTTACCAACTTGCACAATAATCTCTCTATCAATAGGTTCAAAAGTAAATGGAGCAGAATTAGCAACTGTAGATGTAAACTTCACTGTTACAAATCTCTCAGTAGGATTTTCTCTAACAGTCAACACTTTTGTTTGATTTGTCTTTCCATTTAGACCCGTAATCTCACAAAATATATCATACAGAGGTACTAACATATATGAAAACGAGAACATAAATAATGTAAAAAGTGTTAACGAAAGATATGTTTTTTTAAAACTACTCATTAGTCGACTTTAGGTGCTTCTTCAAATGAATGATAAGGAGGAGGAGATGATAATGTCCACTCTAATCCTTCAGCGCCATCCCAAACCTTATCTTCTGCAGTTACATCTTTTTTAAGCGTATTGAACAGAATATAAACAAATACTAGTTGAGATAAGCCAAAACCAAAAGCTCCTACAGATGCAATTGCATTAAAATCAGCAAATTGAACTGCATAGTCTGGAATCCTTCTAGGCATACCAGCTAATCCTACAAAATGCATTGGGAAGAAAGTTAAATTTACAAATATTGTTGTTAACCAAAAATGTAATTTTCCTAGCCCTTCGTTATACATTTTTCCGGTCCATTTAGGTAACCAATAATACACAGCTGCCATGATAGCAAAAACTGCCCCTGGAACTAATACATAATGAAAATGTGCTACCACAAAATACGTATCATGATATTGAAAATCAGCCGGTACCATTGCTAGCATTAATCCGGAAAATCCACCAATTGTAAATAAAACAATAAATGCTATGGCAAATAACATAGGCGTCTCAAAAGTCATGGATCCTCTCCACATAGTAGCAACCCAATTAAATACCTTCACTCCTGTAGGTATAGCGATAAGCATTGTTGTAAACATGAAAAATATTTCACCTGCTAATGGCATACCAACAGTAAACATATGGTGCGCCCAAACAATAAATGATAACAATGCAATTGATGCTGTAGCGTAGACCATAGAGTCATACCCAAATAATCTTTTTCTAGAAAAGGCAGGGATTATAGTAGAGACTATTC